>JAOZOF010000267.1 GCA_029933425.1 Marinilabiliaceae bacterium
TGTCATACGATATTGCACGTAAGATACAGACCGAAATGACCTATCCGGGTCAGGTCAAGATCACTGTGATCCGCGAGACACGGGCTATAAGTTATGCAAAATAATTAGGGATTGATACTGATCCGATGACTCCGGGTCATCGGATCAGTAAACAAATGAAAAGCCGGGGTAATGCTTCTAATGCTATTCCGGCTTTTGGGGTAACATAGTGTGCAGAAAAGATTAAATAGGTAATCATGCAGATTTTTACTGAGAAAGATAAGATGGTCGCTTTAATTAAGGCTAACTATCACCTACTTCCTGTAATAAACCGTTTTGGAATAAAACTTGGTTTCGGGGATAAAACTGTTGAGCAGATTTGTATAGAAAACGGAATTGACAAATCATTTTTTCTTGCTATTGTAAATGCTTTCCATAACGAAGATTATTTTCCCGAACAGGAGTTATTATCTTTCTCACCACTTCTTATCCTCGATTATTTAAAACAAACCCACAAATATTATACTGAATACATCCTGCCCAAGCTTGAATCTCAACTGACAAATATGTTAAGCAATTCCGGCCCCGGGAAAGAGGAGATTGGTTTGATAGAGTTGTTTTATAAAAAATATGAGAAGGAGTTGCTTCAGCACATCCGGGATGAAGAAAATGTAGTGTTTCCGTATGTAGTTAATCTGATAAACAATAACCTGAACGAAAAAAGAGATTTCAGGATTATCGATTTTAAAAACGAACATACCAATGTTGAGAATCAGATAAATGATTTAAGAAATTTATTATTGATGTATATAAGCCCTGTTTACGATCAGGATTTGTGCAATGAATTTTTAATTACTTTGTCGCGTTTTGAGAAGGATATCATGGACCATGCCCGGATTGAGGATGTAATTTTAGTTCCTAGGGTAATGGCAATCGAAAAAGAGATGAGAGGATGAGCTGCAGGATATTTATCATACAAAATGAAGATATCATCAGAGAAGGGCTGGCTGCGATACTAAAACGGAACCCGCTTAACGAGGTTGTAATCCTTGACTCTGCTGATCAGTTAATGAAGCATGTAAAAGAGAGGTCAGAAAAGAGAGTTGTTTTTTGCCCTGATGATTGCTTCCGGCATTCAGCTATTGAGGAGATAAATAAGAATAGGAAAATAAAATTAGTATTTGTTTCAGTCCGGGATAATGGTTTTATCGATAAAAATTCAGGCATTTCAACAATATCCATTGAGACCGGCTCCCGGGAAATACTTGAAATAGTCAACTCACATTTTGATGATGGTGAAGGTGTGAAAAAAGAACTGACAGGAGAGGAGCTTACCAAAAGAGAAAAAGAAATCCTTCGGTTTGTTGCTTCGGGGTTTTCGAACAAGCAAATAGCGGACAAACTGTACATATCCATCCACACAGTTATAACTCACCGTAAAAACATTACCGAAAAAACCGGTATCAAATCGGTTTCAGGGCTTACTGTTTATGCAATTCTGAAAGGAATTATCGATACAGAAAATATCTCACCTGCCGAACTTATCTGATAAAAATCCCCATTTATTGGTATTTCAGGGGTAACCTGACCTGTTTATATTTGCACTATTAATAATTAATCTAAATTAATAGTCAGATGAAAACAAAATTACTTTTAGTCTTAATTGTTGCGACAAATCTTATTTATGCGCAGCAAACAGATTCCCTTAACAATAAATATGTGAACAGTGCAGAAAAACTGTTGTCAACAGACGGAAAGCTTCTTATCGGGGGGTATGGTGAGGTCCATTATAACCAACCGTTAAATTCGGGAGTGTACGACAACGGCAATCTGGACGTACACCGGATGGTATTGCTGTTCGGTTACAATTTCAGCAAACGGATACAGTTTATTTCTGAAGTTGAATTTGAGCATGTCAAGGAGGTGTACATTGAGCAGGCTTTTCTGCAGTACAGGCTGAACAATTTTGTTAACATACGAGGAGGCCTCATGCTTATTCCGATGGGGATAATCAACGAATATCATGAGCCAACCGCTTTTAACGGTGTTGAGCGCCCTTTTATCGACCAGTACATCGCCCCTTCCACATGGCGTGAGATTGGAGTAGGGCTGACAGGCAACGTCATTCAGGCAAAAATTAGGTATCAGTTGTATGTTGTTAACGGGTTTAATGGGTATGACGGTTCGTTGAAATTTAGCGGGCAGAAAGGTTTCAGGGGCGGAAGGCAGAAGGGGGCGGAATCATATATCAGTTCGCCAAACTTTACCGGAAAAGTTGAATATTACGGAATACGGGGGTTAAACGTTGGTTTGTCCGGTTATTTCGGAAAAACGCAAAGCACCCTCTATAACGGTTTAGATAAAAACGATAAGGAATTGAAAGCTGCGGCAGATTCTTCTGTTGTCGGGATTTCAATGGTTGGGGTCGATGCCAGGTACTCCAGAAGCGGTTTCACATTCAGGGGGCAATATTATTTCACTTCAATTAGCAATACCGGACAGTATAACTTCTTTGGAGGAGGTACAGAACCAGTCGCTGACCTTGGCAGCTCTATGACTGGGTATTACATTGAGGCAGGTTACAATGTTTTTAATTCCATTAGTAAGGTTAAAGCATCGTTGACATCTTTTTTGCGGTATGAGCATTTTAATACCCATAATTCTGTTGTTGCCGGTGTGGTTAAAAACCCTGCATATAAAAATGATGTGATAACTACCGGGTTAACATTGCATTTAACAAAAAATGTGGTTGCAAAGGCGGATATGCAGTTCCTGAAATCAGCAGCTGCCGACAACTACAGTAAGATATTCAATGCCGGTATCGGGTTGATGTTTTAAACATTATGTTTATGAAAAGAGAAGTGTTAATTGCTATTGCCATTTTAATAAATATTCATGTATCTGCACAGGGTAACTTCAATCCTTATCCGAAAAAACTGAAAAAAGAGCTGTATAAAATTACAGGCATTAAAGATGTAAAGTTGGAGAAAGTTGATGTAGGTGCAGGGATGCGTGATGTACTGCCAGGAAGCTTTTTTAAGCTTCCTGCCGGTGTTTCAAACAAAGAGGTGGAATATGTTTACGTAGGCAGGGTTAACAGTTGCAGGGCCGGTGGATGCTCCGTTGCCGGCAACAACCAGCCCGATTTTGATTCCGAATATTTCGATTATTTTATTTTTTTTGATTATGGCGGTGTAGTAAAAAATGTGACCGTTTACAATTATCAGGCTACGCACGGGCAGGAAATAACGGTAAAAGGATGGTTGAAGCAGTTCAGGGAGTACGATATATCAAGAGAACTGGAAGTGGGAAAGAATGTTGATGCCATCGCTGGAGCTACCGTTTCCGTATATGCCATAACGGCTGACGTCAAACACAGGACTGCTGTGCTGAAAGAGATTCTGAAAGAAAACAATTAATGACTAAACTATGGATATGGACTATTCGAAAGAGCTTGAAAGGTTTGAAAAAGAGCTTTTGCATGAGATACGGCAACAAAAACGTATTGAATTAAACCGGGGTGAGATAATTTTAAGAGAAGGTGCATTTATTAAGGACATACCTCTTCTGCTCGAAGGTTCTGTCAAGGTTAGAAGGTCTGATGAGTCGGGTAAAGAAATAGTTTTATACAGTATTGAAAAAGGCGAGAGCTGCATATTGTCAATTACGTCATGTTTGAATGACAGGAAAAGCAAGGCAGAAGCCGTAACAACATCCAATGTTGTTTTGATATTGATTCCTGCCGAAAAAGTTAAAGCCTGGATGGATGAGTACAAAACCTGGAGAAGGTTTGTGATGAAACTTTTTTATGTCAGGATTGATGAAGTACTGATGCTGGTTGACAATATCGCTTTTAAAAGTGTTGACCAAAGATTGCTGGAGTTTTTAAAGAAAAATTATGAAAATAATGTAGACAAAATTTTTATTACCCATCAGCAGTTGGCAAATGAACTGGGAACCGCAAGGGAAGTAATTTCAAGATTGTTGAAGAACCTTGAAAGACAAAACCTGGTATCATTAAAACGTGGTAGTATTAAAATTTTAAAACCTCTGTAACTTAGGTCACAAACTTTTATTATTTCCTCATCTATCTTTGTCACATGTTAATTAAAAAAAAAGGAAAATGCACAATGTTGGAAAAATTGACCGGATTATCCGTTTAGCACTGGCTTTGACTGCCTCTGTTTTATATTTTACAGGCACAATATCAGGAACTATCGGAAACGTAATCATTGTTATTGCAGGGGTACTACTGCTTACTTCGATGAAAAAATGTTGTCCGCTGTATGCTTTACTCGGTTTTGGTACATGCGGGACATCTTCTGTTGAAGAAACGGATATCAAGGTGGAAACAAAAAAGTTAAATTTTAAAAAATAGTATTATGGAAAAGAACGTAGGAAAAGCAGACAAAATTATTCGTATCGTTTTAGGGTTAGTAATTGGAGCGGCAGGATATCACTTCCAAAGCTGGTGGGGCCTGATAGGTATTGTCCCAATCTTTACGGCTTTGATAAACTGGTGCCCGCTGTATGCTCCGTTTGGTATTAAAACCTGCAGAAAAAAGTAAGGTTATTTACCGAGGGTCTCGCTTCAAGCGAGGCCCCCGGTTTTTAGTTTCCGGTAAGCCTGAACTCATACCTTCCAGACCCCAACCCTTCAACAACAAGAAAATTCCTTTCTCTCTTTGCTTTTATTTTTTCTCCGTTCAAAAAAAGGTTGTATCTGTTTCCTGTATCTGGCAGCCACACTTCGTTATTTTTTGTGTTGGCAGGGAGGGTTACATCCAGTTTGAATTCTTTCTCATGACCATGCTCAATGCTCAGGAGGACATCCCCTTTGATCGATGCAAATTTGATCTTAGCCCACTTCAGGGTATCGATCTGTGGTTTAATTCTGATGCTTTCAAAACTGGGTTTAAGCGGTTCGATACCCATCAGTTTCATTG
>JAOZOF010000268.1 GCA_029933425.1 Marinilabiliaceae bacterium
CAAGTATGACCAGTGCATATGCAATAAACACAAGATAATCGGGAAGTAAAAATTCATTTTTCATTCAGAACGATGCTAAATTTTGTACTCTTTTAAGGTAACTGTAACAATTTATTCTTACAAATATAAGTTTTCTTATTTTTAATTGAAGAAAAGGGTGAACAACAAGATAAACGATCCTGATCAGCAGAAACTATTTGCTATGCTGACAAGTTTAACGAGATGTCTTTTCCCCTTTTCCATTAAGGGTTTTTCTTAAATTCAGGACGACGGAAAGGAGTAAAAACAGGAATAAGCAAAAACCAACATTAGCAATTTAATGTTTTGGCCACTATTGGAATTAAATATATATTTGTTAAAAATTGTTATCCGTATGTCCGATCGCAACCTACTGTGGCTTAGATATAAGAATGGGGATATTGATGCTTTGGGAGAGATATTCCGTAGTTTCTTCAGCGATCTGTATTTTTACGGTCTTAAGATAGTTCCTGTGTCCGATATGGTTAAGGATGTGATACAGGAGATGTTTATCAGACTATGGGACAGGCGTGAGAGTGTAAGCGAGGTTGAAAATGTGAAATCTTACCTTATCATCATTCTGCGAAGAGAATTGATCAATACGGTAAAAGGTTTAAACTTAGACACTTTTGACGAAAATGATATCAATGATCCCTTTACTCTTTCGGCAGAGGATATTATTATTGAGTCGGAAGAGAATGAAGAGGTGAAAGCAAGGATCAATTATGAAATTCAAAAGTTAACCTCACGTCAGCGCGAGATCATCTTTCTAAGGTTTTACAATAACTTAAGCTTCAATGATATTTCCATCATATTGCAGATGAATGTACAATCGGTACGTAATCTTTTGTTCCGAAGCCTTGAAAAGATAAGAAAGGGTATTGGCAAAGCCTCATTCCAGAATATAGACATTCACTGAATTTTATACCGGTTATTAACTTTTATTTAGAAGTTAATTGCATTAAATGCTAAAAAAAGTATTTTTTTTGAGTATAAAATCTTTTTTCCCCCTCCTATATATAGAAACAATGAAGATGGATAGATTTAACAAAGATATTTACGAGAAGTTACTTGCTGATGATCATTTTGTAGAATGGGCATCAGGAAAGAAAAAAGAACTTGATGAGCATTGGTCAGAATGGAAAAAAGAGCATCCTGAATATACCAATGAATTTGAAGAAGCATACAAAAGTGTTGCTTTATTGAAATTTAACCCTCCGGCTGTATCAGATAAAGAGGTGTCGTATTTATGGATGAAAACGCGGAAGAATATTGATAAGTTGCATAGCATTACGCCGTTACAAAAAACATTAATTTGGTATGGCAGGGTTGCAGGTGTTCTCATCATTCCGCTCATGGCGATCGCAATATGGTTTTTTCAAACCGGTAAATTAAAAGTAAGTACTGGTCAGATGGCTGAGAATACTGCAGTTCAAAAGGCAGCACCTGTAACGATAAAGGCACCGGTAGGAGGACGCCTGAACTTTGAATTTCCCGATGGTTCCAAGGTCTGGCTTAATTCAGGATCTGAAATAAAATATCCTGTTTCGTTTAGCGGTAAAGCACGTGAAGTAGAACTTCTTGGAGAGGCAGTGTTCGAAATTGAAAAATCTGAAAAACCTTTTATTGTTCATAATCCCGGACCGGACGTGAAAGTTTACGGTACGGTTTTTAGCATCAGTTCTTACGATGACAGTAAAGACATTGTTGTTGCCCTGGTTGAAGGGAAAGTAGCTTTGGGCCTGAATGGTAAGGAGGTCATGCTAAAGCCGGGAGAGGTCTCTGTTTATAATAAAAAGGAGAAGCAGTTGAACATTAAGGAGAGTAATAATATTGATCGGTACATAGCCTGGAGAGAAGGAAAACTCATTTTCAGGGATACAAAATTATCGGAGATTGCTAAAGTGCTCCAACATAATTATAATGTGTCGATCACTCTGATGAACTCAAAGATCGCAAACTACAGGTATAATGCCACTTTTGAGAATGAAACACTTGACCAGATATTGTACATATTAACCTTGACAGCACCTGTTAAATATACTTACATTAAACCTGAACGTAATGCCAACTGCGAAATTACGAAAGCAGAAGTGATAATATCTGAAGATAACAGAAATAATATTAACCGGTAAAAAATAAGTTGCCTATGAAGAAATAAAACGTATCCCTAAAAAAAGATGCAGGTAATGTTGGCCCATTACCCACATCTAAAAAACAAAAGTTTTTTATTAATTAAATCTTAAATTTAATCATACAAAGATATGAAAAAAATGAAATCTGTGTGGGATGTTCATGATATTCCCCTGCAAAAAATTGTAATGACAATGAGATTAATAATGATTTTAATACTTCTCAGCATAACGCAAGTTCATGCGGGTCAGATAAATTCGGGATCAAATAAAATAACCCTATCGATGAAAAACAGCACGATAGAAAAGGTGCTATTTCAGATCGAGAAGAAAACAAATTTTGTTTTTATATACAATAAAGATCTGATCGATGTGAACAAGGTTGTTAATGTAAATGTCAGCGGAGAAGATGTTCAATCAATTCTTTCCAGGATATTTTCCGGACAGAATGTGAAATTTCAATGGGTTGATAATAACATTATTATTTCTCCCGTTTTTGATATTAGACAACAGCAGAAGGGCATTACGGTTACCGGAAAGGTCATAGAAAGGAACGGCGATCCTATTGTTGGAGCCAATGTATATGATAAAAACAATCCCACTCATGGAGTGATCACAAACCCTGATGGTTCCTATGCAATAACTATTGATGATCCTGATGCAATTTTGGTGTATTCATTTATAGGTTTTGATTCTCAGGAGATACATGTTGCAGGCAGGAAAGAGATCAATGTAACCCTGATGGAATCATCCATTACACTCGATGAGGTGGTTTCGATCGGATATGGAACAAAAAAGAAAACAAACCTTACCGGTGCTGTACAGCAGGTAACTGCAAAAGACATTGAGAACCGTGTTTTGAGCAATCCTGTTAAAAGTCTGCAGGGAGCTATTCCTAACCTGAACATCACGGTTAGTAACGGTAAACCCAATGCGGTACCGAATATTAACATCAGGGGGGTTGAATCACTTTCAGGTGGTAATCCGTTGATCATAATCGACGGTATTCCTTCAGATATCTATCAGTTCATGGAACTTAACCCGAATGACATTGAAAGTGTTTCAACATTGATGGATGCTGCTTCTGCTGCCATTTACGGAGCAAGAGCTGCTTTCGGTGTTGTTCTGGTAACTACAAAAAAGGCTTCATCCGAGAAGCTTTCAGTTTCGTACAACATGAACATCTCTTTCAAGAATCCGATTTACAAACCCGACCTGATCTATGATCCCTATCTGGTACAACAGCAAAGAGTGCTTGGAGCAGGCGGCTGGTACAGTCTTAAAAATGTTTGGGGTAACAGCAGCTGGGACCTCTTAAAGCAGATGGTTGAAGACGGTACTGAAGTTATGCTCAATCCTGAAGATGAAACCCGTTACCTTTACGCAGGAAGAACAAACTGGTTTGAGGATGCGATAAAGAAAAATGCAATGTCGCAGATGCATAATGTAACCATTTCGGGGAAAAGTGATAAAGTTAGTTACTTTTTGTCGGGCGGATACTCAAGGGATAACGGTGTGTTTAACTACAGTGACGAGAAATACGACAAGTACAACATGCGTACTAAGCTTGACTTTGAACTGACCAAGTGGTTACACCTCTCAAATAACTCATACTACGCTTACGATACCGACGATGAACCTGCGCAGGGAATTAACTACAATTCGCTTTACAACCTTTCTACTACCGATATTCCCAAGAATCCTGACGGTTCGTGGACCTATGCAGGGGCAGGGCTTTACGGAGCAGCGTCGGAAGGCGGCCGTTCGTTGTCATACAATAACAGGTTTTCAACGGCATTTACGGCTAAAATATTTTTGATCAAAGATCTTCTTACCCTTACCGGCCGTGCCAGTTTTATGCGTAATAACTGGACCAACAAATCATATTGGCTGCCAGTTGAGTACAAAAATGGTCCGGATATTACCGGAACTGTTCATCCTGTGGCGGATGCACAAAGAAGATCATGGGCAGAGCGTCAGAATGTGTACGATATTTTTGCCGATCTTGATAAGACTTTCAATTCACACCATTTTCATGTGTTAGTTGGTTATAACCAGGAGTACAGGTATAACGAAGATTTTAGAGCATATCGTAAAGACCTTATCAGTCCCAGTGTTCCGAGTATCCAGCTTGCTACCGGCGACCGTGAGGTTGGAGAATCGATCACAGACTGGTCAACACGAAGTGGCTTCTTCCGTTTCAGTTATGATTACAAAAGTAAGTATCTCGTTGAATTCAACGGAAGGTACGACGGAACATCACGTTTCCCGCATGATGACCGTTTCGGATTCTTCCCTTCTGTATCTGTAGGCTGGAATATTGCTAACGAAGGGTTCTTTGATAACATAAGTAACATAATCTCATCTCTGAAGCCCCGTTTCTCGTATGGAAGTCTCGGTAACCAGGATGTGGGTGCTTATGCTTACCTTCCTACAATGCACTCGGGTAAAACAAGTGCAATAATCACAGGTAACACACACGATCAGCAAACAACACTTTATGCTCCCGGAATCGTTTCAGGATCACTTACATGGGAAACCGTAAAAACTACAAACTATGGCGTTGACTTCGGATTCCTGAGGAACAGACTTTCCGGTTCGTTCGACTATTACCATCGTAATACACTTAATATGTTAACCAAGTCGAAGCAGCTTCCTGCCGTTCTTGGTACATCTGAGCCTAAAGAGAATGCTGCCGACCTGATAACCAAAGGATGGGAACTTAATATCAGTTGGAAAGATAACTTCAGACTGGCAGGATCGACATTTAACTA
>JAOZOF010000269.1 GCA_029933425.1 Marinilabiliaceae bacterium
GTTCTATGGTTAAATGGTTCTAGTGTTAAAGTGTTCTATAGTTATTTGGTTTGTAAGTTAGTTTTAGGTTCCAGTTTGTAGGTTTGATTCTCAGTTCGTAGACTGATTATTGGCTACTGCCGACTGTAGACTGTAAACTGTAGACTGATTACCCAGTTCTACAACCACTTACAACTAACCACTAAAAAAATCACTTCTTCAGTTTTCTCAGCTTTATTTCTGTCAGAACCTTTTTCGTATAACGCGGGAAATCACCGTTCATCATCCAGCCGTAATACCCGGGGTCTTTTTCAAGTACCTCTTCTACCTTCTTTCCCTTATACTTCCCGAAATTAAATACCTCTTCATTTTTATCATTAAAGATTATCCTTCCTACAAAATCAGCATTTTTATTAAAAGCTGAAAAACCTGAAAGATAATCGATCTCATTTTTCAGTTCGGGTTCATACCTTTCAAGCTGTGCCTTGAGTATTTCATAAGTGGCTGCAGTATCCGCTTCGGCAGAATGAGAATTCTTAAGTTCTTTGTCAAGGTAAAATTTATACGCCGATTTCAGATCACGCTTTTCCATCTTAAAAAAGATAGTCTGCACATCCACAAATTTTCTTTTCTTCAGATCGATGTCAACACCGGCTCGCAAAAACTCCTCGGCAAGTAATGGGATATCGAATTTATTCGAGTTGTACCCCCCGAGATCGCACCCCTTGATGAAACGGGCTATTTCACTTGCAACCTCTTTAAATGTCGGCGCATTTTTGATATCCTCATCGGTTATACCGTGGATATCGGTTACTTTTTTAGGTATAGGTATTTCAGGATTTATTCTGTGTGTTTTCAGTTCTTCAGAGCCATCAACGTTTACTTTCAGAAGCGATATCTCAACTATCCTGTCTTCAGCAATATTCAATCCGGTAGCTTCAAGGTCAAAGAACACTATCGGATTCTTCAAAATCAGTTCCATAAAAAAATTTTATACAATGTCCTGATCAGACAATTAATTATCAGAAAACAAAAGTAATCATTTATAGTTATTCTTGGTTTAAAATAACTTAAACTGTATAAATACCGGGAAAGTTTATTCCTGAATTGATTAACAAAACAGATTGATACGTAACTATATCATTTTTTTTCGGAAGGAGTCAAAACATACATCTTGTCACGGGGAACTGCTCTGTAGAGTTTTTCGGGAACTGAAATGGTATCAACGAACGACCTGATGGCATCATCCTCTATACGCAAAAAGTAATCTCCCGGAGGTAAAGCCATTATAAATCTTGCCGAATCACCTGTCATGGCATAAGTGCCTACTTTCAGATCTAAAGTATCAAAAACATTTATTTCAGGGGTGAACCACGGAACAACCAGACCGGAATCTGTCTGAACCCTGAGTGAACAACGGAATATTTTATCGGATGCCTCTTTATTCACATAAACAACCTTGTAAATATCCCTGTTCCCGTAGCCTTCTGGACGAATAGCGGAAACATATCCTATTCGTTTTCCTCTGACCCAGGAGATGGAATAATTATCATAAGTATCGTTTATGGGATATCCCAGGTTCACAGGTTCTCCCCAATCACCGGTTGCAGTGTCAAGTTCAGAATAGAAAAGGTCGTATCCGCCCATCGATTTCGGACCATTACTTGAAAAGTAAATACGCCTTTCATCAGCCATGTAAACAGGAAAGTTCTCATCATACTTACTGTTTATTCTACCCGGCAAACGTCGGGAAATACCCCACTCTCCCGTAGGCAGTTTCATTGCATAAAACAGATCGGTAGAACCATTTGACGCTTCGGCCGCATAGATAATTGTATCCCCGCCTTCGGTCATGCATACACCATATTCTCCACCTTTCATATCAATCGGATACCCAAAATCCGACATCAGTTCAAACCTGTAATTCCCTTTATATTTTGAATAAGCGATAACATTATCACCATAACGGTTATGAAAGATGAACACCTCATCACCCGACGGATTGATACCTGCAACTACTTCATCAAAACCCGAATTTATATACGATCCAGGCATCTTATATTTACCCCAGCCATCTTCCTGCATTTGAGAAACACACACATTGAAATAATAAATGCCACTTGATGAATGATATCTTTTATCTGATGAATAAAACAAAGTAGACTCATCACTTGTAACATAAGGACTGAGTTCGGACCGTGGTGTATTTATGTTCTTTCCAAGATTTATCAGATCAACTATCTTTGGCTCATTCACATATATTTCAGCATTTTTTATGTAATTCCTCAGTTGTACAACCTTATCCAGACTTTCGGGTCGTTTCATAGCAACCTGCTTTTCATATTTTTTGAGGTAACTCCTGGCCTTTTCGAATTTATGGCCATGATAAAATGCTTTAGCAAGGTCGAAAAGTATCTCCTTGTTGTCGGGTTTAAGCTCTTCCAGTTTTTCCAGATAAGGGATCGCTTTATATTTCAGTTGATTACCTTTCAGGTAGCAATATGAAATTTTATATAATACCTCGGGATCGTTATTGTTCTTTTTGTATGCTTTCAGATACTCCTTCAGTGCTCTTTCATAATTATAGACTTTCAGATACTTATCACCTTTCTTTTCGTAATCCTTCGATGAAAAAGACATTAAACCAAGTAATAGAAGCAGTACAACAACTATTCTCATATTTATTGGATTGAACGGACGTTTAATGGTACATTTTATAAAAAACAACATCAACAAAAAAACATATAGATGTTTGATTGATTGAACATTTGCATACAAATATTCGTTGTCATTAATGAACTTACGAAATTGAAGTAAAAAAGATACAATTATGCACAGAAGAGGATTTATCAGTTTAGTAGGATTAGGTGTCGTTTCGGCTTGTGTTCCGGGAACGTCAAAGTCGGATAAAAAAAATACCGTGAAGAAAAGTGTTTCTCCGGAAACAATATCCCGGCATATATTTCCGGCATTACCATTTGCATACAATGCCCTTGAACCATACATTGATGCACGAACAGTAGAGATCCATTATGACAAACATCATCGCGGATATTACAACAAATTTTCGGCAGCAATAAAAGGTACTGCGCTTGAAAAAATGCCAATGTACAAGATATTTGCAAATATTTCTGCATACAGCGATACCGTTAAAAATTACGGCGGAGGATACTACAATCACATGTTGTACTGGGAAAATCTCAGTCCCGACGGCGGGGAACCATGTGCAAGACTTTTGAGTAATATCGTCAAAAATTTCAACTCATTGGATAATTTTAAGGTAGAATTCTCAAAAGCTGCAAAGACACTTTTCGGTAGCGGCTGGGCGTGGCTGATCATGACCGGTAACAATGAACTGAAAATTGTTACTTCACCCAATCAGGATAATCCGTTGATGGATTTTGCCGAAGTAAAAGGTGTACCTTTACTTACCATTGATGTATGGGAACACTCCTATTATCTGAAATATCAGAACCGAAGGGCTGATTACATAAATAATTTCTGGAACATCGTTAACTGGAATACCGTTAACGAACGTTTTCTGGGAGCTAAAAAAGGCACCTGGAAAGGTTGAAAACTAACACATCCAAACTAAAAGGGAGCCTGACAGCTCCCTTTTTTATTCTGATCAATAATCATCGTTAAGTGCAAAAACAGGCTTTCTCTTTATCCAGCCTCCTCTGGTAAAATCAGGAAAATATTGCGGGGCATTTCCTTCCGCCAGCGATCTTTCCGATAGCGGAGTGATCGCACTCCACATAGCTGCATCATACACATCCAATGGTGGTAAGGCTTTACGCTTCACAGTCTCAACAAAAGCATGATCAACAAAAAAGTCCATACCTCCGTGACCTGAGCCTGCTGCATACTCGCCGTACTTCTTCCACAGAGGATGGTCATATTTTTTCAGCCAGTCGCGCATATCATCCCAATGGTGCGGTTTGCTGATTCCCTCAACATAAATGCGTTTTTTATCGTAATCAAACTCTGTGAGTCCCTGAGTTCCCTGAACCTGAAAATCCAGTGAATAAGGTTTCGGAGAGTTTGTGTCGTGAGTAACAATAATCGTTTCACCATTGGCAGTATTGATAGTTGAAGTAACTATATCACCCAACTTCCATTTCAGTTTGGCATTAGGATCGTCCTCGCCGGCATGATCAACAATGTATTTATGCAAACCTCTAGATTTTGTGGCATGCGATGTAAGTGTAAGAAAAGTATTCCCGCGGTTGATATTCATCATTGTTGCAACAGGACCTACGCCGTGTGTGGGATAAAGGTCGGCATTGCGTTTCAGTGAATGTTGTGTTCTCCATCGTGCCTCTCCGTTCGCTCCCTTACCGAATGTTACACCCGGATTGAACTTAACCCCTCTGAGGTCGTGACGGTATCCGCAACGTGCATGCAACAGCTCTCCGAATACATTCTGACGAACCATGTTAAGCACTGCCATCACATCGCGGCGGTAACACACATTTTCAAGTATCATAAGAGGGGAGCCCGTCGTCTCATAAGTGTCCACAAGGTCCCAACATTCTGCAAGTGTAGTTGCCGCAGACACTTCAACACCCACATACTTACCTGCTTTCATGGCATCGACTGACATTGGCGTATGCCAAAGCCACGGAGTAGCAATTATTACACCGTCAATATCGTCTCTGGCAAGAAGTTTCTCATAAGCATGATCGCTGTCCTGATAAACCTCCGGTTTGGGATATCCTTCTTTGGACATCATTTCAAGTGTTTTTTCTATTGCTTTAGGATCGATATCACAAACTGCCGGTACAGCCACATCATCCCGTTTGAGGATATTCCTCAGATGCGAGCGTCCCCGACCACCAACACCGATAAATCCGATACGAACTTTGTTACCTTTTTTATCTTTTCCGAAAGCCATGTTCGGAGCTACAGTAACTGCTGCTCCGGCAGCTGCAG
>JAOZOF010000270.1 GCA_029933425.1 Marinilabiliaceae bacterium
CTAAAGATTAACCTGAACGATATATTAAGATATTGATATCTTTGTTTAAACAAACAATAAAAAAAGTGTACTATTTCTCCCGGTTACCGCGGTTACCGGGAAAATAATGAATGCAAATTTTCATGCAATGAACAAAACCGACTTATCAAAATATAACAATGACTGGTTCGATGAAGGAGCCGGAGTAATAAAACGTACTTTGTGGTACTTCACCAATTCCCTGTTTTTCATCAGCTCGCTCAATCCCGTTTCATCACTCAAAGTAACTTTGCTGCGTATGTTCGGCGCAAAAATAGGAAAAGGAGTGGTGATCAAACCAGGTGTGAACATCAAGTATCCATGGAAACTATCGATAGGTGATTACACATGGATAGGCGAAAGGGTATGGATCGATTGCCTTGATACAGTGACCATAGGCGCAAACTGCTGTCTGTCGCAGGGAGTGTTACTGCTTAACGGTAACCACAACTACAAGAAATCGACTTTTGACCTTATGATCGCACCTATTACACTTGAAGACGGGGTATGGATCGGAGCTAAAAGCATTGTAACCGGAGGAGTGATTTGCAGGTCTCATTCTGTTCTTGCTGTGCAAAGCGTTGTCTCGTCCGGCATGGATGCATACAGCATCTATCGTGGAAATCCGGCTGTGAAGGTAAAAAAGAGAGTTATTAATGAGTAAATAATTTTCTGATTTATGAACACATACGTAGAATTAGTAAAATCATACCCCATATACAGTGCGATGATCCAGTTTGCAATACTGGGCACTCTCGGTGATGTTATGTCCAAATGGATGCAGAAAGGCAGAGTATTTTTGCCATACAAATGGAGCATAATCTTTCTAAAAATGATAGAATGGGCAGTGATTGCCATAACGATCAAATACGCCTTTACCGGTTTTCAGGCATTTGTTGACGGACTGGAAGCACATAAACTAATACCTCATCTCGGGAAATTTGGAAAAGCCTTTGCTGTTTCATTCAGCATGAATATATAATACGGACTGTTCCTGGTTATTTTTCATCGATTTCTCGATAATCTGATCGCACATCAAAACAACTGGAAAAATATAGAAAAAAGTATGTTCTCGCTTGTTTGGTTCTGGATCCCTGCCCATACCGTCACCTTCATGCTCGACAAACCGTACCAGATAGGTTTGGCAGCTGTATGGTCAGTAGTACTGGGTATTATTCTCGGGTTCTACAATAAGAGAAGTAATTTTAATACCGTCACACTATCACTACCCTCTAACCGGTTTGCCGGTAACGGAATTTACTTCCCAGCTCTCATCAAACGGTCTCTCCTGAAAAATATTACCAATATCAAAATTAACGGGTCCTCGTTCCCTGCCTCTGCTCCTGTAGCTATCAATGATCAGAACAAAACTCACGAGCAAAGCAACATCTTCATCGTCTTCAGCTATCAGTTTATAATTATCGCCCGCAAAATAGGAAACAGCTTCTTTTACAAAGTAAGCGATCTGTTTGTTGTTTTTAAAAATTGAAAACTTACGACCGCGATGTCCGTAGATATCATATGTTTTACCTCTGTATTCACACCTGAAATGGTTTTTCCAGAACGATACTGTATGGAACAAAGCTTCCGATCCACTACTCATTTGCAACATGTATTTTGCCGTGAAAAAACTAATGAGTCTTTTTATCACAACAAGTACATGCTCATCACCCTCCCGTAACAATCTTATTTCTGAAAACAATCGGAACAACTTTGCGGATGCCCTGAACAATGTTTTTCCTTCTTTTACGATCTCGTACTTTGCCGTAAAAGCTATCTTCTTCTGATGAATATCGATGCGCATCACATTTTTTCAATTTATTGGAAAGTTAATAAAAAGTATACTTATATCATTTTTCTACAAGATAATTTTAAAAAAAACTTATTAACCATTTGGTTAATTTTAACTATTTGGTTAAGTTTGCTGCATGAAATACAACATAGATACAAGCGAGAAGATATTAAATGCGGCAACTCATGAGTTTGAAGAGAAAGGGTACAACGGTACCCGGATGCAAGGAATTGCAAACCGGGCAGGTATTAACAAAGCGTTGTTACATTATTATTATAAAAGCAAAGATGCGCTTTTTCAGATCATAATTCATAAAGCATTCAAAGTTTTCATACCTCAGATAGTAAGTGTTTTTGAGGAAGATACTGATCTTTTTACTACAATAGAAAAGTTTACAAGTTCATACATTGATGTATACATTAAAAATCCCAGAGTTCCCAGTTTTATCACACAAGAGATAAATAACAATCCTGAAAGACTCGTTAATCTGATCCAGTCATCAGGTGTTAACGTGGAGATATTCAAAAATAAAATTATCAAAGCTGTTAAAGAAGGCCAAATAATTGATATCGATCCCGAACAATTAATCGTCAACATAGTTTCTTTGTGTCTTTTTCCTTTCGTAGCCAAACCGATAGTGACAAAACTGATCTTAAGAGGCAACGACAAAGATTTCGACAGATTCATGGAAAAAAGAAAAAATGAAATATCAACATTTATAATTAAAGGAATACGTAAATAAGAAATTGAGAAAATGATAAAGTATTAAATAAATTTCAATTACTCGATTTATCAATTACTCAAATAATCAAAAAAAAACAGAGATATGACAAGAAAGATTTTCATAGTACTATTGGCCCTGCTCCCCTTCTCAGCATTCGCCCAGCATGTAACCCTCGACGAATGTATCAGTGCGGCAAAACAAAACTGGCCTGCGTTCAAAAAGCAACTGACCATTGCAGAACAGAGAAAACTGATAGATGAAACACTGAACAAAAATCACCTGCCGAAGCTTAATCTTTCGGGGCAGGCTACTTACCAATCTGAGGTAGTAACTTTTCCTACTGTTCCGAGCATGCCTGATTTCTTTCCTGATTTCCCTAACGACAATTACAATGTAGAACTGAGTGTAAATCAAATTATATGGGACGGAGGAGTAATAAAATCGGAAAAAGAGATACAACATGCAGCAAATGATATCGATATTCAAAAGCTGAATGTTGAGACTTACGGATTGGAAGGCAAGATCAATCAGCTTTACACCGGTTATTTGTACTTAAACAAGAGCGAGCAGGTTCTTTTGTTATCCATTGATGAATTAACAAAAAACATTAAAACCCTGCAATCAGCCTATGAGAACGGTACAATACTCAAAAGCGACCTTGACAACATCAAGGCAGAAAAACTGAAGATCGACAAGGAGATAATCAGAGTACAGGCAATGAAACAAAACACGCTTCACTCCATCAATCTTATATCCGGATTAAACCTCACAGAACAGTACATATTTGAAGAGCCGCAGGTGCAACAAGAAGAAAACGGTATCCGGCCCGAATTATCACTCATTAATGCCCAGCTGAACTATACCGCATCTACTGTAAATAAGTTCAAAACCAACAGAATGCCGAAGTTCTTCGCTTTCGGCAAAGCCGGGTACGGTCGTCCCGGTTACGACTTCATGAATACAGACCTGCATACTTATGCAATTGTGGGCGCAAGATTCACCTGGGACATATTTGACTGGAACCTGTTCAAAAAGCAAAAACAGCAGATAGTTTTGCAACAACAATTAATTCAGGACAATAAAGCAACACTTCAAAAACAGATATCGATCGAGGAAAATCAACACCTCTCGGAAATAACACAATATGAAAAGCAGATAGAAATAGACAAAGACATCATTCGATTGAAAGAAAGCGTATACAGATCGGCTAAAAGCAAGTTGAATAACGGAACCATTACTTCTACCGAATTTCTGAAAAATTTCAACGAATGGAAACGTGCCAAGCTTACATCTGAACTCGACAGACTGAAGCTTATCACGGCACAATTGAATTACAATCATGCAAAAGGAATAAACAAATAAACACAATAAAAATGAAAACCATATTTAAAACAACAGTACTGATACTCAGCATAGGAATATTCGGTTCATGTAAAGAAGAGAAAACAGCCGATGCTTACGGCAATTTCGAGGACGATGCAGTAGTTGTCTCTGCCGAAAATGCAGGCAAACTGATATTTTATAAAGTTGACGAAGGCATTATATTGAAGAAAGATGAAGTTGCAGGAATAATAGACACAACCCAACTGCATCTTAAAAAACAAGTTTTACTGGCAGGTATGAAAACCATAGACAGTAAAGCAAAGAATGTGGAATCGCAAAGGGCAGTACTTAAAGAACAGCTTGACCTGCTCAAGGTAAATCAGAAACGTATTAAGAAAATGTTCAAAGACGGTGCCGCCACACAGAAACAGCTTGATGACATCAATGCTGAAGTTCGGATAACAAAACAAAAGATGAACAACATTCAGATTCAGCGAAATTCGGTTCTTGCCGAGAAACAGAGTCTGCAGGCACAGATAAAGCAGACCGATGACATGATAGAAAAATCGGTAATAAAAAACCCGATCGATGGCACCGTGCTTGTTAATTTTGTTAAAGAAGCAGAATTTGTTGCACCCGGAAAACCGCTTTACACCATCCAGGATATCAACACACTCATCTTAAAGGCTTACATATCGGAAACGCAACTTACTTCCGTCAAGCTCAATCAAAAAGTAAAAGTGGAAGTTGATGCACTAAAGGGCACACAGATCCTTGACGGAACCTTGTATTGGATAAGCTCGCAAGCTGAATTCACACCTAAGCAGATACAGACAAAAGAGGAACGTCGTAACCTTGTTTATGCCATAAAGATCAGGGTTAACAACTCAAACGGAATACTTAAGATAGGAATGCCGGCAAGCGTTAATTTTCAATAGCCATTAGCCGATAGCTATTAGCTTTTAGCCTGTAAAATTTAAAAAAAGGGCTTAGCTAACAGTTAAAAGCAAAAAGCTAACAGCTAAAAAATGATCAAGATAGAAAACATAACAAAGA
>JAOZOF010000271.1 GCA_029933425.1 Marinilabiliaceae bacterium
GTGAGTGTTTACCTGAAGCTGCGCGACAAGTATCCAAACACTATCCTGCTCGAAAGTTCGGATTACCACGGGAACAGTAACTCTCTTTCATTCATCTGTTTCGAACCCGTTGCCGATTTCATAGCAGACAAATATGAGGTTAAGGCAGGACTGATAAACGATGATCTCAGGCATTATCATGTTACAGAAAAACAGAATGTTCCTGACCTTTTAAACAGATTTTTAAAATCTTTTGATATCTCTAAAAATAATTGCCCCATAAAGATCAACGGGCTATTCGGTTACACAACTTTCGATGCTGTAAAATATTTTGAGAGTATTGATATTGCAACAAGTCAGACAGAAGAGTACAAGATACCCGACATGCGGTATACTTTTTATCGCAATATCATTGCATTCAACCACTTTACCAATCAGCTTTACCTTATTGAGAATCTGCAGGAGAAGGAACGGTCACGCTCAAAAGAACTGATAGAGGAACTTTACAACCGCACTCTTTCCAATTTCGGGTTCAACCCTTCGGACAAGGAATCATCAAACATTACCGATGATGAGTACAAAGAGATGGTTCGCAAAGGTAAAGAGCACTGTTTTCTCGGTGACGTTTTCCAGATTGTTCTTGCACGTCAGTTTACCAAGAAATTTACGGGAGATGAGTTCAATGTTTACCGTGCTTTGCGAAACATCAACCCGTCGCCTTACCTGTTCTATTTCGATTACGGAAGTTACAAACTTTTCGGGTCATCGCCTGAAGCCCAGCTGATAATCAAAGACAACATGGCAACCATCAATCCCATTGCCGGGACTTTTAAACGTACCGGAAACGACGTCAGAGATAAAGAGCTGGCTTGCGAATTGCTTCACGATAAAAAAGAGAATGCCGAACACGTAATGTTGGTTGACCTGGCCCGTAACGATCTTAGCCGTAACTGCGAGAATGTGAAGGTGAATACCTACAAAGAGGTACAGTACTACTCGCACGTTCTGCACCTTGTATCGGATGTTAGCGGTGAGCTTAAGCCCGGTTCTACAACAAGCCGCATTATGGCTGATACTTTCCCTGCAGGAACACTGTCGGGTGCTCCTAAGTTCAGGGCATTGCAGTTGATAGATGAGATCGAGAACCAGAACCGCGGTTTTTACGGTGGCTGTATCGGCAACATCGGCTTCGACGGCAGCTTCAATCAGGCAATTACCATCCGCTCATTCCTGAGCAAGAACAACACCTTGTTCTATCAGGCAGGTGCAGGTGTGGTTTCCGAGTCGAGCGAAGAGAGCGAACTTAACGAAGTGAACAACAAACTCGGAGCTTTAAAAAAGGCCATTGAACTAGCAGCAACGTATTAAGGCCCCACCCCGGCCCTCCCCTTGAGGGGAGGGAGAATAACAATGGATAAAGAAGACATAAACTATAAGAATATGACACAACTATCAAATACAGAGAACCAATCTTCCCCCCTAAAGGGGGGACAGAGGGGGGCTCCTCTCAAAATACTGGTTTTAGATAATTACGATTCATTCACCTACAACCTTGTTCATTACATTGAGGAGCTTCTCGGTGAAAAGGTTGATGTGTACCGTAACGATGAGATATCGCTTGAGGATGTGGCAAAGTACGACAAGATAGTACTGTCGCCCGGACCGGGAGTGCCGAAGGATGCAGGCATAATGGAAGACCTGATAAAAGAGTATGCCCCGTCGAAGAGTATTCTCGGAGTATGCCTCGGATGTCAGGCGATAGCGGAGGTGTTCGGCGGAAGCATTCGTAACATGAACAAAGTGTATCACGGTGTGGCTACGCCTGTAAAGATCACAGATGAAGAGGAGCCGTTGTTCAGGGAAGTGCCTGCCACATTTCCTGCCGGCAGGTACCACTCATGGATAGTGAATCGTGAAGATCTGCCTGAAGAGCTGAAGGTAACATCGGTGGACGAGGAGGATGAGATAATGAGTCTGCGCCATAAAACACTTGATGTGTGCGGTGTTCAGTTCCATCCCGAATCGATCCTTACTGAAGACGGAAAACAAATGATACGAAACTGGCTGGGGGTATAGAATAAAATTATGTAGGGACGCACGGCCGTGCGTCCCTACATGAACAAATGATTCTAAAAGATAAAAGATAAAATCCTTCCCCTTTAGGGGGATAAGAGGGGGTAATCATGAAACAAACATTACAACATCTGTTCAATCATAAAACACTGACCCGCGAAGAGGCAAAACAGATACTTGCCGACATAGCCGCGGGGAAATACAATCATTCGCAGATCGCCTCGTTTCTGACGGTTTTCCGTATGCGGGCCATCACTGTGGAGGAGTTGTCCGGATTCAGAGAGGCACTGCTCGAGCTTTGCATTCCTGTTGACCTGTCGGACTTCAACACGATCGATATGTGCGGTACGGGAGGTGATGGCAAAGACACATTCAATATCTCAACTCTTGCGTCGTTCATTGTAGCGGGAGCAGGGGAGAAGGTTGCCAAGCACGGGAATTACGGGGTGTCGTCATCCTGCGGCTCGTCGAATGTCATGGAATACCTTGGTTACAGATTTACGAATGATGAAGATATTTTACGCAAACAGCTTGATGATGCAGGAATTTGTGTGTTTCATGCACCGCTCTTTCACCCCGCAATGAAATCGGTTGCTCCGGTGAGAAAAGACATGGGGATAAAGACGTTTTTTAATATGCTGGGTCCATTGGTTAATCCGTCATTCCCACAAAATCAGCTTGTGGGTGTTTATGACTTACAGCTGGCACGTCTTTACAACTACATGTTGCAGACGTCGGATAAGAATTACACGATCATTCATTCCCTTGACGGATATGATGAGGTTTCCTTAACCGGGGATTTCAAGGTGATATCCAATTACGGAGAGACGGTCATGTCGCCTGACGACCTGAAAATGAAAACGGTTGAGCCGGAAGAGATATTCGGTGGTAATTCAATTCCCGAGGCAGCAAAGATATTTACCGATATCCTTGACGGTAAAGGAACAAAGGCACAACGTAACGTTGTGATAGCCAATGCCGCCCTCGGACTTCAATGTATCGACAACAGTAAGCCGCTCGAAGTGCACATCGAACGTGCAAAAGAGTCGTTGCAGTCAGGAAAAGCCAAAAAGGCATTGAAAAAACTATTAGAAATCAATTGACCTTCTCCTCCCCCTTCAGGGGGAGGTTGGGAGGGGGTAAATATTAATGAATGACCATACTCGATAAAATAATAGAACATAAGCGTGCTGAGGTAGAAGAAGCTAAAAAGAGAGTCTCTTTGGATGAGCTGAAGACGTCTACATATTTTGCTTTGCCGGTACCCTCTCTTTCAGAATTCATACAGTCTTCTGATAAATCGGGGATAATAGCAGAGCATAAGCGGCAATCGCCTTCAAAAGGCATAATCAACGATAAGCTTGATGTGCAGGAAGTAGTTAAAGGATACGAAAAAGCAGGGGCTTCGGCTGTTTCGGTTCTTACTGACAAAGAATTTTTCGGAGGTAATACCGAAGACCTGAAGCGAGCAAAAGAGGTCCTTTCTATCCCGATACTGAGAAAGGATTTCATCATCGACCCTTTTCAGATATACGAAGCGAAAGCCATCGGAGCAAGTGCGATTCTGCTTATTGCTGCGGTACTGACCCCGAAGGAGGCAAAAGAGCTTGGCGAAATTGCAAACAAAATCGGACTTGAAGTCCTGATGGAGTTTCACGATGAGAGTGAGCTCGACAGGATGAATAGATATGTTGATGTAGCGGGTATTAACAACCGTGACCTGAAGACATTTAAAGTTGACCTGCAAAAGTCGGTTGAACTGGCAGAGAAACTGCCCGCCGGAATACCGAAAGTTGCCGAGAGCGGCATAAGCTTACCCGACGATGTGAAATACCTGCGTTCAAAAGGGTTTACCGGTTTTCTGATAGGAGAGAATTTCATGAAAACGGATAACCCCGGTAAAGCGTGTGAAGAGTTTGTTAAAAGAATGACTAACACAGAGGCACGGAGACACTGAGGATTAAAAGAGAATTAAAAAGATAAAAAACATAAGCAGAGTGGATCGATGCAAAAAATATTAATTAATCTCTGTGTCTCAGAGTCTCTGTGTTCATAAAATATTTAGACATGATTAAGCCGAAAATTAAGGTATGTGGAATGCGGGAACTTGAGAATATCCGTGAACTGGTAAAGCTTGAACCGGATTACATCGGGTTTATCTTTTACGGGAAATCACCGCGATATGTGGGCAAAAAGATACCCGATGAGATACTGGATGCAATTCCGTCATCGATAAAAAAAGTAGGAGTATTTGTGAATGCCACCGAAAGAGAGATGAAAAATGCAATCACGCAGAATTCTCTGAATGTGGTTCAGCTTCACGGCAATGAGTCGCCTGAGATGTGCCAGATAATCCGCATGGCGGGTGTTGAGGTCATAAAGGCCTTTCCGGTTGACGAGGAGTTCGATTTTCATTCCATTCAGCGGTACCGTGAGAGCTGTGGATTTTACCTGTTTGACACAAAAACTCCGCAACATGGCGGCAGTGGCAAGCAGTTCGACTGGACACTACTCGACAGGCATAGCTTTACCAAGCCGGTTTTCCTGAGCGGCGGTATCGGCCTCGAAGATGCTGAAAAGATAGTTCAGCTTAAAAACAAGGATATCAAAGTGGTTGATATCAACAGCCGCTTTGAAACAGAGCCAGGCTTGAAAGATATTGAGAAGATTAAGAAATTTATAGAAATAATCAGACAGTAAACCCCACCCCGGCCCCTGCCTGACGTCAGGCAGGCTCCCCTGAAAGGGAGGGAGAATTGCGGAGATGGGAAAAGAAATAGATTATGAGTGATAAAACATACAATAGTTCTTCCCCCCTACAGGGGGGACAGAGGGGGGCGTACGACGTTGACGAAAAAGG
>JAOZOF010000272.1:0-1339 GCA_029933425.1 Marinilabiliaceae bacterium
CATGCGTGGTGGTGTGAGAGGGCGGGGGAGTAATCCCCCAACCTACTCGATTTGCTTTATTCTGAATGTTTTGTTAAATTGATACCTAACCATAAAACCTGAGATCATGAAAAGCAGTGAAATATCGGAAAAGTTAAATGAACAACTTAAAGGTGTTCCACGTGCAGAGATACGTGCAGCAAATCTTGAAGTTTATCCCCGTATGGTAGAAGCACTTTACAACAGGTCATCGTCATGTGACCGGTGTAGAGAGTTGTACGATGAGAGCAGTAAATTTACCGATGATATTGCATCAGTAATAAAAGGTACCCCGGAGCAAAGGAAAGAGTTCGAGGAATTTGTGAGAGTTGCGTATATGCATCTGCATGAAGTACATAAAACATTGCCTAAAGGGAAAATATTGTCCGTCTCGGTATTGGTAGGTATGCTGCTCGGGTTGAGTTTTGCTGTGATAATAGGCTATTTTATGGATCAGGACCTTTTGCGCTACGGTGCATTAGGATGGATACTCGGAGTCATTGCCGGATGGATTACCGGAAAGATACGGGAGAACAATCTGAGAAAGAAGAACAGGCAGTTTTAGTTTTCCTTCATAAAAGTCATACTCAGGTTGTTTAATTGCCTGAACTTTGTTAGCTTTCACATGTTAATCAATCGATGTTGTTGTGGTTCTTTTTTAAATACTTAAACAAAATACGATGAAAATATTTATGTCTTTAGTGCTCATGGCAATTGTAATGCTTGCCGGATGCTACAATCCGGATAAGCCTCTGAAATATCCTCAGGCAAAACGAGTTGATACAGTTGATGTTTATTTCGGACACCGTGTTCCTGATCCGTACAGATGGCTTGAGGATGATAACTCGAAAGAGACAGAAGAGTGGGTAATGGCAGAGAATAAGATCACAAATAAATATCTGAAAAGAATACCTTTCCGCAATAAAATAAAGAACAGACTTGAACAGATATGGAACTATCCTAAGATGTCTGCTCCGTGGAAGGAGGGTGGTATCTACTTCTTTACGAAAAATGACGGACTTCAGAACCAAAGTGTGTACTACATGATGAAAACGCTTGACAGTGAGCCTGAGGTGATAATTGATCCTAATAAGTTTTCAAAGGATGGTACTGTCTCCATGACTGCTTTTTCGGTATCTGATGACGGAAAATACATAGGTTACGGCATTTCGCGCGGAGGTTCAGACTGGAATGAATTTTTTGTGCGTGATATTGCTACAAAGAAAGATCTTAAAGATCATCTTAAATGGATAAAGTTTTCCGGTATTGCCTGGTATAAGGACGGCTTTTTTTACACCCGGTATCCTGAACCCAAAGAGGG
>JAOZOF010000272.1:1439-4888 GCA_029933425.1 Marinilabiliaceae bacterium
TGTATCATACAACAGAGGTTAATTTTGACTTTTCGGGATATGAGACTCAGCAGGTATTTTATAAAAGTAAGGATGGAACAAAGATACCTATGTTCATTGTTCACAAAAAAGGTTTAAAGCTCGACGGGAATAATCCTGTATGGTTATATGGTTACGGAGGCTTTAACATAAGCCTGACACCGCGTTTTGATGTCAGGCGACTTGTGTGGCTCGAAAATGGCGGTGTGTTTGCCGTTGCAAATCTGAGAGGAGGAGGCGAGTATGGACAGGTATGGCACAAGGCAGGTACTAAAATGAACAAACAAAATGTTTTTGACGATTTTATCTATGCTGCAAAATATCTGATAGATGAAAAATATACTAATCCGGATAAGCTTGTGATACAAGGTGGTTCGAACGGAGGGTTGCTCATTGGTGCAGTGGTGAATCAGCGTCCCGATCTGTTCAAGGTTGCTTTTCCTGCTGTGGGAGTTATGGATATGCTGCGGTATCAGAACTTTACCATCGGTCGTTACTGGGCTGCCGATTACGGCACAAGTGCTGACAGTGAAGAGATGTTCAAGTATCTTTTAGGTTATTCGCCCCTTCATAATATAAGGCACGATGTGGATTATCCGGCTATCATGGTCACTACTGCCGACCATGACGACCGGGTGGTTCCTGCCCATTCTTTTAAATATATTGCAACATTGCAGCATGTATACAAAGGGAAGCATCCGATACTTATAAGGATCGAGACCGATGCCGGACACGGTGCAGGTAAGTCGACATCACAGATCATAGAGGAGTGGGCTGATCTGTACGCGTTTGCATTTTATCAGTTAGGGATGCAACCTAATTATTAGTTTTGCTGATGTTATGTTAAGCGACAAGGAGTTTGTTGTTGTTGAAGGAAATATCGGTTCCGGTAAGACAACCCTGGCGAATATGATAGCAAAATTGTATAACGCCAGGGTAATACTTGAAACATTTGAGGATAATCCTTTTCTTCCCAAATTCTATGAAGACAGGGAGCGATATGCATTTCCTGTTGAGTTGTCGTTTCTGGCAGCACGCTACAGGCAGCTGAAAAAGGATATTCAGCACAAGGACCTTTTTCACAGGCTTACCGTTGCCGATTACCATTTTCTGAAGTCATTGATATTTGCCAAGGAGACACTTCCTGCTGATGAATTCAAACTTTACAGGCAACTTTTTGATATCATTTATGAGATGGTGCCGGTTCCTGACCTGTATATTTATCTTCACCGCCCGGTAGATGTGTTGCTACGGTTTATAAAAATGAGAGGCAGGGATTACGAAAAAAATATTGATGCAGATTACCTGAAAAAGATACAGGACGGGTATTTTCGTTTTTTCAAAGAGCATCCTGACCTGAAAATAATTGTTGTTGATTTGGGGGATAAGGACTTCATGAAAAATGAATATGTGTTTAAAAACATATTAAATATTATGAACTCAGACTATCCGAAAGGGTTAACTTACCGATATTTAGTGCAAAATGAGTAATAATTTGCAAAAAATGTTAATAATATTGATATGAACTGATGAAATGATTGTTAAAATTGCACAGAATATCTATATTTGTAATAATTACAAACAAATTTTTATTTTTTCAAAACATTATTAAATTTGTAAAACAATTAAGATTTAGTTCAAAAACAATAATTGGATAAACATTATGAAAAAAACAAGAATCAATCTCATTGCTACCGTTGCACTCGCAGCATTAATGGCCAGCTGTTCCGGTTTAGACAAAATGAAAAAGAAGGCAGCAGACATCAAGTATACAGTAACTCCTGAAGTGCTCGAAGAGCATGGAGGTAAAGTTGATGTGACTGTTAAAGTTCAGATCCCTGAGAAATACTTTAATAAGAAAGTATCTCTTGAAGCCACTCCGGTATTGGTTTATGACGGAGGAGAAACTGCTTTTGAACCTTACAGATTGCAGGGTGAATCTGTTGAGGGAAATGATAAAGTGATCTCTTATGCAAACGGAGGTAGCATGACTTATACAGGTTCAGTGCCTTACAACGACAACATGAGAGTGTCTGACCTGGTTGTAAGAATTAAAGGCAGCAAAGGAGACAAGACACAGGAGTTTGATCCGTACAAAATTGCAGACGGTGTGATCGCCACAGCTACTTTGGTTGCTGATCAGGGCGCACAGGTTGTAGTTGGTGCAGATCATTTTCAGCGTATTATTCCTGAGCAAAAGACTGCTGAGATATTATTCCTCATACAGCGTGCAAACCTCAGAGGTTCTGAATTGAACAAAGAAGAGATTAAGCAGCTTAAGGAATATATCAAAGAAGTTAAAGCAGCTGAGAACAAAGAGTTCAAAGGTGTTAATATTTCAGCCTATGCTTCTCCTGACGGACCTATGGACCTTAACACAAGCTTAGCTGAGAAACGTGAAAAAGTTACTCAGAAGTATATGGACAAGACTTTGAAGAAAGACAAAGTTGATAATGTTCCGTTTGACGTTAAGAGTACTCCCGAAGACTGGGAAGGATTCAAACAATTGGTTGAGAATTCAAATCTGCAAGACAAAGATCTTATCTTAAGGGTTCTTGCTATGTATAGTGATCCTGAAGTTCGTGATCGTGAGATCAAGAATATGTCAGCTACTTATAAGATCCTTGCTGAGGACATTCTTCCTAAACTTCGTCGTTCTAAGTTAGCAGTTAATGTTGACGTTATTGGTAAGTCTGATCAGGAGATCAGTGACCTTGCAGCTAACAATCCTACAGAATTGAATATCGAAGAGCTTCTTTATGCAGCTACATTAACTGACAATGTAGATCTTCAGTTGAAAATATACAAGTCAGCTGCACAACAACATCCTCATTGCTGGAGAGCTGAGAATAATGTAGGTGTTGCTCTTTACAAAAAAGGCGATGTAGAAGGTGCAAAAGCAGCTTTCGAAAAAGCTAACTCATTGAAATCAGGTGTACCTGAAATTAACAATAACCTTGGTGTTGTTGCTCTTCGCAATGGCGATATTGCAAAAGCAAAAGAGTATTTCGGTGCCGCTGCCGGTGCAGGTCCTGAACTTGACAATAACCTTGGTATAGTTGCAATCCACGAAGGTGATTACGATGCTGCTATCCGTTATTTCGGAAATAACATCAACTGCAATGCTGCTTTAGCTAAGATATTGGCAGAAAAATATGATTCAGCTCTGTCTACATTGAATGCTATCACTCATGAAGCAGGTTTGAAATATTACCTGAAAGCTATTATCGGCGCTAAAACAGGTGATTCAGACATGATGTTCGCAAGCTTGCGTAAAGCTACTGAGCTTGATTCAAAATACAAGAAGTTAGCTTCTACCGATATGGTATTCGGTAAATACTTCGACGATGCTACATTTAAGTCAATCGTTCAATAAGTATTAGCTAAACAATACAAAAAAAAGCAATCCGAAAGGGTTGCTTTTTTTGTAT
>JAOZOF010000273.1:0-2790 GCA_029933425.1 Marinilabiliaceae bacterium
ACAACCGCAAAAACACCGATTGGATCATGAGACCAAATTTTAAGAATATAGATTTCAGAACACCCGGAGCCAAAACAGACATTAAGGTCTGGGAAGAAAAAAATGACATTAAAAAGGATTGGGAAACATCGGAGAGGATACCTCTGAAAGGTGTTTACACCAAAGAGGACCTTGAGGGGATGGAGCATTTGAACTATGCTGCCGGCCTGCCTCCTTTCCTGCGTGGCCCGTACTCGGCTATGTACGCCATGCGTCCATGGACCATCCGTCAGTATGCGGGTTTTTCAACTGCTGAGGAGTCCAATGCTTTTTACCGTCGTAACCTTGCATCAGGACAGAAGGGCCTTTCTGTAGCCTTCGACCTTGCTACACACCGTGGTTATGACTCCGACCATGAAAGAGTGGTTGGTGATGTGGGTAAGGCCGGTGTTGCCATTGATTCCATTCTCGATATGAATGTCCTTTTTGACGGGATACCGTTAGACAAGATGTCCGTGTCAATGACCATGAACGGTGCAGTATTGCCGGTACTGGCTTTTTATATTGTTGCCGGACTAGAGCAGGGAGTTAAACTGGAGCAGTTATCAGGAACGATACAAAACGATATACTCAAGGAGTTTATGGTGAGGAATACCTACATCTATCCGCCGGAATTCTCGATGAAGATCATTGCAGACATATTTGAGTACACATCCAAAAATATGCCTAAGTTCAACTCAATATCTATTTCGGGATATCACATGCAGGAGGCAGGTGCCACTGCCGACATCGAGTTGGCCTACACCCTCGCCGACGGACTTGAGTATCTTCGTGCAGGGGTTAATGCAGGTATGGATATCGATTCTTTTGCTCCGCGTCTGTCGTTCTTCTGGGCTATCGGGATGAATCATTTCATGGAGATAGCTAAACTGCGGGCAGCACGTATGCTTTGGGCAAAGATCGTTAAACAGTTCAATCCTAAGAATCCTAAATCACTTGCATTGCGTACCCACTCGCAAACATCGGGATGGTCGCTTACCGAACAGGACCCGTTCAATAATGTGGGACGTACCTGCATAGAGGCAATGGGTGCCGCTTTAGGACATACACAATCGCTTCACACAAATGCACTTGACGAGGCCATCGCATTACCAACCGACTTTTCGGCCCGTATCGCACGTAACACACAGATCTACATTCAGGATGAAACACAGATTTGCCGTGCTGTTGACCCGTGGGCAGGCTCTTATTATGTAGAGACCCTCACTAATGAACTGGCACACAAAGCATGGGAGCATATTGAGGAGATAGAGAATCTGGGCGGGATGGCTAAAGCTATTGAATCGGGCATCCCGAAAATGAGGATTGAAGAGGCTGCTGCACGTACTCAGGCTAAGATCGACAGTGGAAAGCAGGTAATAGTGGGTGTAAACAAATATCGTCTCGATAAAGAAGACCCGATGGATATTCTGGATATCGATAACACTGCCGTACGAAAGTCGCAGATCGAAAGACTGAATATGTTGCGTGCCAACAGAAACGAACAGGAGGTGCAGGCTGCTCTTGATGCTATTACCGAATGTGTGAAGAGTAAAAATGGAAATTTACTGGAGTTAGCTGTGGATGCTGCGCAAAAACGTGCTACCTTAGGGGAGATTTCTTATGCATGTGAAAAAATTGTTGGAAGATATAACGCCGTGATAAGATCAATTTCAGGAGTTTACTCATCGGAAGCAGCTAAAGATGGTGAGTTTGAGAAAGCCAGGGAGATGGCTAAAGAGTTTGCCGAAAAAGAGGGTCGTCAGCCAAGAATAATGATAGCCAAAATGGGTCAGGACGGTCACGACCGCGGAGCCAAAGTGGTGGCTACCGGCTATGCCGATATCGGTTTTGATGTGGATATGGGACCTTTGTTCCAGACACCCGCCGAAGCAGCTAAACAGGCCGTTGAAAACGATGTTCACGTTCTTGGTGTTTCTTCACTCGCCGCAGGGCATAAGACCCTTGTGCCTCAAGTCATAGAAGAACTGAAGAAACTTGGACGTGATGATATCATGGTCATCTGTGGAGGAGTAATACCTGCTCAAGATTACCAATACCTGTACGATGCAGGTGCCGTTGCCATCTTCGGACCCGGAACATCGGTATCGAAGGCAGCTATTGAGATACTCACTCTGCTACTGCAAAGCATTGAAGAATAAAGAGCAGTGAGCGGGTGACTGCCAGTCACCCGCTCACTTATCAGGTAGTAAGCTCCATAAGTTTTCGGTAAAGCTTTCGTTTTTTGAATGTCTCGAAGTAGTTAATGATCTTCCTCAGAACATCAAAATAGAGAGTAATGTAAAGAACAGCAGTAGAAAGCCACAGGATAATTATATTGAACACTACTGTTGAGAATTTCATTCCGGCAAAAAGTTTTTCGGAAGCATAAAAATGTGCCCTGCCCAATTTCGAACCCGGCGGCATAAAGATAGGCTTCCGTAACGGCACAATGGCTTTTTCCGTAATCTCAACCTGCTTTAATTCATTGCTGTTAAGAACTATCCTGGCAAGAGCATCATTATAATATTTATGTTTAAATTCAACCAATGCATCCCTCGATCCGTACTTTTTCACCAATGCCTGCGTAATACTGTCCTTTTTTGCCACAGATAATTTGTACAACTGTTGATTAAGCTTCCTTACAATATTAAGCATGGAGTCAATAGTGGCATGCATATCGCCTGTATATTTCATAAAAAAAGGAACATCCCTGAGCACCCTGCAGTTCTCGTTGCTTCTTTCGAGTTTATCCAGTTCATGGAATAACAG
>JAOZOF010000273.1:2890-4881 GCA_029933425.1 Marinilabiliaceae bacterium
GGAATGATGATCAAAGGAATAGTGATGTAAATGGCCACAACGGAATTCAAACCACTACTGATGTTCAACCCAAGAAGATTGGCAAAGGTTGCCGTCGAGAATATTACCAGCCAGAAGGTCAGGGTCGTTGATCTGACTTCAAGAATAGAATTGGCAATGAGAACAAAACTGAGTGTCTGAAATACCGATATTATAAAAAGAATGAGCACCTTACTGTTCAGATAGCTGAACCGGCTTAAATTCAGGAACGATTCGCGCTGAAGCAGCCGTCTGTCCTTGATTATCTCCTCTGCACTAATATTAAGACCAATAAATATTGCCACTATCACGCTCATGAAAAGATAGACCGGAATGTTATCGTTAAGACCGAAAACATAAGCAACCGGATTGTCAGGCGTTCCTGCATTATATTTTGTAAAAAGACTTAGTATCACTGCCAGAAGCGGAGCAATAAAAAGATTAATGGTAAGATACTGCCTGTCTTTCACTTTCGACAAAGCATCCCTCGATGTGTACAACAGAAACTGCTTTAGTCGTCCGGGAATGTTATAAAGGTTAGGCGGCAGCTTCTCTTTTTTGTAGATCAGCTTCGGAATATTCTTCCATTCAAATTTCCTCTCAAAATTCTCAAGGTACATCTCATACCACTCCTTCGGACTAACCTTCCTTTTTCTGATAAGTCTTCCCGTAGGATTCACCATCCGTGCCTCTATGATACGTAAAGGCTGCTCTGTCTTTACATTACCGCAAACCGAGCACTCTCTCTCTTCAGGATTTACATACTTTGCAGCCTTTTTAAAATAAACAATCGCATCCAATGGGTTTCCGTTGTAAACGATCCTTCCACCTTTGTCGATTATGAGCAACTTATCCATAAGCTTGTAAATATCGCTGCTCGGTTGATGGATATTAATTATGATCAATTTCCCCTTCAGAGTCTGCCTTTTGAGTAACAGCATCACCTTCTCCGAGTCCATTGAAGAAAGGCCGGAGGTAGGCTCATCCACAAAAAGTATTGAAGGTTCCCGGATCAGTTCAAGAGCAATATTCAGACGTTTACGCTGTCCACCGCTGATTATCTTGTTCAGAGGAGTTCCCACAACAAGGTCTCTTGCCTCCACAAGATCGAAATCGTAAAGGGCCTGTTCAACAAGTCTTATGATCTCATGTTTCGACATATGGCTGAAGCAGAACCGTGCGTTGAAATACAGATTTTCAAAAACCGTCAGCTCCTCTTTCAGAAGGTCATCTTGCGGGACATAGCCGATAACTCCCTGTAACGCTTCCTTATCTTCCAAAAGCTTATGCCCGTTAATGATTATTTCACCGCTCGTTAGTTTCAGATTCCCGTTGAATACATTTAGCAGTGTGGATTTTCCCGTACCGCTGCCTCCCATAATTCCCACAAGCTGCCCCGAACGCCCGCGAAAACTGAACTTATGAATACCTGTCTGATTGTTATTGAACTTGTATTCAATATCTATGGCACGATAAATTATCCGCCCTTTGCCTTTTCTCGCAATAAATTTCTCAGCAACCGTACTGTAATAAACAGGATTTACCCTCGATGTTTTAATGACACCTCCCGGAGCAAGTTGCTGAGCTTTGTTCTGCTCTATTTTATGTCCGTTAAGATACAGGTTTCTATTACCGGAATATTTGAAGATAAATGTATTCGTACTTTTAATATGAATTACCCAAACCTGTATCTGCTGATTTCTGTTGAAAATGTATTTAACACCGGGGTACTTACATCTTCTTTCGCCATCAATAAGCAACAAAACTGATTTGTCAGGAACATCAATGGCATTGCTGAGTACAAAAACCTTAAGATTCCTGTAATCGTTAGTGTCTAACTTCAGAAAAATTGCAAGATTATCAATAAATTGCTCCTCTTCAGATGTAATGTCCTTTTTCTGAATGAAATTAAGCATTATGGTAAAAAGTATGAGCTTTTCCTCAGCTTCCATCTCTCTGTTAAGCTGATCGCA
>JAOZOF010000274.1:0-3329 GCA_029933425.1 Marinilabiliaceae bacterium
GATTTCAGGGATAAGACCATTGTGTCAGTCAATAAGAATGACCTGACAAAGCTGACTTTCTCCTACCCTGCCGACAGTTCATTCGTCCTGTCGAAAAAAGATGACAAATGGTTTGTTAACGACCAGCCTGCCGACTCTGCATCTGTAGCGCAATATCTGAACAAGATATCGCATGTGCGTGGCAGAACTTTTGCTGACGCAGGTGTGGCAGCATTCAACCACTCTGTAAAGATCGAAGGCAGCAATATGGAACCTGTAACTGTTCAGGCATTTGTTTCCGACAAAGGAGCTGTCATCACAAGTAGTCAGAACAAGGGTGCCACGTTTACAGATGATGATAAAAAAGAAATTGTCAGAAAACTTTTTATCAGCAAGAAATCTCTTCAGAAAGAATGAAAATGAACCACGGATTACACAGACAAACAGAACATCTGTGCGATCCGTGGTTACTCAGAATCTTAAATGTGCAATTCCGGTTTTACTACTTAACGGAGCACTTCTTCCATTTCATTCCGGATATCCTTTATTTCCTTTATTGATATCCATTACAGAATCTCATAAACCTTGTTTTTAGATGCTCTTCTGCGAATATTTTCAGGAGCAGGGCACCGGTAATATTTGTAGCAGAAATATACCTTATAAGCATAAGGTGCAGACACCGCAACATTATCATTGTTCTAAAAACCATAGCCCCGAAAACTTGAATTACCCGATCTTGAATAATGTATCAACATATTTTATACTTTTGCAAAGTTTTTATTCAAAAGAGAGGCAGAAGAGATGGATTTTAAGAAAGTAACTATAAACACGCCCAAAGAGGAAGGACAACCTAAGTTCGACCTGCTCGAAGGCATTGAATACGGCGGCTGTTCTGCAAAGCTTCCTGCTAAGGATCTTGATAAGGCACTTTCAGGATTACCTAAAGTTTATTGCGACAATCTTCTCGTGGATATCGACACCCACGACGATGCCGGAGTTTACCAGATAAATGAAGACACTGCGTTAATTCAAACAACCGACTTCTTCCCTCCTGTTTGCTCCGATCCGTATGAATTTGGTCAGATAGCTGCAGCCAATGCATTAAGCGATGTATTTGCCATGGGCGGGAAAGTGCTGACGGCAATGAACCTGCTGATGTATCCTGCATACCGCCCCATGGAAATGCTGAGGGAGATAATCCGGGGAGGTCAGGATAAGGTGGATGAGTCCGGTGGAGTCCTGGTTGGAGGCCACACTCTCACCGACGATCTGCCTAAATACGGACTTGCTGTCACCGGCGTTGTTCATCCCGACAAAATAATTACCAACGATGCCGCAAAACCCGGCGACGTGTTAATAATAACAAAACCCATTGGGTCAGGAATGATAATGTCAGGGAAACGGCTGGGAGAGGTCGGTGAAGAAGAGCATCAGGCAGCTCTTGACAACATGAAACTGCTTAACAGGAAAGGTGCTGAGATAATGCAGAAATACGGCGTTCGTGCCGCCACTGATGTTACCGGATTCGGACTTGCAGGTCATGCTATGAAGATGGCACAGGCAAGCGGTGTTACAATGATCCTGAACTCCGAAAGTGTTCCTCTTCTGAAAGGCGCTTACGATCTGGCCGATATCGGGTGTATTCCGGGTGCCTGTTTCCGTAACCAGGAGTATGTGGCCGAAAACATCGTTTTTGAGGATGATGTGATATACGAATATCAGATGCTTATGCTCGATGCCCAGACTTCAGGAGGACTGTTGATATGTGCACCGGAAAAAGATGTTGATAACATGCTGAATGACTTACTAAACAGCGGTTATCCTGATAGTGCTGTTGTAGGAAAGGTTGTGGAAAAAGAAGAGAAATTCATCAGAATAACTAAATAATGAGGAATCGAGGAAATGAGTAATTGAGGAACTGTTAAAAACAGCATAAATCAATTACTCAACTCATCAACAATTACTCAATTTATCAAATACTCAATTACTCAACAATGAAAAATATCTTTGCTACAAAATGGGGAATAATACTGGCGGGCACTGCCATTGGGATCATTGCCATAGCATTGCAATTTTGGGGTAATCCACCGAATATGGGCTTTTGCATGGCCTGTTTCCTGCGGGATATTGCCGGCGGCTTAAAACTTCATACTGCAGCTCCCGTGCAGTACATCCGACCGGAGATAACAGGGATAATCCTTGGGGCTATGATCATTGCTCTTGCAAAAGGAGAGTTCAAGCCACGTGGAGGGTCTTCACCGGTTATCAGGTTTTTCCTCGGTTTCTTTGCTATGATAGGAGCACTGGTCTTTCTGGGTTGTCCGTGGCGGGCTTATCTTAGGTTGGCAGGCGGGGATTTCAATGCTATTACAGGATTGGCAGGATTGGCAACCGGGATTTACGTTGGAACCCTCCTCATAAAAAAAGGATTTAACCTTGGCAGAGCAAGGGCAAGTCAGAGCAGATTTTCAGGGTATATTATTCCGGCATTTATGGGTATAATATTATTGATGCTCGTTTTCCATTTCTCGAAACTTGCGTTCAGCACAAAAGGTCCCGGTGCCATGCATGCACCCCTCATCATCAGTCTGACAGGAGGCCTTTTGGTTGGATATTTCGCACAAAGAAGCCGTTTTTGTACTATTGGTGCTATCCGTGATATTTTCATAATCCGCAACTATCACCTGTTCCTTGGTGTTGCAGCATTCACACTCATTGCTTTCGGTCTGAACCTGGTAATGGGAAATTTCCATCCGGGATTTGAAAACCAGCCCATAGCACACACCGATCATCTCTGGAACTTCCTGGGTATGGTTCTGGCAGGTCTTGCATTTGTTCTGGCAGGAGGATGCCCCGGACGCCAGATAATTCTTGCTGGCGAAGGAAACACCGACAGTGGCATCTTTATTCTCGGCATGCTGCTTGGTGCCGCTGTAGCCCATAATTTCGGACTGGCAAGCTCACCCAAAGGTATTGGAGAGTTTGGAGCCATAGCCACACTGACAGGCATCGGATACACTCTGCTTGTTGGATTTGTGATGACAAAAAGGATGAAGTAAAGAAATAAACCTATCCCAGCCTCAGCCGTAAAGAACGGTCAGGACAGGCACTTAAAACTGATAACAATGGAATATATAGAAGTTGATGCACGCGGTTTATCATGTCCGATACCCGTGATGAAAACAACAAAAGTGATAAAAAAGGAACAGGGGTCATTTAAAGTATTGATAGATGATGAAACATCGTTTGAGAACGTAATGCGTACCCTCGAAAATTTCAAACTGGAAATTGAAAAGACAGAAGAGTTTGAAGATGAGGATTACAAGGTTATTTATGTGATCAGATGAAAA
>JAOZOF010000274.1:3429-4847 GCA_029933425.1 Marinilabiliaceae bacterium
AAAAGTGTGACCGTGCATCCTTGCAAATACAGAATTAACAACCTTTTAATCATTCAAACATATCCCCATGGATCTTTCACCACATCATAAAACCACTTATCCCTCCATGGTTAAGGAGAGATCAAGGAGGACTGTCTATTTCGACAATACAGCCACATCATTTCCAAAGCCGGATAGCGTGGTTGAAGCCTTAACGAACTACGTAGTGAACATCGGCGCCAATCCGGGACGTTCAGGACATTCACTCGCTATTGAAGCCGGCGGGATCCTTTTTAATACCCGCCGGGAACTCGCATCAATGTTTGGTGTTAAAAATCCTATGCGTGTTGTCTTTGGTTTCAACGCAACAGATTCCCTGAATACTGCGATCAAAGGTTTTGTACATAAAGGAGACCATGTAATAACTACGGCAATGGAACACAACAGCACCATTCGCCCGTTGAAACAACTGGAGGAAGAAGGCATCATCTCTCTTTCCATTGCCTCTGCCGATAAGAACGGATTAGTTGATACAGGGGAGATTGAAAAACTGATAAAGGAAACAACAACACTTGTAGTCGTTAATCATGTATCAAATGTAAATGGTGCTGTTCAGGATATCAAAAAGACCGGTGAGATATGCCGTAAACACAACCTCACTCTTCTTGTTGACGGAGCACAAAGCGCAGGATATCTCCCTGTGGATCTGAAAGAAAACAACATAGACATATACGCCTTCACCGGACATAAAGGTCTGTATGGAACACAGGGAACAGGCGGTTTGATATTCAACGATAACTTTGACTATAAAAGGATAAAACCCCTCCGTGCAGGTGGTACGGGAAGCCGTTCTGCCGATATTGTCCAACCGGATTTTCTTCCTGACATATTTGAAAGCGGAACGTTGAATATGGGGGGTATTACTGCACTGCTGGCTGGCATCAGGTTCATTAAAGAAAAAGGTGTTGACAATATTCTGACACACGAACAACAATTGGCTGACCATTTTACAGAAAGAGCATCAAAAGAGATCAAAGGATTTAAAACCTTTGGTTATTCACCAGGCAATGCAGGTATTGTATCATTTCAGATAGAAGGGATATCGGTATCGGAGATCGCCGGAGAACTATCGGAGAACTACAATATAATGTGCCGCCACGGACTGCATTGTGCTCCCCTTACCCACCGGTCCCTCGGCTCATTCCCTGAAGGAACGGTCAGATTCGGATTTGGTATATTCAACACCATTGAAGAGGTGGACCTTGCAGTTGAGGCGTTGGTGAAAATAGAGAAAGAACAGGCGTAGGGATTACAAAACACCCTCCAATTCCCTGAAGAGAGGTGATATTTTATGTAAAAGAAAAAACAAAATTAAAATAACCAATAACAACGATCCATAGCCCCCAGCCCTTACAAGGGGAAATTAATTGATAACCTAA
>JAOZOF010000275.1 GCA_029933425.1 Marinilabiliaceae bacterium
CCGCTGTTTGCCCCGTATTGACCAACTACGGCATAGTCACCGTCAATATCAACACTGTAACCGAACTTGTTGTCTGTTTCTATTTTACCGTCTCCGTTTAAGATATGATCTTCGGAAGCATCAATCCATCCTGATTCCGGTTTGTGAAAAGCAAAAACAGCACCGGAGTTAGAACCGAAAAGATCACTCTCGGGAGCACTGCAAAAAGCAATATCTCCCGAAATACCGACAACATAACCAAATTTGTCTTTGTCTCTCCTTACCGATGATGTCAGTTTTGCTGTCTGGGTCATGTCTTTCCATCCATCGTCAGGTTTTTCAAATATGTAGGCAGATCCTTTTTGATTATCATCACTACGGGCACCAACAATAATAGTATTTCCGGAAATATAGGTCATATCGCCGAAGAAATCATAAGCTGCACCGTCTGAGGGTAAAAGAGTTGCTGTTTCTGTCATATTTGTCCATCCCCCCGAAGGTTTTTCAAACAGATATACTTTGCCTGAATAATATCCATTGCCGTTGTACCCATAAGCTCCTACTGTAATTACATCATTTGATATGCTAATAGAGCCGGTGCTGGCGAAGCCATCATACTTAGCTGCATCACTTGATGTCAGAATAGCTGTTTGTGTCATGTTTCCCCATCCCGAAGATGGTTTTTCAAAAAGATATACACGACCAGTAGGGTCATTCCTTGATACATTTGTTATAATTACATCACCCGAAATACTTACAGAGAATCCCATATTATCAGATTGTGCAGCATCGGATGCGGTTAATTTTCCGGTTTCTGTCATGTCGGTCCACCCGCCGGAAGGTTTTACAAAAACATAAACAGCTCCTTTGTCATAATCAGCACCTCTTGCCCCGGCTGCTATTACATCGTCAGATATGTCTAAAGAAATAGCGAAATTGTCGTAAGGTGCTACATCAGATGCTGTTAGTTTAGCTGTTTCGGTCATGTCAGTCCACCCGGATCCGGGCCTGACAAAAACATAGGCTGCTCCTTTGTGATTATTTCCCTGCACAGCTCCAACTACGATCACATTATCGTCGATGGAAACCGGGTACCCTAAATATGCGCTCTCATTTTCGTCAGAAAGTGCCAGCCTTGCTACTTTTTGCCATTCACTTCCGTTGTAATGAAAAACATAAGCTTTATGCAATGACTGGCTGCCGATAACGGCATAGTTTCCGTCAATATCAAGTGAGTAGCTGAATTTAAGGTCTTTGTAGCTGAGGATCGTGTCGGGAAGAATCTTTTGAAGTTCTTCGTAGTTTTGAGCATTAATACTATAAAAGTATGTGCTCAAAATCATGAGAAAAAGTAATTTTTTACACATAATATAAAGTTTTTATGCCTGGAGGTTAGTGTGCAATTAAATTGACGCAGAAATCAGCAAGCAGATTAGAAATATTTTCTATAAAAGTTAATACAGAAATGAGTTTTTGTCAAGACTTAAGTTGTCATATTTTTAATTACATAAAAGTGTTATAATTTTAATTTAATCTAAATAATTTATAGTTTTGTGTCCCTGATAACCGCAGGGTAGTGTTTTAAAGGTTTGTGCCTGATGAACTTTAAATGCTTGCGGTTGTTATTAAGATACAAAAGAACATTAGACATGGCAGACGATAAAAATAAGATACTGGATGATGTAACTGGAGGTGAATACAAGTATGGTTTTTATTCAGATATCGAGATGGATTACATCCCTAAGGGTCTTAGTGAAGATGTGGTGCGGCTGATATCGGCAAAAAAGAATGAACCTGAATTTATGCTTGAATTCCGTCTTAAGGCTTTTCGTCAGTGGAAAAAGATGAAACAACCCACATGGCCGCACCTTACACTTCCCGAGATAGATTTTAATGATATAATTTATTATGCTGCACCAAAGAAAAAGCCGGAACTGAAAAGTCTGGACGAGGTGGATCCGGAGCTGAAAGCCACTTTCGATAAATTAGGCATTCCTTTAGATGAGCAGAAGGTGCTTTCAGGAGTTGCAGTAGATGCCGTGATGGACAGTGTGTCGGTAAAGACAACATTTAAGGAGACGCTGGCAGAGAAAGGTATCATCTTTTGTTCGATCAGCGAGGCTATTCAGGAGTATCCCGATCTTGTGAGGAAGTATCTCGGCACTGTGGTTTCGTATGCCGATAATTTTTATGCCGCACTTAATTCCGCTGTGTTCAGCGACGGTTCGTTCGTATATATCCCTAAAGGTGTTCGCTGCCCCATGGAGCTGTCAACCTATTTCAGGATAAATGCCATTAATACCGGGCAGTTTGAGAGGACTTTGATCGTTGCCGATGACGACAGTTACGTAAGTTATCTTGAAGGATGTACGGCACCTCAGCGTGATGAGAACCAGCTTCATGCAGCCATAGTGGAGATCATTGTGATGGAACGCGCCGAGGTTAAGTATTCAACGGTTCAGAACTGGTACCCGGGCGACAAAGAGGGGAAGGGTGGTATTTATAACTTTGTAACAAAACGTGCCCATTGCAAAGGCGATTATTCAAAGGTTTCGTGGACGCAGGTGGAAACAGGTTCGGCAATTACATGGAAATATCCGAGTTGTATTCTTCAGGGCGATCACAGTGTTGGAGAGTTTTACTCTGTTGCGGTAACTAACAACTATCAGCAGGCTGATACGGGTACGAAGATGATCCATCTCGGGAAAAATACAAGGAGTCTTATCGTGTCGAAAGGGGTGTCGGCAGGGAAGAGTCAGAACAGTTATCGCGGGTTGGTAAAAGTTGCAAAAAAGGCTGAAAATGCCAGGAACTTTTCGCAATGCGACTCGTTGCTTCTGGGTGATAAATGCGGAGCACATACATTTCCGTACATCGATACGCATAACAATACGGCAATAGTTGAACATGAGGCAACTACATCAAAGATAGGTGAGGATCAGATATTTTATTGTAATCAGCGGGGAATATCCACTGAGGATGCAATAGGTCTTATAGTGAACGGATATGTGAAAGATGTGATAAACCAGCTACCGATGGAGTTTGCCGTTGAAGCACAGAAATTATTACAGATAAGTCTGGAGGGAAGTGTCGGATAAATTACATGGTTAAAGTGTTAAAGTGCTACAGGGTTACATTGCTACAGTGCTGAAGTGTTAAAGTACTTAGACGAAACCTAAAACCAATAACTAAAAACCATTAACCAAGAACCAAATAACTAACAAACCAAAAACAATTAACAATAGAGCCATAGAACCATAGAACAATAGAATCATGTTAGAGATAAAGAATTTACACGCAAGTATAGACGATAAGGAGATATTACGGGGAATAAACCTGAAGGTGAAACCGGGGGAGATACATGCCATAATGGGGCCTAACGGTTCGGGTAAGAGTACTCTTGCTTCTGTCCTTACGGGAAATGAAAAGTTCAAAGTGGTCGAGGGTGAGATGTTGTTCAACGGGAAGGACCTGCTTGAGTTGTCACCTGAGGACAGGGCCCGTGAAGGTATTTTTCTCAGTTTTCAGTATCCGGTTGAGATACCCGGGGTAAGTATGGTGAATTTCATGCGAACTGCCCTTAATGAACACAGAAAGTATAATGGTCTCGAGCCGCTGTCTGCAAGTGAATTCCTAAAGCTGATGCGTGAGAAGAAGAAACTGGTAGAGATAGATTCGAACCTTACCAACCGCTCGGTGAACGAAGGATTTTCGGGAGGGGAGAAGAAGAAGAACGAGATTTTTCAGATGGCAATGCTCGAACCAAAACTTGCCATACTTGACGAAACGGATTCGGGTCTTGATATCGATGCCCTGAGAATTGTTGCCAATGGAGTGAACAAACTGAAAAGACCTGATAATGCAGTGGTGGTCATTACGCATTACCAGCGTTTGCTCGATTACATTGTGCCCGATTTTGTGCATGTGCTCTATCAGGGACGTATTGTTAAATCAGCAGGTAAAGAGCTTGCTTTTGAACTGGAAGAAAAAGGATATGACTGGATAAAGAAAGAGTTGGAGTAGGCAGGCTTAAGTCTACAGTAAGCAGTCCACAGTCATCAGTTTTTTACCAGTCAGTCTATTTAATCGTTTATAGCTCGAAGGAAGAAGCTCGAAGGCGTAAGGAGATTAAAGTGGAAGGGGAAATGCTAACAGCTAAAGACTAGAAGCCAACAGCCAATTAAACACGAACATCAAATGAGTGTAACAAAGAGAATTACAGATATAAAAGAGAACTATACCGGGCTTTTTGAGGAAAACAAAGAAAAGTTGACAGAGGGTTCGTTGGAGGTGGTGAATTTGCACAGGTCGGAGAGCCTGAAGAATTTTGAAAGATTGGGAATACCCGGTGACAGGGATGAGGATTACAAATACACAAACATCCAGCCTTTTCTCAAAGGAACTTTCGAGTTCAGCTTTGTTCACAAAGAGGCAGAGAGCCAGTTGGAAGATATCTTTCAATGTGAAGTATCAGCGCTTGAATCATACTCGGTTTTTGTGATCAACGGCTGGTATTCAGCAAAAAACAAGATCGCCGATTCATTGCCCGACGGGGTGTATTTCGGAAGTCTTTCAAAGGCTGCAGATAAGTATCCTGAGATTTTTGAGAAGTATTATGGTAAGGCAGCATTGATCGAACGGGATGGTTTTACGGCTCTCAATGGTATGTTTGCCCAGGATGGTGTGTTCATTTATGTTCCCAAAGGTGTTGTGCTTGACAAGCCGTTGCAAATAGTGAACATAATGACCGGAGATAATGATCTTGCGGTCTTTCAGCGTAACCTGATCGTTATGGAAGAGAACAGTCAGGCAAAGGTACTCGTATGTAACCATACCCTTACTGCAAGTAAATTTGTGGTAAA
>JAOZOF010000276.1 GCA_029933425.1 Marinilabiliaceae bacterium
GAATAGGAAAAGCAATCGCACTTCGACTCGCATCAATGGGATATGAAATGGTGCTGGTGGGCAGGAATAAGAAAGAGCTTTCAGGTCTGAAAACAGAAATAGAAAGATCGGGGAGACAATGTTTAACTGTCTCAGCTGACTTGCAGGACGAAAGGTCGTATGAAAAGATCATTGCTGAAACGATGGATTCTTTCGGGCAGATAGATGTTCTTGTGAATAATGCAGGGTTAGCACTCTCGGCAAAAATATCAGAGACGGATATTGAAACATGGGACAATATTTTTAAAGTAAATGCCCGTGCTCCTTTCTTTTTGAGTAAAGCTGCAATTCCGTTCTTGAAAAAAAGTGAAAATCCTTTGATCATCAATATCGGTTCTGTTGTCGGGTTCAAAGGATATCCTGATCAGGGAGCTTATTCTTCATCGAAACATGCTTTGGCAGGTTTCACAAAGGTTCTGGCTAAGGAGGTTCAGGAACTTGGCATCAAAGTCCATCTGATATCGCCCGGCGGAGTGAACACTGAAATGGTTCAGCAAATGCGTCCCGATATCGATCATTCGCAGCTGATACAACCGGAGGAGATAGCAGAGCTTGTTGAATTTATTGTCACCCGGAAAGGTAAAGGTACCATTGATCATCTTTACATCCGCAGACAAAGTGGTACCCCGTTTGATTGAAAAATAATGAAGGTCTTGAGAATCGGAAAAGGTTCAATTCCAAAGTGGAGCTGGAGGGGATCGAACCCTCGTCCAGACAAGGAAGCAATATGCTTTCTACATGCTTAGCTTTGGTTTGATTTTCGAGTTGCAGCTGGCCCAAAGCCACCGACTACAACCTTAGTCCCTTAAAGTTTAGGAAACGGTCCGGGACATTCCGTTTCCGATTTCCGGCTTACCAGCATCTCCTGATCGGGCCGCCCCGGAAAGTGGCACCCGGGAGATGTCTTGTCCCGCAGTCTAACCGCAGGATTAAGCTAATCTACTATACTTCGATTAAGCAGCAAGAGCGTAATTATTTTCGCCATTTATAAAGTGTGAGATCCGGGATTAACGAGCCGGTATCACGGCGCTCGGCATGCTTACATATCACTTTACCAAGCTGTCAATTCCATGTCAGCCCCGTTTTGTAAAGTGAGTTTGCAAAGATAATACTTTACTTCAGATTTTTCAAGTCCGAAATGGTTTTCATAGGGTCTTTAGCACCAAAGATGTAACTGCCTGATACCAATACATCGGCGCCGGCTTTTATCAGTTTTGGAGCTGTTGTTCCGTCAACACCGCCGTCAATTTCTATCAGGGCTTTGCTGTTTTTCTTCACGATCAGATCTTTAAGTTCCGATACTTTGTTAAGAGTGTTCTCAATGAATTTCTGACCGCCGAAACCTGGATTTACCGACATCAGCAGAACAAGGTCAACGTCTGCAACAATATCTTGCAATAGAGAAACAGGTGTATGCGGGTTTAGAGTTACTCCTGCTTTCATTCCTTCGGCATGTATGCTTTGAATTGTGCGGTGAAGATGAGTGCTGGCCTCGTAATGCACATTAAAAATATCAGCTCCGGCATCTTTGAAAGCTTTTATGTAACGTTCGGGCTGAACTATCATCAGGTGCACATCGAAAGGTTTTTCTGCTAATGGCTTAATTGCTTTCAACACAGGAATGCCAAAAGATATGTTAGGTACGAAAACTCCGTCCATTATATCGAGATGAAACCAGTCGGCCTCACTTTTGTTGATCATCTCAACATCCTTTTTCAGGTTGCTGAAATCGGCAGAAAGTAAAGAGGGTGCTATTAAGTGACTCATGTTTTTTATGTTTAAATGATAAAATGCTTCAATGCTTTAATGAAATAATGTATGGCATAAAAGTACAAAATCTTGTTGTTTTTGTCAGTCTATTTTTTGAATGATAAAAGATTTTTTTATCATTTTAGCATTGAGTCATTACATCATTGACCTTATTGTCCAAGGTATGAACGAAGTATCTTACTGCGATAAGTGTGCTTCAGTCGCTTAATGGCTTTTTCTTTTATTTGCCTCACTCTTTCGCGTGTAAGATTGAATAATTTTCCTATCTCTTCAAGCGAGTACGGAGGTTCTTTATTCAGGCCGTAATAGAGTTTAATGATATCAGCTTCGCGGGGAGTTAATGTTGACAATGAACGATCTATCTCTTTTCTCAAAGAATCATTCAGCAGATTGGAATCGGGACTTAAACTGTCGGATGAAAGAAGTATGTCGTAAAGAGTGTTGTCTTCATCCTTTCGTAAAGGAGCATCCATCGATACGTGCCTCGGAGATACGTTCAATGCCTCTTTTACCTCTTTCGGCGCCATTTCGAGGGCCTGGGCTATCTCTTCTGAAGTGGGCTCACGCTGGAAATCCTGCTCTAATCGAGCAAAGGTGTTGTTAACTTTATTGATCGAACCTATTTTATTTAGCGGTAATCGCACTATTCGTGCCTGTTCGGCCAAAGCCTGGAGAATCGACTGTCTGATCCACCAAACGGCATAGGAGATAAATTTAAAACCGCGGGTTTCGTCGAAGCGTTGCGCTGCTTTTATCAATCCAATATTGCCTTCATTGATGAGGTCGGGCAAACTTAAACCCTGATTCTGATACTGCTTAGCGACAGAAACAACAAAACGGAGATTTGCATTAATGAGTTGCTCCAAAGCTTTTTCGTCCCCGTGTCTTATTTTCTTGGCAAGCTTAACTTCTTCATCTGCCGTCAATAGCCGTACCTTTCCGATCTCGTGAAGATATTTATCCAAAGAAGGGGTCTCACGATTTGTGACTTGCTTGGTTATTTTTAGCTGCCTCATTCCGCAATAAAAGGTTTGGTTAGTCAACAAATAACTAAAAAGTCGTCTGTTTGTTATAAAATTGCATATATTTTTTCTTTTTTCCTAATATAAATACCAAATTTATTTTGTGGGTTCATCTATAATATTTAAGTTTGCATAAATTCTACGAAGGAAGGTGGTGGACTTTTCCACTTAAAGCCTGATAGTCAATTACAATTTTATTTTTCAACTATTCTTCCTTTTAATGATATTACCCGTTTAATATAATTTACTTAAAAATTATGTATGATATTTTAGAGCTTAATAAAAAGCTCCTCCCTGAATTACGACAAATTGCCAAAGAGCTAAAGATCAAAAGAGTTGAGTCTTACAAGAAACAAGAATTAATCTATAAGATTCTTGACGAACAGGCAATTCAGTCTACTCAATCAAAGAAAAGCGTAAAGAAAGAACGTGTTTCTGAGAAGACAGCATCCAAAAGACCGAGGATCAGAAAGAATCAACCGGCTAACAATCCAGGTGTAAAAGCTGAAGCTGAAAAATCTTCACCAAACAAAGATATTCCGGAAAAGCAAACAGTTTCAGAAGAACCTCCTGTCAAAGAACAGCCGAGGCGTAGAGGTCGTCCTCCCAAAAAGATTGTAAAAGTCGCGAAGGAGCAGACAGATAAGGCAGATCAGACAATTAAGCCGGAAAAGCAGATCGAGAAAGAGAAAGAGGTTGTTGTTGAACCTAAAGTTGAGGCCGTAACACAAGAACAACCAAAAGTTGCTCCAAAAGAGGAGCATAACGAAAAGGCACAACCGGAGTATCAGCCAAGGGACAGGAATGGTCATAAAGATAACGGATATCGCAATAAGAATTACGAACGTAAGTCGGAAGACAGACCGTATGAATTCGAAGGTATAATTTCGGCGTCGGGCGTATTGGAGATAATGCCTGACGGTTATGGCTTTTTGCGTTCTTCCGATTACAACTACCTGAACTCACCTGATGACATCTATGTTTCGCAGTCGCAGATCAAACTTTTTGGACTAAAAACAGGTGATACCGTTCTGGGAACGATCCGTCCTCCAAAGGAGGGTGAAAAGTATTTCCCACTTATCAAGGTGATGGAAATAAACGGCAGAACACCTGATTTTGTTCGTGACCGTATCCCGTTCGATCATCTGACACCTATTTTCCCGAATGAGAAATTCAATATTGCAAGCGGCAGTATGGCAAATCTGTCAACACGTGTTGTCGATATGTTTGCTCCGATAGGAAAAGGACAGCGCGGTTTGATCGTAGCACAACCTAAAACAGGTAAAACAGTTTTGCTGAAAGATATTGCAAATGCAATTGCTTCTAATCATCCCGAAGTGTATATGATGATACTTCTTGTTGATGAGCGTCCTGAGGAGGTTACCGATATGGCACGCAGTGTGAATGCCGAGGTTGTGTCATCAACATTTGATGAACCTGCCGAACGTCACGTAAAAGTTGCGAACATAGTTCTGGAAAAAGCAAAGCGCCTAACAGAGTGTGGTCATGATGTAGTGATACTTCTTGATTCAATTACCCGCCTGGCACGTGCTTACAATACTGTTTCCCCGGCATCGGGTAAGGTGCTTTCGGGTGGTGTTGATGCAAATGCATTGCATAAGCCCAAGCGTTTCTTCGGTGCCGCACGTAACATTGAGGATGGTGGTTCACTTACCATCATTGCTACTGCCCTGACAGAAACAGGGTCGAAGATGGACGATGTTATCTTTGAGGAATTCAAGGGTACAGGTAACATGGAGCTTCAGCTCGACCGTAAATTGTCGAACAAAAGAATATTCCCTGCTGTTGATGTTAATCTTTCAAGCACACGTCGTGAAGATCTTCTTCTTGATCAGGAGTTCCTGAACAGGATCTGGGTTCTGAGAAACTTCCTGTCAGATATGACGCCTGTGGAGGCAATGGAATTTTTGCGTGACAGGATGAACAAAACAGTCTCGAATGAAGAGTTCCTTATTTCGATGAACGATAAATAGAGTTTTTCAAATATAA
>JAOZOF010000057.1 GCA_029933425.1 Marinilabiliaceae bacterium
TCGGCAACGCACTTTTTTACTTTTAAGCCACGTTTTTCAGCTTTCCCTCTCATTTCTGCCGACGGGTCACATCCTTCTTTAATTCCAAGAGGTTCTGCAAACAACCCGCTGCCGATACCTATTTCAATACCTCTGCCTGTTGAGGGAAGTAACTTTTTTACTGCTTCCAGTTCGGAAAGATAAACGTAGTGATTGCTGTCGAACCACTCTTCGTATTCTTTAAGATGATTGTCGAAAGGTTCTGTTTTTGGCATTGCTGATTGTTTTTTACCTATCCAGTAGGAACGTACGGCCGTACGTTCCTACGTTAGAAAATCTATTTTATTTTCTCCCACACCTCTTTTATCTTTTGCGATATTTCGGAATCCGGATTGTACTCCACAATGGTTTGTCCGTTGACCATTGATTCCACCATCTGCTTGTCGAACGGCAGTTTTGCAAGCAAAGGTATGTTATTCTGATTTAAAAACTTTTCAATTTCCTCAACAACTTCTTTGTTAATGTCGTATTTATTGATCACGGCAAAAGATGGAATTTTGAAAGAATCGATAAGGTCAACAACCCGTTTGATGTCATGGAGTCCTGAGTGTGTAGGTTCAATCACAAGCAGAACGGTATCAGTACCCGTAACTGATGAGATGGCGGCACATCCTATTCCCGGAGGGCCGTCGTTGATGACGTAACCGGCACCGGTCTCTTTGGCTATCTCTTTTGCCCTTCCTCTGATCTCGGATACAAGTTTGCCTGAATTCTCTTCTCCGGGGCCCATTTTTGCATGGACCAGCTTGCCCATTCGTGTATCCGAAATGAACCAATAATTATTGTCACTGCGTTTCGAAGTGATGGCCTGCACAGGGCAAACCCTTTCACACAACCGGCATCCTTCGCACTGGAACTGATTTACATACAGCCCACCAAGCTCTTTGTAATGAATGGCATCGAAGCGGCAATGATCATAGCAGATGCCGCAACGTGTACACTCGTCATCGTGAATGGTCGCTTTGTACCCACTGAAAAAAGTGTGTTCTTCAAGTATCTGTGGATTGAAAATGAGATGCAGGTCGGCAGCGTCAACGTCATTGTCGCAAAAAACGGCATTCCCGGCAACCGATGCAATGGCTGCCGTTATGCTTGTTTTGCCTGTTCCGCCTTTACCGCTTAATATTGTTATTTCTTTCATATCGGCTCCCTCCCGGCCTTCCGTCATTTGACGGAGAGGTGTTATAATTTTGTTTTTAACTTTTCAATAATTTCTTTGTAACGTTGCTCTGTTTCGGGTGAAATATCTTTGAGCAGGTTCCCTGCCGCATATTTCGATGCATAATCTTTGTCGAATGGTATTTTACCAATGATCTCGATATTTTCTTTTTCCAGATATTCGTATACATCGTTATTTCCCAAGCCTGCTTTGTTGACAATGACACCAAAAGGCTGTTTAATGTCTTTAAGCATTTCGATCATCAGTTTGAGGTCATGCAAACCAAAAGGAGTAGGTTCGGTTACCAGAACAATATAATCAGCATCCGAAACTGTTTCCACAACCGGACAACTCGTTCCCGGTGGAGCATCAAAGAGTATCCACTCTGCATCATCAGGCACCCTCTTTTTTAACTCTTTTATCAGCATGGTCTGCATTGCCGAACCTATTTTCAGACGTCCTTCCGCAAGGCCGTTACCGTCCTGCGTTTTGTAGAAGGTAACATCTCCTATCGGCTCAGGATACTCTTTCATTGCATCGAACTCACAGGCCACAAGACACGCACCGCATGAATGACACAGGCTGCCGTTAACTTCGGCAAATTCCACAGGCGGAATTACCACAATGGCATTATACTCACACCATTCGGTACATTTCCTGCAATAGGTGCATTTGTCATTGTCGATACGTGGAATGAGTTGATTGATCGTTTCTTTCGTTACTTCTTCTGAATCCTTAAAAAAGAGCAGATCGTTGGGTTCTTCCACGTCACAATCCACCAGCTGCACTTTTGGTGTTACAAGCCTGTTGATAAAATGGTAAAGATTTACGGACACGGTTGTTTTACCTGTTCCTCCTTTACCGCTTGCTATTGCTATTTTTATTGCCATTGCTTTTGTAGTATTATTTAAACAGCTTTTCTTACCAGCATATCTCCTTTGTTCACTCCAAGCATGCCGGCAATAGGATCACATTTTGCCATCAGCATGAAAAACAGATTGTCTTTTTTCTCATCCATCAATCCTTCAAAATTACCTTGTCCTTTGGCTATGATAACATCTGCCTGATCATATACTTCCATGAATTCATCCGAGCAATACTCCAGAAGTGTTGACGGAGCATCGTTGCCGTTTGTGATGATCTTACACAACTTGTCGATGCCTGTTTGTTTTACATCATCAAGCGTAATGTCATTTATCACCGGATAGCCACGAACTGCAAAAGTGATATTGGGGTGATCGATAGTTTCGATGAAAAGTTTGTCAAAAACTATTTCACCCGCATTATCGCCAATGTACAGTACTGATTCAGCCTTTTGTAACCGGTCGAAAAGTTCTTCTGTTTCGTCGACTGCAAGAGTGTTCGAGGTCAGTTCTTTGATCTGAGTGACAATATCATCTTCATTAAGACTATGAGCTCCGTAATCAATAACATTGCCAATCACTGCCAGCTTAGCTGCAGTCAGGAAAGGGTTTTTGCTTCCGGCAACTAACGATTTCCAGAAATCGTAATGCTCCAAAAGCATCTTGTTTGCATTGAACTTCTCTTCTTTGTACAGATCGGCAACACTAAGTTTTTCTTTTGCCAGACGGTGAATTTTAGTTGCCAGATACGGATTTGTGGTTTCCCACTCTTCGCCAAATAGCGAATTGACGGAACGAAGAAAATCCTCAGCTATATCAGCCGGAGGATTGAATTTCCGTATCAGTTTTTCAACGGTTTTAGTATGGCAGAAGAAACATTCTTGTTTCATCTTAGTGGTCGCAATAATTCGACAAAAGGTTCAGTTCCCCTTTAAGGAAACTTTCTACCAGTTCGCGGGCAGGACGTTTGTCAGCACCAACAAAAACATTAACTCTGTTCTTGTTGAATATCTGAATTGCCATCTGTCCCATTCCTCCTGCTATGATATCAGTTGAGCCTTCTTCGGCCAGCCATTGAGGTAAAAGTCCCGGTTGATGAGGCGGAGGAATGACCTTGAGGTCGGAAATGATCACATCATCAGCTACGTCAAAAAGGTGAAAGAACTTACAATGCCCGAAGTGAGCATCAAGAACTCCGGTTTCATCTATCGGTACAGCTATTTTTCTTTTCATAATTACATGTTTTATTTACTTCGGTTATTCCTCAAAACGGGGAATGAAGGGATAATTTATTTTTTGCAAAAATAGGTTATTCTTTCGGTTTGATATTAAAATAATCGTGCATCAACAATGGTGCACGATTATTTTCAACATTTAACCCAGTATCGGATAATCTGACACATTCAAAGATCTGCCGGATTGTCCGCTACAGGTTACCAGCGTCCTCTGCCAAATCCGAATCCGAATCCTCTGCCACGACCTCTGCCTGCAGGGCCTCTGCCGTATCCGCGACCATAACCACGGCCTCTTCCGTACGGGAAGTCGTTTTCAGCAACATCGGTATTTGGATTTGTGTTGTCGGGATTGCATCTTCCCAATCCTCGTCCTGTTCTGGGACCTCTTCCTTCGGGTCCTGTTCCATCAAAACCTGGCATAGCTACCTCCTTTTTTAGTGTTATTTTATTTTTCTGATAACATCATCAACAGTGACATCGTCATCCTGAATGATAACCATCTGAATGTTGAATTTATCGAGCAGGTCTTTAGCCTTTGGACCGAAATCACCGGAGATGACTTTTGATACTCCAAGTTCAACCATCTTTTCCACTGTTTTTGTGCCTGCTCCGCCTTGAGCATCCTTGTTCTCGTTCTGATAAAATTTTGTTTCTCCTGTAGCTTCATCAAGAACACAGAACCATGCTGCACGCCCAAATCTCTTGTCAAACAATGAGTTTACTTCGTTCCCTGTTGATGTGATTACTGTTTTCATTTTATTTGATTTAATTGTTTATCTATTATTTATTTTTGGGTTACCATTTCTATTCTCTCCGATTTGCATATCGGGCAACGTCTGCCACGATGGTGATGCGGAAGTGTGAAACGTACGTAGCAATCATTGCAAACGTACCAGTCCTTGTCAAGAAAGGCATCCCCGTACGCCGTTTTTATCTCTTTCGATTCAACCAGTGCCTGTGCGATCTTTCTGCGGGCGCTTTCATAGATCCTTGCAAATGTTGCCCGTGATACTCCCATCAGCTTGGATGCCTCAAGATGGTTCATGTGACTGTAGTCAGCCAGTTTCAGTGCCTCATACTCCTCGTACAGAAGCTCAATGTGCCCTGACATTTCACTGTTGGCACCGTACGGACGGTAACCTTTGAATCCCGGCGGACTTACAATCCTTCTTAATCGTCTTCTTCTCGGCATCTTTCTCTGATCAGTTAATTTTACACTGCAAATATAATGAGAATATTCTCATACCTCCAAATAAAACGAGAATATTCTCACTATAAAAATAGTTAAAAAATGTTAAGCATCAGAAATATAGAAGATTACAAACATTAAGCAGATGCAGTAATTAAAAAATCAGGACAATTGCAGAGTCTTTAATTGTTACAATTCCGGAATTGTATTGGCAACATTTTCCATAAGCCAGAAAGGAGTAGATGTACCTCCGCAAATGCCGACCTTGTGGACAGATTCATCGAACCACTCTTTTTTTAGTTCTTCCGGATTGCTGATAAAATAGCTTTGAGGATTATTTTGTTTGCACTCTTCGTAAAGCATCTTTGAGTTACTGCTGTTTTTTCCGCCGACGAAAACAATTACATCATATTTTTTCGAGAACGAGCGAAGGTGGGCAAAGCGGTCGGAAACCTGGCGGCATGTTGTGTTATTGGTCTTTAAAAGAGAAAGATCTTTAATGCGTTTTTTTATCTCATCTATCAGATGTTTGATCTTATCCACGTTCATGGTTGTTTGTGAAAAAGTTTCGATAGGACGGGTATAATCCAGCTTGTCAAGGTCATGTTCTCCTTCAATGAGTATTCCTCTGCCTCCTATTTGCCCCATAAGTCCTACCACTTCAGCATGGCCTCTTTTCCCGAAGATCACCAGCTGACCATTTACCTCCTGCATTTTCTGAAAAGATCGATAAACTTTCTTTTGTAGTCGTAATACAACAGGGCAGGTAGCATCGATCACTCTGTGCCCGTTTTGTTTAGCGGTAACATATGATTCGGGAGTCTCCCCATGAGCACGAAAAAGCACTGTTCTGTTTTTCATCTCCCTGAAATCATCGTGGTTGATAGTGATCATCCCTTTATCCTCCAGGCGGCTTATCTCCTCCTTGTTGTGTACGATCTGACCAAGAGAATAGATCTTCCCTTCTTTTTCAAGCACCTCGTCCGTTGCTTCAATGGCCTTAACCACACCAAAACAAAAACCGGACTTTTTATCTATCTCTATCTTCATTCGTGTATTAATTATGGAGACACAATATTTTGTGTCTTTGCTGCTTATTATTTTTTTATTACTTCTTGTTAACGAGATCAATTATCCATTCGAGTTGTTCTTCGGGGGTCATGTTGCTGTTGTCAAGGACTATTGCATCTCCGGCCTGACGAAGTGGACTCTCTTTGCGAGTCGTATCCATGTGATCCCGATCTGCTATGTTTTTCATTATCTCTTCGAAAGATACTTCTTCACCTTTCTCTTTAAGTTCCTTGTATCTTCTTTCAGCCCTGACTTCGGGTTTGGCAGTCATGAATATCTTCAGGTCGGCATCGGGCAAAACAACAGTACCGATGTCGCGGCCATCCATAACAATTCCACCCTCTTTGGCCATTTCACGCTGAAGCTCTACGAGCCTTTCACGAACAAATCCTATGGCACTTATCATACTTACCTTGTTGCTGACATCAAGCCTGCGTATCTCTTTTTCTACATTCTCACCGTTCAGATATGTTTCGTTCAGGTTTGTGACGGGATTCTTTTTAAATGTTATTTTCACTTGAGGAAGAAGCTCTTTCAATCTTTTCAGATCAATGTCTTTGTTTTTTATCAGATTGTTTTTCATGGCAAACAGGGTTACTGCCCTGTACATGGCTCCGGTATCAATGTAAATATAATTAAGGACCTTCGCCAGGTCTTTGGCTATAGTGCTTTTCCCGCAGGATGAATATCCGTCGATGGCAATAACAAGTTTCTTCTGATCTTTGCTCATTGTAAAAATTTAAGGATGCAAAGGTATAAATTCCGATAAAAAGATCTGCTAATTGATATAACACAAATCAACCTTCTCTGTTCAAAAACATGGTAAGATTGTTGTAAAAACAAAGATGTTCGTTTTTTCTTAGATTACTTTATTCTAACTTTACGGTTTCTTTATCCATTATGGCTGACAATTCCGGTAAAATATTAAAGAGCATTAAGCCCAATAAGATAATCTATCCTATCGTAATAGGATTAGGAGTCAGTGGATTTATGCTTTATCGTGAATTCGATCCGGGAAGTCTTTCGTTCTTTGAATTTACTTTACAGTCAGTTTTCTGGCTGCTTGTCTCATTGTTACTGATGGCATTCCGTGACTTCTGGTACATGGTCAGGATACGTTTACTTACCGCTAATGAGCTGACATGGCGCAAGGCTTTCAATATCATTATGCTTTGGGAATTCTCGTCTGCCATAACACCTTCGGCTATCGGAGGGACAAGTGTCGCTATTTTTTTCCTGAACAAAGAAGGTATCAGGATAGGTCGTAGCAGTGCAGTTGTAATGGTCACATCATTCCTCGATGAGTTGTATTTCATCCTGGTCTTTCCGTTGGTGCTGTTTTTAATAGGCAGAACAGACATCTTTACTTTTGGTGAAAGCATGGAACACAGAGTGTGGTATGAAAATCAGTTCCTGATGTTTGCACTGCTTGGTTATTTCCTTAAACTGATCTATACTATAATCTTAAGTTATGGACTTTTCTTTAATCCAAGAGGGCTCAAATTCCTGCTTTTATGGGTATTCAAACTTCCCATTATCAGAAAGTGGCGGCCTCATGCAAATGAGACAGGAACAGATTTGATAGCCACATCCAAAGAGTTCAGGAACTGGCCTTTGAGCAGTTGGCTGAAAGCTTTTGGAGCAACTGTTATAAGCTGGACTTCCCGCTACTGGGTTGTAAATACTCTGATAATAGCATTTTTCGGCGTTCATTTTCTTAGTTGGGATGAACACATTATTATTTTTGGAAAGCAATTGGTAATGTGGATAATGATGCTTGTAAGTCCTACTCCGGGCGGAAGCGGGTTTGCCGAATATGTATTTAAAACGTTCCTTACCGGAATGATCCCTGTGGGCACAGGGGTAGCCATGGCCTTTTTCTGGCGACTGATAAGTTACTATCCTTATCTTATTATCGGTGCAATACTTATCCCAAGATGGATACGTAAACACTTTTTTACAAGTTAGTTTAATTTGACAAACGCAGAAGTTTTAGTGACAAACGATGTTCTTCTCTGAGGGAATATTCGTAACTTGCTTATTATTAACAGATATACGAGTGTCACTATGCTGAAGGCAAATTTGTTGGTTTTCCTTTTTGTGATTTCTGTTGTTTTTTCTGCCTGTATCAATGACTTCAGTAAAAAAAATACGGCAAAAGAGCAGGGGAAAGAGGAACTTATAATCTATTGTGAAAATGCAGTAGCTCCTCCTATTTATGAATTGATAAAGAGTTTTGAGAAAACATACAACTGTAAGATTACTATCCAGAACGATTGTGCACAGAATCTCATTGGTTTGATAAACTATTCGCATAAAGGAGATATCTTTATTCCTTCTTCCAGTCACTCTTTCAATGTCCTTCGCCAGAAAACTACAGAACATCTGACCGATTCAGTGTTTTTAGGTTACACAAGTCTTGTTTTCATGGTAAAAAAAGGTAACCCCAAAAATTTCACGGGTGACTTTTCTTTGCTTACTTCAGATGAATTTGCAGTGATCATCGCGAATCCGGAAACAAGTTCTTTGGGGTATGAAACACGTAAAGTTCTTGTTAAATGGAATATTTACAATGATGTACTGAACAATGTTGTCTCGCTTTCTACAGATTCGAAAGGCCTTATTACCAGTTTGAAAAACAACAAGGCTGACGTAGTTATCAATTTTGCTTCAACCATATACATAAACGGCAGTCGCAACTATATTGATATTATACCTTTTGATAGTAAGCATCGTTGTGAAATAGAAGTTTATGCAGGGATCCTGTCTACATGTAAGAATGTTGATCTTGCAAAATCTTTTATGGCCTATGTAAACAATCCTGAAGGAATATCTGTTCTAAACAAATACGGTTTTTCAAAAAGAAAATCTTTGATTTTTTAGAAATTATTTCAATAAAGTTTTAATTTTCTCCGTTAATTAATAAAAGATTTTGTGCACAAGTTGAAGAAAAGAAAAAAACTTTTTATGAACGAGCCTATAATCAGGAAGTTATACATTCTGATAGGTGTTTTCATGCTAACTATAGCTTCTATTTTAATTATCGAAAATTATTTCGATAACGCTTACACTGTTAAATATCAAAGAGTAATTCACAATCAGGAACAACAGCAGATAATAGATCATCTTCTGCAAAGAAATCTGCTGAATCTACGGTTATCATTCAAGACATTCCCTACAGTAACACGTCAGCAGCAGCTAAAGAATCTTCGTGAGAATATCCGTTCCATGATCAACAGCAGCAAAGAGATAATAAAAGTACTTGACGAGGGAGGGATCGTGTCGAACACTATATCGGTCAATATGCCTGCACGGGATGAGATAGAAGAGGTATTCCGTTATGAGCCGGATAAATACACCGGAACTTTATCCGAGATCAGGGAACTTATACCTCAGATCAGTGAATTGCAATCATTAGCGGACAAGATAATTGCATTGATAGAGAGGGAGATCAGTACAGGGAAGCCTTTTACACAGGATTATTATAATACTTTAAACCATCTTATCCAGCAGGCCGACACATACTTTACACGCATCAGTGAGATAGAGAACAAAATATCGTATGACATCAATAAACGTTGGAATACTCTTAACAACACGAGCATTAATGTTGTAAGAAAATATAACCGGCTGAAATATTTCGGACTGTTATTCTTCAGTTTGTTTGCGATTTTCATAACCGGAATGCTGATAAATCAGATCAAGAATGTAATACTTAACAGATACAAAGCAGAGGAGAACAACAAGAAGTTACTTCAGGCTATCGAACAAAGTCCGATATCCATAATGATAACTGATACGCAGGGAAACATCGAATATATAAATCAGGGTTTTGAAAAAATTACCGGATTTAAGAAAGAGGAGATCGAAGGAGGAAATGCCGATCTGTTGAAAGACAGTGGAGAGGATGAATTTGCTGACGTGCTCCTTAATACCATTCAGGAGGGCAGGGTGTGGACAGGCGAGCTTTGCAACAAGAAAAAGGATGGTACCGAATTCTGGGAGAAAGTGCTAATATCTCCGGTTTTGAGCGAGGATAATACTATTTCGAACTATGTTGTAATAAAAGAAGATATTACAGAAAAGAGGAACCTTACAGAGTCATTGCGTGAATCGAATGAGGCGATGAAGACTATCACCGAGAATCTTCCGGTAGGAATCCTCATAGTTAACAAGAACAAAGAGATCATACAGATAAACCAGACTGCGGCCAAGATCATGAACTTTAACTCGATGGAGGAGGCTTTTGATCACATTAAAGGAAATTCGTACGAAACATATTTCAGTACCATCAGGAAAGACCAGTATGTAGATCCTGTGTCAGGTGTGGTGGTCACATCGCTTGAGGAAATACTTGAAGTGAAGGAGAACAATGTTTCACGTGAGATACTTAAAAACATCATTCCTATCCGTCTGAACAACGAAAAAGTATTCCTTGAGGCGTTCATGGATATCAGTGCACAGAAAGAGATTCAGAAGAACGAAGCAGAGGCAAACAAGGCCAAATCAGAGTTCCTGGCAAATATGAGCCATGAAATACGGACGCCGATGAACGGTATCATAGGTGCTACCGAACTCCTTTCGAAGACAAGGCTTACCAAAGAGCAAAACAATGTGATCAAGATCATCGCACGTTCATGCGATAACCTCCTCGGTATCATCAACGACATACTTGACTTCTCAAAGATCGAGGCAGGTAAGATGAAGATAGAATCCTATCCTTTCAATATTCGCTCAACCATCGATTACATCCTTGATCAGATGTCGATTAAGACGAATGAGAAGGGTATAGAGCTGATGGGATCGGTAGAGGAGACTATCCCGAACGTTCTGATAGGCGATGAAGGCCGTCTTATTCAGATACTTGTAAATCTGATGGGGAATGCCGTGAAGTTCACAAAAGAGGGCGAAGTTGTTCTCAAGGTTGAGGTTGAGAAACAGATTGGTTCGGACATCACTCTGCATTTTATGGTAGAGGATTCAGGCATCGGCATCCCAAAAGATAAACTCGAGAAGATATTTGAATCATTCACTCAGGCAGATGGTTCTACAACGCGTAAATTTGGTGGCACAGGGCTGGGGACGAGCATTTCAAAAATGCTTACAGAACTGATGGGCGGTAAGATATGGGTTGAAAGTCCGAATCCGAATTTTGCATGGTCGGAAGAGTCGCCGGGTTCTGTATTCCATTTTACTTTGCCGTTCGTTATTGAAAAGAATCAGGCTGCTTACGAGCTGAAAACCGAGAAATTTGCCAACATCCGAACCCTCATAGTTGACAATCACAGGACAAACCTCTTGTTGTTGAAAAAGACCCTTAACAACTGGGACATTCCGTCCGATACCATAAGCGATGAGAAATCGGCATTGAACCTTCTGAAAAAATCAAAGGACTTCAACCTTGTCATTATCGATACTCATGTGTTCACAAAGGTTGACAGCAGTTTTATTGCAGACATCAAAAAGATACGGAGTAAGATAAAAACCATCCTGTTTGCAGCTGATGACAAATGGAAAGGTATGCTTTCGCTTGAAGGTGTTGACTACGTTCTTCAAAAACCGATACAACATCTTGAACTGTTCAAGGCTATAGAAAGACTGTTCTCTGAAACAGAAGATAAAAAAGAAGCCGTAACCCTTTCTGATCTGGTAAAAGGGAAAAAGGCATTGCTTGTTGAGGATAATCTGATCAATCAGAAAATAGCTCAGAAAATGCTTTCAAGTATAGGTCTGGACACCGAAATTGCAGTTAATGGTCAGGAAGCCGTAGACATGATCACAGAGAAAAACGGTTTTGACCTGATCTTTATGGATGTTCAGATGCCTGTTCTCAACGGTCTGGACGCTACCCGTAAACTACGGGAGATGAACATCGATACGCCGATAATTGCTATGACAGCCAATGCCCTTAAAGGAGACCGTGAAGTGTGCATCGATGCCGGTATGAATGACTACATAGGTAAGCCTGTTAAGATGAACGACCTTGAGGATATTCTTCTCAGGTGGTTGAAGATGTAATGTCCGGAAATTTACAGTTCTGTGTTTAAAACCTGTTTCACTACAGGTATGTCGGCCGGCAACCACTCAAATGACATAAGCTCTTTCATACTTACCCATTTGTGATCAGAATGTTCATGCACCGTTATAGTGCCTGAAATTATTTCAGCAATACAGGGTATCAGACGAATTGTGATATCGGGATAAGTATGCTCAACAGGGTCGAGCCATCGTATTACTTTGATGTTGATGTCAAGTTCCTCCTTTATCTCACGCATGATGCATTGTTCCGCCGTTTCGTGTTTTTCTGTTTTGCCACCCGGGAATTCCCACTTCCCTGATCTGTCCATCCCGGCTCCTCGCTGCGTTACAAGAAACGATCCGTTCCGGACAATAACAGCACATGCAACATCGATCGTTTTCATAACTTCCGGGTAAAAAATTAGTCATAATCGACAGCTAATTTAATATGAATTTTCACAAATAACAGATCCTGAATTTATTCTGCTACAAATGCATTGTTAATATCCTGTTCAAATCTTTATAATATGCGGTGTTGCTTAATTAAGTGATTTTAGTAAATTGGCTGAGAATATTACAGGAGATATGTTTCGAAATATCTTTTTCCCGGTTATTATTTTGATGCTTTTTGCTTGTTCTGTGAAGGAAAAATCACAGAAGGAGATCTCTTTTGATATAAATGAGAATACTGATTCTCTTGTTGTAAGCAATCTTATTAAAAAATCAAGCGAATCATATTGCAATAAAAAATTAGAGTCTCCTATTTTTGATGAGTCACTGCAGGAAGCAGAGGAGATCGCGAAAAAGAACAATGATGATATTCAGCTGGCTAAGATATACAGTATTTTAAGCAGGCGATATCGTAATAAGTCGTATTACAGGGAGGCCATATCGTATAGCAAAAAAGCTATTGACATTGCTGAACTGCATGATCGTAAAGACCTTCTGGCAAAATACTACAATCAGATAGCAGTGGTTTACAGGCGGATGGATCAGAATCCGGTTGCACTGGATTATCATTTCGAAGCATTGAAACTGGCAGAAGCGTTAAAAGATTCATTCAATATCGAATCGGCACTGAACGGAATCGGCAACATTAATCTTAGTCTGAAAAGGTATCATGCTGCCATTGAGTATTTCAAAAAGTCATTAAGTATTTCGATGAATGAAAAGAACCTGTTAGGACAGGCTATTAATTACAATAACATTGGGGAAGCTTTTCTGGGATTGAACCAGCCGGATTCTGCCCTGCACTATTTTTTCATCTCACTTGAAAAGAACAGGGCCATCAAAGGAGATCATTTCGGGGAATCGATATGTTATAACAGCATAGGAACAGCATACATTGCCAAAGGGCATATTGACCTGGCTCTGAACTTTTTGAAAAAGGCATTGAGAATAAATGAGAAAGAGGGGGACAGACTGCACGTTTCGGTAAGTTATATTACCCTGGGCGAAACATACATGAAAGCCGGAGATTATGAAAATGCTCAGTATTACCTGGAAAGAGGCCTCAAAGTAGCACAGGATATAGGATCGGTTTATCAGATGCAGGAGGGTTACAGACTGCTTTCGGAACTGTATGAACTGAAAAAGAATTACAAAGAAGCACTTTCGTTACAGAAGCTGAGCAATACATACAGAGACAGCCTGATAAACGAGAAGACCATTCATTATATCTCTACACTGGAGACTATCCTTGAATCGGAAAAGCAGAACAACAGGATAATGTTGCTTTCGCAGGAGAAAAAGATGCAGGAAGAAAAGATCAGACAGCAGAGGATCACCATTATTGCGGTTATTCTGCTGACAATGATACTGGCATTTTCGATCGTCCTTATCATTTTCCAGAACAGGCTTCGCAGCAGGTACAGGACACTGAAATATCAGCAACAGTTGCTTCGTACACAGATGAATCCGCATTTCATCTTCAATGCTCTTAGTGCCATTCAGGTATTCATAATGGAGAATGACAAAGAAAAGGCCGCTGATTTTTTGGCTGATTTTGCCCGGCTGATGCGTCAGGTGCTTCGAAGCAGCACATTTGATTACATTACGTTACGCGATGAGATCAATGTGGTTGGATATTATCTGAAACTGCAACAGTTACGGTTCAGTGACCCGTTTCGGTACAACATCGAGGTTGATCCTCAGCTTGATCTTGACAAGGTTATGGTACCACCGATGCTTACACAACCGTTTCTTGAAAATGCAATTGAACACGGCTTTAAAAACAGGCAGGGAGGATGTGTCCTGAATGTGAAATTCTCAAAATCGGGCGATTCCCTGATAATTGAAATAGATGACAATGGTGATGGTATAGGTAAAAGAATGGAGTTCAAAAACAAGAACCATCATTCCATGGCCATAAAGATCACGAAAGAAAGACTTGAGATATTACGAAAGGATGCGAAAAAGCGGGCTGAATTTACGATAAAGGACAAAAAGACGCTGGATCCTTTCGACAGGGGCACTATAGTCCGGTTTGTATTGCCGATAATTATTCAGGAAAAAAAGAAATAAAACAGGCATGAAAAAAATAAAGCTGCTACTGATCGAAGCGAATGACTTTTACAAAAATGTGATCGAAGAGGTGGTAGCTTCAAATTTTCATGAGATCGATTTTGTAGCAACAGCCAAAGATATTTCATCAGCCGTTGGATTCGTGAACAGGCATGACCCGCAGATACTGATCCTGGATGCTGACCTGAATAAAAATGATGCTTTGAACATTCTTCACCTGATGCAGGACAAAGGCATCAGGATGGTATTCATTTCATCGTATTCTGAGCATATCATCGAATCTTTAAAATTCTCATTTGTTGATTTTATTTTCAAACCTTTTGATGTCATAGAACTCATTGTTGCAATTGACGATGCCATTGCAGAGATCGAAGATGAGTTTTACAATGTTAAGATCGAGGCTCTAATGGAGAATATTATTTCAGATGATGAGGTTGATAAGCTTGTGGTTAAGGGGAAGACCGACACAAGGATCATTTCTATCCATGAAATAATTGAAGCCCGTTCGGTTGAAGGAGGCACATATTTCATATTTTTCGATAATTCAGGCCTTTTCTCTCCTATACCGTTACGAAGATATGAACTTATACTCCGGGGCCATGGGTTTGTCCGGTGTAATCCAAGAACTCTGATCAATTCATCAAGAGTGGAATTCATTGATGAAGAGAGGGGGTTTCTTTACATGGGAAACAATCTGTACGAAAAGTTTGAACGTCGTAAAGGAGATGTTCTCAAGCAACTCATACGGGAATCTTCTCATAGTGATGTCAGCCGGTTACATGCCTGACTCAGGGCTCTTTTCTTTGGTACTTTCGCTTCAATAAACTTATTTTTATTAAATTGTCACCCTCGAAGCCGAATTTAGTTTAAATTCTTTATTCATTCATGAGAAGGATCATCCTGTCATCGATCGTATTGATATTTATTTTTTCTGGAAGAATAGCCTCCCAGTTAGATCTGTCAGGCCGATATACTTTTGCTGAATTTGATACTGCAAAACAAAACGATCTTCTTTTCAGGCTGGAGACAAACCTGTTTTTTAAGAACAATGAATATTTCAGCGATTACACACAGGGATATACTCTGCCGGGCTTTTCTCTGAGGCCTGAACTTGTTTACTATGCGGGTAAACGGCTGAAATTTACTGCTGGAGCCAACCTGATACAGTTCTTTGGTGAAGACGGCCTGTTTGATGTCAAGCCTGTAATTTCTGCACAGCTCCGGGCATCTGATAAATTTTATATTATTCTGGGTACACTGAAAGGGAACTTACATCACGGGCTTATAGAGCCGGTTTATGATCCCGATTATCAATATCTCAGGCCGGTAGAGAACGGGATGCAATTTTTGTTCAACAGTAAGCGATTTAATTTTGATGCCTGGATAGACTGGGAACAGTTTATTTCATGGGGCGACACTTTACCGGAAAGATTCACAGCCGGATTTACCGCGGATGCGGTGCTTACCAACAAGGACAGTAAGATTCAGGTCGGCATGCCTGTGCAGCTGCTGGCCGGGCATCAAAGCGGTCAGATAAGTGATTACAATGACGATACGTATTCTATGCTGAACAGTGTTTTAGGTTTGAAAACTGGACTCACTACCGGCAATGGTTTTATCCGCAGGATATGGCTCGATGGCTATTACCTCGGATTCTCACAATTCTCAGGTTCCCTCGATCTCGGTTTCGATTCGGGGTATGCTCTTTATCCCGTAACCGGCTTTGATTACAAGTATGGTCAGTTCATGGTAGGTTACTGGTATGCCGATAATTTTTATTCGCTGAAAGGAAATCAGGAATTTATGTCATTATCGGATTACAAGGAAGGTTTTTATTCGCAGTACCGTAACATGGGGACCGTTAAGGCTACATTTAACAGATCGTTTATGAATGATCAGATCAAACTGAATGTTTGTTTCAATATTTATTACGATTTTCCTTCAAGTCAGTTCGATTACTCCTATGGTTTAAGCCTCATCTATAGCCCTGAGTTCAGGATCGTCAATCTGGTCAGTCGTTGAGGGTAAACCGCCACGGCTTTTGGCTCCACTCAGGGCCTGCATATTCGATGCCGATACGAGGTGCTGTGGTGTGTTTGATGTCGTTTTTTTCCCCTTCCTCTATCCATATCCTGTTCGATGTTAACAGGTCTTCGCCGTAAAACGACTTATCGAGTTTAAGTAGTTTTCCTGTTCTTCCCGGTCCGGGAGCAAGGTCTGTGCCTCTTATCAGAACCGCCTGCGGATGATCTTTGGGACCTGTTACGATGTTCAGCAGCCAGTACATTCCGTAGATGAGGTAAACATAAACGTGGCCGCCCTCCCAATACATAACATCGGTGCGGGGAGTGCGTCCCTTGCTGGCATGACAGCCGAGGTCCTCCTCACCGTGGTATGCTTCCGTTTCTGTTATCACAGCTCTGATCTCTGTTCCGTCTTCAAAACGACGTACTAGAACTTTGCCGAGCAGTTCTTTGGCTGCGGTAACGGCATCCTGCGAGTAGATGTCTTTGGTCAGTTTTTTGTTCATAATGCAATTACTCAGTTCCTCAAATCCTCAATACTCGATCTTATCCGGATTCTCTTTCCACATTTTAAAAGCTTTGTAAGCTTCATTGCTGAGAAGTCTTTCAGCAGGTATAGAACGTTTGTCAACAGGTAGTTCCATCTCTTTGTAGATAAAGGCATCGTTGAATCCTGCTTTGGCTGCATCTTTTTTTGTATTGCCGTAATACATTTTTGAAAGGTGTGCCCAGTAAACGGCTCCGAGGCACATGGGACATGGTTCGCATGAAGTGTAAATGGTGCAGTCAGACAGATCGAATGTGCCCAACTCTTTAGCAGCATTGCGTATTGCCACAATCTCGGCATGAGCTGTAGGGTCGTTATGTGTTGTTACGCTGTTTGCACCTTTGCCTACTATTTTCCCGTCTTTAACAATGACAGCTCCAAAAGGGCCTCCTCCGTTCTTTACATTCTCTACCGACAATTTTATCGCCTCTTTCATGAAATCCTCGTGTGTCATAAGTTTTTATTTTTTGTTAGATGGAGTCGTCGATGACTAAAACCACAACAAATGTAAGAATTAGGATTTTTTAAGGATACTTTTTTCAAAAAATTACAAAAACTATTGG
>JAOZOF010000277.1 GCA_029933425.1 Marinilabiliaceae bacterium
CTGATCATCGAACCTGCCTTCCATAACTTCATCACATGCCTGCACTATTGCATCTTTGATCGTAGTATCGAGCAGACCGAGTTCATGGTTGGCGAGAGCAGCAGCTTTTTTAACGGCACCGAGTGCCCAGATGAATGTCCGGTAATGACTCAGCTTTGCTGTGGAAATATCAAAATTGTTTATAGCTCTTTGTGTCTGAACCCCGTAATATACGTCAGCAGGTATTTCGAGTTCACCTATAAGATCGCTCTCTTTTCGTGTTTTCATAATTATAGTTTAATATCAGATGGTTAAATTTTGGATGTCGAAAATTACATCTTTTATCAGCACATTCGAAATGTTTTACAACAGTCGGAAAGTATAAAAAAACATTCAACAAATTGCCGGTTTTATGCTAAGATTGAAATATCTGATCATGTTTTTCGTCAATCATTAAATCCAAACTACACTCATTTTGGCATTCATCCGAAATGGTTAAACCTTATTTTCTTATAGAAAAACCTTAGTACAATTTATCTCATCAACGCCAACTAAACCTTATTACTTTATTCCTTCTTACAGAGATCCCTTACTCACACATAAAACAGGATCATTTAGTTGCCTCTTCCCCGGTACCTGCAACAATGAGATGTCTGTAATATCCGGCGATCTTTTTTGACTGCAATAAAAATAATGAAAAGCCCGGGACGAAAAAATTTAGTTCAAAAATGAAGGTTCGTTAATTCTGAAAAGCTAACTTTGAAGGATAATTAAAAACAGATAATCATGGTACCAAATATTGTTCACATTACCGATCAGAAAGAGAGAACTGCTAACGTTTTCATTACTGCCGAAATAAAGCTGCTTTCTGATCTTGGTTTTACTAAAGAAGAGACAGGTTACATTGAAAAGAAAAAAAGTGAAGATGAATCTTTTATTGTGATACACGGCATACCCGGAAGTAAGTTCGTAAAGATCATTGATGATGTCAATCTGTCGAATGAAGAAAAAGAAAAGCTAAGGGTTAACGGATATGAGCTGTGGCAGACATTGAAAAAAGAGAAACAGGAGAGGGTTACTATTTATGACCTTGCAGGATCAAAAGCCGCAACTCTTGCAATTGCCGAAGGTCTTGCTCTTGCTTCATACTCTTTCGATAAATACAAAACCGAGAAGAAAAATGAGAGCACAAAGTTAACCGATGTCTTCATTGCATCATCGGAGGTAAATGCCGGTGACTGCTCAGAGTTACAGAAGCTATGCGAAGCGGTGTTTATCACCCGTGACCTGGTAAATGAACCTGTGAACAAACTGGATGTGGAACACCTCAGCAACAGGGTCAGGGAGCTTTCTGATAAATTCGGGTTTTCAGCCGACATCTACAGCAAGTCGAAAATAGAATCCTTAAAAATGGGCGGTCTGCTTGCAGTTAATCGCGGAAGCCAGGATCCTCCGGCTTTCATGGTACTGGAGTGGAATCCCAAAGATGCAAAGAATGAGAAACCTGTTGTTCTTGTTGGCAAAGGTGTTGTGTTCGACACGGGAGGAATCAATCTAAAAACCCCTCCCGGAAGTCTTGACGACATGAAGGCCGATATGGGCGGAGCTGCTTCGGTTATCGGCACTATGGTGGCACTGGCATCAAACGATGTTCCTTACCGGGTTGTAGGACTCATTCCTGCCACTGATAACCGGCCAGGATTCAATGCCTATGTGCCGGGTGACATCATAACAATGTTCAACGGCAAAACAGTTGAGGTTATCAACACCGATGCTGAAGGCCGCATGATACTTGCCGATGCTCTCAGCTATGCCGACAAATACGCCCCCGACCTCGTGATCGACCTTGCAACACTTACCGGAAGTGCTATGGTGGCGATCGGACAATACGGCACTGTTGTTATGGGAACGGCCGCTGACGAAAGTTTCAAAGAACTTGAGAATGCTGCCGATGATGTTCACGAAAGAGTAGTGAGATTTCCGTTCTGGAAAGATTACGACGAACTGATCAAATCAGAGATCGCTGACATAAAGAACCTTGGTCCGCGTGAGGCAGGAGCCATAACGGCAGGAAAATTTCTTGGTAATTTTACTACACATCCGTGGATACACATGGATATTGCAGGACCTGCATTTATTGGCAAAGAAGATAAGTATCGTGGTAACGGAGGAACCGGCGTTGGAGTAAGACTGCTTTACCGGTTTTTAACCGCAAAAGCCGGTTCCTGAAAACCTGAATTCAGGGATCAGGGTTCAGTTTTGAAAACTTTGTGACCCGATATTGTGGATTTTAATTATTTTTACCTGAACTTTTCAATTGATGAAATATGAGTGACCATAAAATAAAAGTAGGCATAACACAAGGCGACATAAACGGAATAGGGTATGAGATCATTTTCAAAGCCCTGGCCGATAATCGTATTCTGGAGTCATTTACTCCGGTGATCTACGGATCGTCCAAGGTGGCGGCCTATCACAGGAAAGCACTGAATATCGCTAATTTCAGTCTTAACAGCATTCGAACACCTGACGATGCACATCCCAAAAGGGTTAACATCATCAACTGTCTTGATGATGAAGTTCGTGTAGAGCTAGGTAAAAGCACAACAATTGCAGGAGATGCCGCATTCAAGGCTTTGGAACTTGCAGTACAGGATATCAAGAGCGGAGCAATCGATGTGTTGGTCACAGCTCCTATCAACAAGAAGAATATCCAGTCGGAGAAATTTAACTTTCCCGGGCATACCGAATACCTGGCTCAACAGGCCGAATCGGATGAAGTATTGATGTTGATGGTGAGTGATTACCTGAAAGTGGGAGTTGTAACCGGACACATGCCTTTGAAAGATGTGACAAAATACATAACCATTGAGAATATTGTTGAAAAGCTGAAAATACTTGATTCTACTCTGAGGATCGATTTTACTATCCGTAAACCCCGTATTGCTGTTTTGGGGCTTAATCCGCATGCCGGCGATGAAGGTGTTCTCGGGAACGAAGAGGAGGAGATAATTATCCCCGCAATCGAAAAGGCTAAGGAGGCCGGAATAATGGCTCTCGGCCCTTATGCTGCCGACGGGCTGTTTGGAAGTTCTCAACTGAAAAACTTTGATGCTATTCTTGCCATGTATCATGATCAGGGCCTGGCACCTTTCAAAGCTCTTGCTTTTACTAACGGGGTTAACTATACTGCGGGATTGCCTTTCATCCGTACATCCCCCGATCACGGTACTGCATACGACATTGCAGGAATGAACAAGGCCGATAAGGAATCGTTCCTGAATGCCATTTACCTTGCTGTTGATGCATACAAAAACAGACAGGAGAATCAGAAACTGGCCAAGAATCCACTGAAAAATTTCGACAGGAACGAACTGGAATATAAAGAATAATTCTGATTAAAGATAAAAAATGATTTCATGCCCGTTAGTGATCAGATGCTGGCGGGCATTTTTTATTTTCAAAAAGGATCGGGAAGCTCTGCAATCTATTTAAACATTTAAAGTCTGAATATATTAATTATTTAAAAATGTAAGTCTTACTATCTCTGAACATTATTTTCGATCAGATCATCAATTTAATTTCTCAATTCATCAATTTTTTTCGATCACTTATATTATTTAATGTTTTTAATTATACCTTTATTTCGTTGATATAATTGATTATCAATAATTAATTTGTGTGGGGACACAACCTTTTAATATCATTTACGTATTAACAGGGTATTTTAACAGTTTAGAACTTAATTCTATGCAAGAGGTATAATATATTTCTTACTGTAAAAAATAATGAAAGCCGCGAAAAGCAAACAAAAAGCGGGGATTACAGGAGTTAAACTAATAGTATTGTTGATCTTCGTATCGATTCCTGTTTTAAAAACGAGTTCCCTGAATGTCACAATTACTTCCCGTAATAGCGACAACGGGGATGACCACCCTTTAAACTACATGATGGAACAGGCGGAATATCCCGATACCAACAGGGATAATAATGTTCATCAGACGTTAGACATACTCCTGCAACACGAAATTCCGGCACTAATAAGGATTGGTAAAGCCGTAGGTGTTTATATTTTAATGTGTGAATATTCGAATCATCCAGGAATATATGAAGCGAAAGGATTAAGTCCTTAGTTCTCTACTTCTTTCAAATTTATAGTGCCGTCTAATATCTACAATTTCAAACAATAAGAATCATTGTTAATTGAGATGCCGGTGTAATAAGTTTGAAACACCTCCCCTTTTAACTGCATGCAGCAGATAGTCTTGAGTAACAATTCCTTAATTACTTATTTAAATTAATTATATGAAAAATCAACTATTAAAACCGTTTCGGGTGATCCGTATCGGAACGTTTGTAATTTCTTCGTTGCTGTTCACAGTAATGAATTCAAGCGCCCAGGAAGCTGTTGTTGCTTCGGGCGGCGATGCTTCCGGTACAGGAGGAAGTGTTAGTTATTCTGTCGGTCAGGTTGTCTATACAACTAATACAGGTACAGGCGGCTCGGTAATGGCAGGAGTACAACAGCCTTACGAGATATCAGTGCCTACCGCTCTGGAAAATACTGAAGATATCCTTCTTGAATTTTCAGCTTACCCCAACCCGACAACAGACGTTCTTACACTCAGAACCGGCGAGCGCGACATAGAAAATATCTCTTACCGTCTTTTCGACATGAACGGCAAACTGATAAAAGCAGGCAGACTAACCGGTCCGGAAACGCCGGTCAATATGCAGAGCCTTGCACCCTCGGTTTACTTCATAAAAGTGATACAGAATGACAAAGAGATAAAGACATTTAAAATAATCAAGAAATAAAAGTATAACCCTAACATTAAT
>JAOZOF010000058.1:0-4873 GCA_029933425.1 Marinilabiliaceae bacterium
TCATTTTCAAGCTTCCCTTCACAGGTTATCCCCAATGCCGGAAGTTCAAGCTTCAGATCAGGACTGTTAAATGTTGTAGTTGCTACGGGAATGCCTTTGGCTCCCTGATCGGGACTGTCCATTGTAGAAACATATCCCGTATCACTTTTCGAGATGTGAAATACGATCCTAAGTTTATTACCCTGAACATTGAGCGCTCCATACCATGCCCCGGTAATGTCCTGAGAAAAACAAGAAACAGAGAAAAACAGAACAGTAAAAATGAGCAATGAACGCTTCATGAGCATTATTTTATGCATTAACGATATGATCCTTGTGATCAAACCGTCGTAATACAATTATTTTCCGGCAATTACCTTCTCTGAAACCTCTCTGCCTGCTTTTAAGGCTTTAAGATTTATGTTCACAATGTCCTCTCCCTTCCTGCCGAATATCTTTCTGATACCGAATTCAAGCATTTCGTTGGAAATATCAAGGAACGGTGCGGCAGCTCCAAGCATTACAATATTTCCTGCCCTTGCCGTACCGCACTCCTTTGCTATCTTGTCGGCATCAACAAGTACCAGGTTAGGATGTTTCTTCAGTTCGGCAAACAGTGCTTCATCATCAGGATAGTTCGGAATATTTTTGTATGGAGTAATATTGGTAACTATCCACCCGTCGGGACTTAAAAACGGAAGATAACGAAGTGCTTCCATAGGCTCCACCGACAGTATCAGGTCGGCACGTTTATGAGATATCAGATCGGAATATACTTCATCGGATGAAATACGAAGATTAGCCTGCACATCCCCGCCACGCTGACTCATTCCATGAACTTCCGACTGTTTTAAATTCAAACCCGATTCAAGGGCAGCTATTCCGATGATCGCCGATATGGATAATATACCCTGACCGCCTACCCCTGAAATTATTATATCTTTTTTCATTAATGTCTGTTTTTTTGATGATTAAAAAATTCACACACGTTTACTTGCAACCTTGTTACGCTTTTTACGTGCAAGGGTCTGGATACACTCCCGCCGGGGAATAATGACCGAAACACCCGGATACTCAAACTCCTCTTTCATCATTTCCACCATCAGGTCATGATTTTTATGATGCGGAACGATCACTCTGATATGTTTCGGATCAACACCAATTCCCTCACAAATATTCTCAAGCCGGTTTTCAGCAGCCGAATGCTGACCTCCTGTCATGGCAGTAGTAAGGTTATCACTGATGATAATCGTGATATTTGTATTCTCCGATACCGCATCAAGTAACCCTGTCATACCACTGTGAGTGAATGTTGAATCACCGATAACAGCCACTGCAGGATGCAATCCCGCGTCAGCAGCCCCCTTTGCCATAGTGATTGAAGCTCCCATATCAACACATGAATTAATCGCTTCGTACGGAGGCAGTGCTCCTAGAGTGTAACATCCGATATCGGCAAACACATGTCCGTCGCCGTACTGTTCAATTGCAACATTCAATGCCGAATAGGCATCCCTGTGTCCGCATCCCACACAAAGTGACGGAGGCCTGCCCACAACAATTTCAGGAACATCCTCTATCTCGGGAACATCAAAGCCAAGGGCTTTTCCCACAAGATCGGGATTTAACTCACCCATACGCGGCAAAGTACCGTCAAGACGACCGTGAACTTTTTTACCTTTACGAAAATACCCTGCCAGCAACTCTTCAATCATGGGATATCCCTCTTCAAGCACCAACAGTTCATCAACCAATTCTTCGAACTCTGAGATCCTGTTCCTCGGCATCGGATACTGACATATCTTCATCACAGGATATTCGCATCCTCCGGGATAATTCTCCATCAGATAATTATAGGAAATACCGCAGGCAATTATACCCAGCTTTTTATCGGGCGCATCAAAAAACTGATTATACTGTGACTTTGCCGATGACTCTTCAAATTTAGGCCTTGCTTCAACCAGCTTTTTATATCTTTTCTTTGCTAGCGACGGCAGAAGAATGAATTGTTTAAGGTCTTTGGGAAGGGAAAGTTCATTTGTAGGAACCTCCTCCTTTCTCACTATGCCCGAACGCGAATGCGATAAGCGTGTTGTAATACGCAACATTACAGGTACCTCAAGCTCCTCACTGAGCCGGAAACCGAAATACGCCATATCGTACGCTTCCTGCTGGTTCGATGGCTCAAGAATAGGTATCTGGGCAAACTTGCCGTAATACCTTGAATCCTGCTCATTTTGCGATGAGTGCATCGATGGGTCATCAGCAACAGTTATCAGCAAACCGCCATTGATACCTGTGATGGCCGAGTTCATGAACGCATCGGCAGCAACGTTCAGACCCACATGCTTCATGCAAACCATGGCCCGCTTTCCTGAATAGGACATTCCGAGGGCTGCCTCCATAGCAGTTTTCTCATTGGCCGACCATTGTGAATGGATTTTTTTTGATTGTGCCAACTCCGAATCCTGAACATATTCGGTTATTTCAGTTGACGGTGTACCCGGATACGCATAGACTCCTGACATACCACCGTCGATCGCTCCCTGTGCAATAGCTTCGGCACCTAAAAGAAGTAATTCTTTCATATACAGACATTAGTTACAGATTAATACCATTATTCTAATGCCCACTAAATAACAAATATTATATACCTTAACTAATGATATTTATCAGAGGTTACGGATTGAAAGTATATTTTAAAACATCAGGGTAAGAACGATCTTTCTCGGGCCCGCATAATTGCGGAATTCGCAAAGATAGATCCCCTGCCATGTGCCGAGATTCAATCTGCCGTTGGTTATTGGTACCATAACCGAAGCTCCCACCAACGAGGATTTTGCATGAGCAGGCATATCGTCATCACCTTCTAAAGTATGGGCATAACCGGGATCACGTTCAGGAACTACCTTATCGAGGATGTAATCCATATCGCCCAGCACACTCGGATCGGCATTTTCATTCAGAGTAAGCCCGGCAGAAGTGTGCTTGATAAAAACCTGCAACATCCCTGATTCCGGCAGGTCCGGCAACTGTGAAGTGATATGACTTGTAATGATATGACATCCGCGCTTAAATGCGGGAAGTGTGAATTCTAATTGCTTTACCATGTTTTTAGTTTATTGGTTATTTGGTTTGTTAGTTTTTGGTTAGTAGGTTCTGAGTCTGGATTGTTTGGTTTGTTGATTCTGGGTTAGTTAGTTTTGATCTTAATAACCAATCAACTTACTAACTTACAAACCTGCCAATCTATTTCTCCGGATTACGTAAGTCGATATTCCTATAAAGGATCCATTTACCTTTTTCGAATTTGTAACCGTTGTAAGTGAAATCGGGGCCGTAAAAACGATAAACACCTTTGTACATCGCATCCGAAGGTTCAAGATTATCCATAACTATCATCTTCTTTCTGGCATCGTAGCGGAGAACCATATTGGCACCTATCGAGTATTTAAATATCAGCCTGTTGTATGTCAGACGGTCGTTCTTGAACAATGGGGCACCGAAACGCGGCTTGTTTCCCGCAAACCAAAGAACATCCACAACCCGTGTTTTTACAAACTCATCCTGTCCTTTGTAGCCCAGCAAAGTATAGTAAGTCTTTTTCTGATACTTCCTTTCGATGATATCAAGGTACATTGCACCATACCACTTATTTCCGGGCAACGACATTCTTGACGGAGAACGGATCGTTCCGGTCTTATCCGTCAGTTCGAACACTTTGATATTTTTATCATCTTTAACAATAACTGCACCGGAGAAAAGATTAGTAAAATCATTGAACAAAATTCCGTATGTGCATATCTTCAGTTTACCATCATCGGAAAACAAAGTCTTCATTCTTGAAATGCCGGAAAAATCATTTTCATAATATCCTGATGAATTCCATAAAAGCTTTAACCTGTTCAATACCTTTTTATTTATTGCCTTTTTCCTCTCATCGTCCCGGGATTTATTTATCTCCTCAAACATACACATCAGCTTCAGATCACTATATTTCATCCACACCAAGGGATCTCTGTTTCCGGCAAAAGAAACCTCGTAAAGCTTCACTCCCTCGATCACCATTGTCGACATTCGGATTTCCGTGTCTTTGATCTTTTCCGACGATTTAACATCCGGTGTAATTTTCTGGTTAAAGATATGCACCTGCACATCTCCTTTGTCATCCTCATATTTTACAAAAAGAACATATCTGACATCCTTCTGCACACGTTTCAGGGTGTAATAAAAAATGTTGAACCTGTTATCATCAGAGCTGATATACTTCATGGGTAATTGAACATCCGTCCCCGGTTCATTATGCATCAGCCATTCTTCAAATTCTTTATCGAAAATAGCCAGCCGGTATTTTTGCTCATTCAAGTCGTCAAGTGAAATTATCCCTTCAAGCCGCTTTCCGTACTCTTTCAGACTGGTTTGAGAAAAAGAACTTTGTATCAAAGAAAGCATGAAAACTGTTAATGCAAATATCTTATGAGCTGTCATTTGTTGTCAGAAATTATTTTAATCACAAACTTAATGGAAAAATAGATATTTTTGCAAACCGTAATAACAATTAAACGTTCGGGATCATTTCAAACCAAAATATCAATGAGAATTATTTCATATATCATAGCCTTGTTGTCAATATTTCCGGTATTATCCTGCCGGAATAAAACCCCGGAATTCTCTTTTGAAAATACCGGTGAAGGGATCCTGCTGTACGAGAAAGGCAGCCCTGTGTTCTTTTACCAAAAGACTAACAAATCGCCTGACGGTAAACATTACTTTTCGAATTACATTCATCCGTTATTCAGTTTGGACGGTGATACTCTTACAGAAGAGTTCCCTGCCGATCACAAACATCACAGAGGTATCTTCTGGGCCTGGCATCAGCATTACATAGGCAGCA
>JAOZOF010000058.1:4973-17215 GCA_029933425.1 Marinilabiliaceae bacterium
ATGCAGAACGTGGTTTTCCCCGGCAGGGAAAGAGTTGAAATACCAACAGACAAACTGCTTGTTTTGAAATACCGGTTGATAATTCATGAAGGAGACGTATCCGTAATTGAGGAATTAGTGAATCTAGAAACTGAATAATTGTAAACATACATACCAAACCTCACATTTCATATCCTCAGCAATCACTCAAATACTCATAAAAATATGAACCTGAAAGAAAAACTAAAAAAACATTTCGGCTGGAAAACACTGATCGGAGTTGCCATCGGCGGGGTAGCAGGTTATCTCTATTACTATTACATTGGTTGTAACTCCGGAAGCTGCCCCATAACCTCTAATCCCTGGAACAGTGTTTTTTACGGAGCACTCCTAGGTATGATATGGACTGTGAAATGAGTTCGAAGTTCAAAGTAGGAAGCTCGAAGGTTTTATGCAATGGGTGATCAATATTCAGTGAAGTATAAGTAACTAAAGAATTAAGAACCAGCCAACAAACCTACTAACCAAAAACTTACAAACCAACAAACCATCTTGAACTATTCATCGAACATAAAAAAGCTATACCTGATAAAGGTTGCCAAATGGTTCATGCTTACCATGCCCATTCTGTTCATTTTTTACAGCGACTTGGGCCTGTCGGAGCTTGAGATGTTTCAGTTGAAGGCATTTTACAGTATATCCATTGTGATATTTGAGATCCCTTCAGGTTATGTGGCTGATGTTATCGGGAGGAAAAAAACACTGATTTTCGGCAGCATTCTCGGCACTTTAGGTTTTGCCATCTATTCGTTCTTTTCAGGATATTGGGCATTTATGGCAGCTGAGATCATTCTCGGCCTGGGACAAAGCTTTATCTCAGGTGCCGACTCGGCTATGTTGTACGACAGTCTGAAAGCAGACAACCGTGCCAACGATTACGTTAAGTATGAGGGTCGCAACTTCTCTGTCGGTAACTTTTCTGAAGCCATTGCCGGATTTGCAGGCGGAGCTTTAGCTGAGATCAGTTTGCGCCTGCCTTTTTTCTTCCAGACAGGTATTGCTTTCATTGCCGTTCCTGCAGCTTTTTTATTACTGGAACCACCCGTTGCCGGCAAAAGAAAGAATACAGGTTTTCGTGATATACTCAGGATAGTTCACTATGCCGTTTTCAAGAACAGTTCACTACGGTGGAACCTGCTCTATTCCTCCATCATCGGTTCTGCAACCCTCACCATGGCATGGATATATCCCTTATATCTGAAGAACCTTGATTTCAGTGAAATAGAGGTCGGTACCACAAGTACCTTTCTGAATCTGATCGTAGGCATGACCACGCTGTTTGCATATCGTATTGAACGCCTCCTCCGTCCCAAAGCTACGGTCTGGTTCACTACTCTGTTCATTACGGGAGGCTTCATTGCTGTGGGATTTACCCATTCGGCCTTTGCCTTGGCGATTCTAGCGCTTTTCTACTTCTCACGGGGCATTGCCACTCCCGTTTTGAAAGATTACATCAACCGTATCACAACATCTGACATGCGGGCTACAGTACTCTCTATCCGAAGCCTGATCATCAGAACCCTGTTCTCTGTTATAGGCCCCCTTTTCGGTTACATGACCGATAAGCTGTCGCTTAATGAGGCCTTTATCATCATCGGCATTGTTTTTACCATTGCCACCGGTTCGAGTATTTTTTTGTTTCTGAGGTCGTTGGAAAGACAGAATTAACAATTAATAGTAGGAACACACGGCCGTGTGTCCTACTAAACAACAGAGATATCAGATATAATCAATATTTCCTTTCCATTTTTTTAAACATCTCCCCTTGCTCTATGTTTTATTTTAAGTTATCTTGAATAAAAAAATAAAAAACCATGAACCGGGAAACACCTTTATTACCTGAGCATTTAACAGGCCTATACACCGATTTTTATGAACTGACAATGATCCAGGGTTACTTTTTTGAAGGCAAGAAAGATGAGAAAGCAGTATTCGATTATTTCTTCCGGACTAATCCTTTTGGAGGAGGGTATGTAATTTATACCGGACTTGAGAATGTGCTTCAGCTTTTAACAAATTACAAATTCCCTCAAAAAACCCTTGATTTTCTATCTTCCCACGGTTTCAAGGATGAGTTTCTGAAGTACCTGTCGGATTTCAGATTCAGTGGAGATATTTACTCTGTTCGCGAAGGTGAGATAATATTTCCCAATGAACCCGTAATGCGCATCGAAGGAAACATCATGGAGACACAGGTGGTGGAAACTCTCATTCTGAACATCCTGAACTTTGAATCACTCATTGCAACAAAAGCCTCACGGATACGGGAAGCCGCAGGTGAGGATACCATTATTGCCGATTTTGGCATGAGACGTGCCCAGAGCATCGCATCACTGCAGGCTGCAAGAGCCTCCATTATCGGAGGGTTCAATAATACCTCAAACGTGGCTGCCGCCTGCATGTACGGACTGAAAACGACAGGTACAATGGCTCACTCATGGGTTATGAGTTTTGGAGACGAGCTTACTTCATTCAGAAAATATGCAAAGCTATACCCCCATCAATGTGTGCTTCTTGTTGACACCTATAACACTCTAAATTCCGGTGTTCCCAATGCCATTAAAGTTGCCAAAGAACTTGAAGCCAAAGGTGAGAAACTCCTTGGTATCCGGCTTGATTCAGGTGATCTGGCATACATCAGCAAAAAAGCCCGCAAAATGCTAGACAATGCCGGTCTCGACTATGTTAAGATCGTTGCATCAAATCAGCTTGATGAAATTATCATCCGAAGCCTTGAAGAACAGGGAGCAAAAATTGACATCTTCGGAGTTGGCACAAAGCTGGCAACCGGTTATCCCGATGCCGCCCTCGACGGCGTATATAAAATAGTGGTCAATAACGGTCAGCCCGTGATGAAGATCTCTGAAAACATACAGAAGATGACATTACCCGGAAAAAAGAATATTTTACGATTTACAAACGGCGAAGGTTATTTTGCAGGTGATGCCATCGTTCTGGAAGAGAAAAACAACAGGCCTGACGAGTTCTTCCACCCTCTTTTCCCGGAAAAAAAGAAGAATGTAAAAAACATGCAGTTTGAACGACTCCTCACTCCTGTTATGGAAGAGGGAGAAATAAAAACACCTTTTGAACCTGTACAAAAGATAGCTGAATTCACAAAACAACGACTAAAACAGGTGGATGACAGTCATAAACGTTTTGAAAATCCACACGTATACAAGGTAGGCATCAGCAAAGAATTGATGATTTTGCGGGATAAGGTAAGGGAAGAGATTTCAGGACGGAAAGAATAAGGAATTTAACCCCCTAACCCCTGCCCGACTAAACTGAACAGACGAGCCCTGAAGGGGAAACCTAATTGGATATAGCATATTGGCTATTTGCGAAGTAAAAGAAACCATTTAACACTTTAACCATACAACGAACCATAGAATCATGAAAGCATTAATGATAATCGACGTTCAGAATGATTTCTGCCCCGGCGGAGCACTGCCCGTTCCCGATGGCGATAAAGTTGTTCCTGTGATTAACGATCTGATGGATGAATTCGACCTTGTGATAGCTACTCGTGACTGCCATCCGGAACAAACAGTTCATTTCGAAAAGTGGCCGGTTCACTGCGTACGTAATACCAAAGGTGCCGAATTTCATCCCGGCCTTGACACTTCAAAGATCGACAAAGTAATTTCAAAAGGCACAGGCAATAAGGACGACGGCTATTCTGCTTTTGAGACGGAAGAGCTTGACCTTGCAGCCTATTTAAAAGAAAAAGGAATTAATGAACTTTACTTTACCGGCCTGGCTACCGAATACTGCGTAAAGGCATCAGCCCTTGATGCGGCTAAGAATGGTTTTAAAACCTATGTGGTCTCTGACGCTGTAAAAGGTATTGACGTAAACCCGGGAGACATTAAGAGGGCTGTTGAAGAGATGAAAAAGGCAGGAATTAAATTTATGTAGAAATACTTCTGTATTCACCTTAAAAAATCATGATCGTCTTCATCACTTGATTCAATGTATAATGTCTTATCGTAAAAACAAATCCTGGATTTCCGCCTGAAGACGCATCAGTGTTTTACTCTGTAAAAAAGGTCCACCATAATAATGACGGACCTTTCAAATATTTTCTGATAAATACTTATTTCAATTGCTCAAATTCGAGGGTCTTAGTAGTATTATCACACACAATCGACGGACCGAAATACTGAATTGGTCCCGGATATACATACATTGTGTTTAATGCCCACTCATCCCTCTTCTCAACAAATTTCCTGAAAGGTTCTCCATCAAGCTCTACAAGAGCCTTCTGAATTACCGGTTTCATTTCGCCGTGGCGCTTCTCCATGTTCATCATCATAGTTACCGGAACACCACCTGCGATCCACTCGTCGGCAGGAGAAGTCAGATTACGTACAGAGGCCATGTAACCTGTTTTACCTTCGTTGATAAGAACAGATGCAGTATTACCCAATGAATAGCAGTAATCAGCATCAAAATTGGAAGGTGAGGCACAACGTCCTTCGTAACCGAAGAAGTGTGGCTGTCCGGAAAATTTACCTTTGAACTTACCTTCCTTCTTCATCTTTTTCAGTTTGGCCTTCACCATGTCGATAAGAAGCTTCTCTGTCTCTATCATTGAAACCTGTACATTTCCGTGAGGGTCACGATCAAGCATCAGCTGATTGGCAAAAGATGACGGTAACGACCTGAACACTTCAGAAGATTCCGGTGATAACTTACCTGCAACAAACTGGCGTTTCTCCTTGTTACTTTCAAATTTTGAGATATCCTCCTCGTTCCCGGCAAGGATATCGTTAAGTTCTGCTATCAGCTTTTTCATGGCAGGAATAAATTCCACCAATCCTTCAGGTACCAGAACAGTACCGAAGTTCTCACCGTTAGCGGCACGTTTGGCCACGATATCGGCAATATAAGTTACCACATCGTCAAGGGTCAGTTTCTTTGCCTCTACCTCCTCGGAGATAATTGCAATATTGGGTTGTGTCTGAAGGGCACACTCAAGACAAATGTGAGAAGCTGAACGCCCCATAAGTTTAATGAAATGCCAGTACTTCTTGGCTGAGTTAGCATCGCGCTGAATGTTACCTATCAATTCGCTGTATACCTTAACGGCAGTATCGAAACCGAATGATGCCTCAATAACTTCATTCTTAAGGTCACCATCAATAGTTTTAGGAACTCCAATAACCTGTATGCCTGCTCCTTTTTGAGCATAGTACTCGGCAAGTACTGCAGCATTTGTATTTGAATCATCACCACCGATGATCACAAGAGCAGAGATATTCAGTTTTTTACAATTCTCAAGTCCTTTATCGAACTGCTCTGCCTTCTCAAGTTTGGTCCTTCCCGAACCGATGATATCGAAACCTCCCGTATTGCGGTAATGAGCAACCATATCCACAGTTATCTCAATATACTGATTATCTACCAGACCTCCCGGACCACCAAGGAATCCGTAGAGTTTATTTTCAGGATTAAGTTTTTTCAAACCATCGAACAAACCGTATATCACGTTATGTCCACCCGGAGCCTGTCCACCTGAAAGGATTACTCCCACATTGAACACTTTTGATACTCCGTGCGAATCACCGGGCTCAAAAGTAATGACAGGCATACCGTATGTGTTAGGGAACATCTCTTTGATCTTTCCCTGATCTGCCACTGATTCTGTATTATCTCCTTCAACTATCTTAACTGTTCCCTGCAAAGATTTGGGCATCTTTGGAACATAGCCTTCTCTTGCTATCTGTAACGGACTTTTAATCATTTTGCAAAAATTATGTTGTTTGTTAAATTGTTATTCTATCACGGAGGGAACTCCTAAAAAATCACCCCTTATCACAAATTTCACGCAAATTTGCAGATATTTTCTAAAAAAGAAAAGTATTACATCCTTAAATCTATAATTGTTAACTTTATTTCACTTTTTAATATTAATCTGAAATTTTTTATCACTTAAATACTGTTTTTCTCAATCAGATTCATTGGTTTTAATCATTAATTATTATATTTGATAGTGATCAGTTAACAAATAAACACAGGTATCATGAAGGGCGTAAAAAACAGACACAAGACAATAGGAATATTAACAGGTGGTGGAGATGTACCCGGTTTAAATCCTGCCATCAGGGCTGTAACACTCAGGGCTATCAAAGAAGGCTTTAAGGTAATTGGTATCAAGAACGGATGGAAAGGTGTGATATCGATCAATCCCTCTTTGCCGATAGAGGACCAGGAGTATTGTATGGAACTGACAGAATCAGTTGTAACCCGTATCGGACGCTCCGGTGGTACATTCCTTCACTCAAGCCGCACAAAAGCCGACAGGGTACCTTATAAAATGGTTCCGGAACATCTGAAAAATATTTACAAAGATGAATACAACGATCTGACACCTTCGGCAGTAGAGAATCTGAAATATCTCGGCATCGATTATCTTGTTCCCATCGGAGGTGACGATACATTAAGCTACGGAGTAAGGCTTCACCGTGAAGGGATAAAAGTTATAGCCATACCTAAAACGATGGACGGTGATGTGCCGGGCACCGAATATTGCATAGGCTTCAGCACTTGCGTGACACGAACCATTGAACTGGCACACGATCTCAGAACATGTGCGGGATCGCATGAGCGGATAATGGTGCTTGAGGTTTTCGGTCGTAATGCCGGTTTTTCTGCCCTGTTACCAACTGTAGGAGGTGCTGCTGACCGATGTGTAATCCCTGAACATCCTTTCGATATTGAACTTCTGACCCAGCTTCTTGTTGAAGACAGACTTAAAAACCCGAGTAAGTATTCGGTTGTTCTGGTATCGGAAGGTGCTGCCATCAAAGGTAAAGGCATCAAGTATGAAGATGATGATACCGACATGTTTGGTCATAAAAAGCTTGGAGGGATAGGTGATGAAGTTGGCAGATACATCAAAAAGCTTTCGCCTAAATTTAACAACGGAGAAGAGGTGAATATCATCAATCAGAAGCTTGGTTATCTTGTAAGGTCAGGTCAGCCTGATGCTTTAGACTCCATTGTTCCCACTGCTTTCGCAAATCTTGCATTAGACCTGATATTAAAAGATAAATCGGGCATGATGGTTGCCATCAATGACGGAAAATACTCTGCTGTCTCTATCGAAAGCGTCAAAAAAAATGAACATGGCCAGAGTACCAAGATCGTAAATGTTGAGAAATTCTATGACACAAACCGCTATCGTCCCATCTACAAAAATATTATGGGTGACCCGATGCTTATTCTCACAAGCGATTAGAGTATGACTTAGCATTTTAGGAAGCAAAATACATCATAGACTCAAGCCGGTTCATGCCGGCTTTCTCTTTTTTATTCAGACCATCAATGTCCCCTTTTTTCAAGGTATAGAATTTTAACAAAATTTAAGTTTATAACACTGCTGAAACGCTTGTTTAGCATGGCTTTTTCTTAATTTTGGGTAAAGATTATTTTTATCTTTGCACCAAATTTTAAGATATGCCCAGATATTCAGTAATAATACCAATATATAATCGTCCGGAAGAGATAGTGGAACTTTTGGATTCGCTCACTCTGCAGTCTCAAAAGGATGAGATAGAAGTTATTATTGTTGAAGACGGCTCTGATAAGCCATGTAAAGATGAAATAGAGTGCTATTACAAAGAGCTGGACCTCAAGTATATTTTTCAGGAAAATGCAGGGCCCGGAGCTGCAAGGAACAGGGGAGCACAGGAGGCTAAAGGCGATTACCTTATATTCTTTGATTCCGACTGTATCATTCCTGCTGATTACATAAAAATAGTTGATTCGCATCTGCCGGCACAAGATGGTCTCGATATGTTCGGAGGACCTGACAAGGAACATCCGTTCTTTACTCCTATTCAAAAGGCCATCTCCTATTCTATGACCTCATTTTTAACCACAGGAGGAATCCGGGGAAGTAAGGAACAAATGGACAGATTTTATCCCAGAAGTTTTAACATGGGAATAAAAAAAGAGGTTTTTGATGATCTGAACGGATTTTCAGATATGCGTTTTGGCGAAGACCTTGACCTGAGCATGAGAGCTATTGAAAAGGGACACTCGGTTGGCTTGTTGTACGATGCTTCGGTTTACCATAAACGACGCACCAATTTTAAGGCATTTTTCAAGCAGGTTTTCAATTCCGGTGTAGCAAGGATAGATCTGGCGCTGAGACATAAAAACACTCTCAAACCGGTTCATTTTCTTCCATCGGCTTTTACCATAGGTTATCCCCTGCTTTTGATCATAGGGTTATTTTATCACAGCTTTTTATATCTGTTTTTTGCTTTTCCCCTGATCATCTTCTTTGATTCACTTTTCAAAATGAAGAGCATTAAAGTGGCACTGCTGAGTATTGTTGCAAGTATTGTTCAGCTTACCGGTTACGGGTCAGGATTTATTTATGCTTTCTGGAAAAGAATAATCAGGAAAAAAGGAGCATTCAGCAGTTTCAAAAAGACCTTTTATGAATAGGATCGTTTCACAAAACAAATAAACAGATAAACAAATCAACAATTCAACACATTAAGGATAGTGCATCCAACCACGCCTGCTGTTTCTGTTCTCAACCGGCTGTTTCCTAACGAGATCTCTTTAAAACCATTCTGGAGTGCATATTCAACTTCTGAGGGGGAAAAATCTCCTTCGGGACCTATGAGCAATGTAGCATCGCTGCCTGCCTCGTACAATGTTTTAAGATGTGGAAGGTTATCGCTGTTACAATGTGCTATAAAGCCTGACTTCTCTTTCTGAATGAACTCTTTAAAATCTGTCAGGTCTGTCAATTCAGGTTTGTACGCTTTAATCGACTGCTTGGCAGCAGAAACAACGATCTTCTCCAGCCTGTCCAATCTCACTTTCCTGCGCTCCGAATGCTCGCACTTCAGCAATGTGATCTTTTCCACTCCTATCTCAGTCGCTTTCTCGATGAACCACTCTGTACGATCGATATTCTTGGTTGGCGCTATGGCGAGATGAATGTTAAACGCTCTTTTCTCAAAAGTCTCTTTCGAAACGATATCAACACCACACCTCTTTGGATGAGCCTTGGTGATAATGCATTTGTAATAACTACCCTTACCGTCGGCAACAGTGATCTCATCATTCTCCTTATGCCTCAGTACGCTTATGCAGTGACGGCTCTCCTGTTCGTTAAGAGTACGGGTTTGCTCAATATCTTTATCGAAGAAGATCTCCATCGATTTGTTGTTGTTTATTTGAAGATATGTTTAACTGTTTAAATGATAACGGCTTTTAACGGGTAAAACACCATCCAATATCATCGAACCAGAAACTGTTACATTACTAATTCAGGCTTTTGATCTTAACCTTTCCCGCGAGTTTAATATCCCTCACAAGATCATTCTTTGCTGAGCAGCCGCTGCATCCTCCCGAACAGGAATATCCCGATCCGGCCTTAAATGCTGACAAGCTTTTCCAGAACGATCTGCCTGCAACAAAAAATGCCCAGATAACAATAATGTATGTCAAAATTTCCTGAACCATTATACAAAGAATTTACCTATCTGATGAATTAACATAGCAAGAAACCAGGCCAGTGAAGTGGTGTAAACTACCGTGAACAATGCCCATTTCCACGAACCGGTTTCATTCTTAATTGCAGCAATAACTGCAACACAGGGGAAATATATCAGTGTGAACACCAGAAATCCCAATGCTATCAACGGCGTAAACACTTTTGTCCCATCTGCATAGGTATCATTACGCATGTTCTCGATCAGTTGTGCCTTGTTATTTACCCCGTCATTAGCCTGGTAGAGCACCGAAATGGTACTGACCACGATCTCTTTGGCTGCTATCCCGCTGAGAAGGCTCACTCCCATCTTCCAGTCAAAACCAAGCGGTCGCAAAGCGGGTTCTATCCATTTACCTATCCTTCCAATATATGAATTCTGCTGCCTGTCCTTCTCTTGTTCAACAATCACACTATGTATTTGTTCTTCTTTCTCTTTTACAAGTTCAATCTTCTTTTCAGGCGAAGCATCCTTCAACCGGTTATCATAGCTTTGAGTGATCTGCCCAATTTTATTTTTATAAATATCATTTTCTTCTACATCCCTCGGGAAATACCCCAGGAACCATACAATGACAGAGGCGACCATAATTATCCCGCCCATCTTTTTCAGGTACTGCTCTCCTTTATGCCACATATGCCTTAACGTACTTCTCAATGTCGGAATGCGATACGTAGGCAGCTCCATCACAAAAGGAGTGTCCTTGCCTTTGAACAGATGTTTTTTGAACAAACGTGACGAAACTACAGCAACCAAAATTCCACCTGCATACATCGAAAACAGGACTGTTCCTGCATGTTCGGGGAAAAAGGCACCTATGATAAGTATGTAAACCGGCAAACGCGCACTGCACGACATGAACGGGTTTATCAGAATGGTAAGAATACGGTTATTCCTGTCCTCGATTGTCCGTGTAGCCATAATTGCAGGCACATTGCAACCGAAACCCATGATAAGAGGAATGAATGATTTTCCATGAAGCCCCATCTTATGCATCAGTTTATCCATGATGAATGCCGCACGTGCCATGTATCCCGTATCCTCCATGAAAGAGATGAAGAAGAACAGGATAAGTATATTAGGAAGAAAAACGATCACACCTCCAACTCCTCCGATTATCCCGTCGACCAGAAGATCTTTGAACATTCCGTCAGGCATGGCAGAGTGCAGCGCAGCACCAAGCATCTCTACTCCTTTCTCTATCCAGTTCATCGGATACGACCCTAAAGTAAATGTAGCTTGGAACATCACCCACATGAAAAACAGGAATATTGGAATACCAAAAAGTTTGTGTGTGATTATGGAATCAACTATCTCTGTTTTACGCCTGCGGTTTTTCGGACTTTCCTTGAATGTTTCTTTAACTGCTCCTGCAATGAAACCGTATTTTGCATCAGCTATCAATACCTCCGATTTCTCGTTCAGTTTCTCCTCTATCCTCTTTATCTCAATTTTTATCTCATCCAGAAGGGTTTCATATATTTTGTTGTTCTCAAGTATCTCCCAAAGTTTCTTATCCTTTTCGAGTGCTTTAATTGCAATGAACCGGGGCGACATCTTTATTCCGAGCTCATTGGAACCGTTCAGGCTCTTCTCGATATTCTCTATCGATCTCTCTATCTCCTCTCCATAATTGATATGAATATGCCGGAGGATTTTATCCCTGTCCTCATAAACATCAATGATCCTGTCAAACAGCCTTCTGACACCATGTCCTTTCGACCCGACAGTAGGGACAAAAGGAATTCCGAGCATTGATCCAAGCTGTTCGTAATCCAGGTAATCACCATGCCTTTTAAGGTCATCGAACATATTAAGCGCTGCAACAACCTTAATGTCCATATCGATCAACTGGGTTGTAAGGTATAGATTACGTTCAAGGTTGGATGCATCGATGACATTAAGAACAATGTCCGGAGTCTCATTGAAGATGTGTTCACGAACAAATAGTTCTTCGGGAGAATATGCAGACAGAGAATATGTTCCCGGAAGATCATAAATCACAAAAGTATATCCGTTCTGCTCAAAAGAGCCTTTCTTAACATCAACGGTAACTCCGCTGTAATTACCAACATGCTCGAATGAACCGGTGGCCCAGTTAAAGATACTGGTCTTACCGCAATTAGGATTGCCCACAAAAGCAACATGAATGGTCTTTCGCTTTTTATTGGCCGTTTGTTTAAGAATATCATTGGTTATCACACCATGATAATTCTCCATTTCAAGCTTAGAGGCCTCTTCCTTGGTAATTATCTCAATGTATTCAGCTTCACTTCTGCGCAGTGAGATATTGTAATCCAATATCTGATATTCTATCGGGTCTCTTAACGGTGCATTCTTGATAGCCTTTACAAATTTACCTCTTACAAAACCCATTTCCATCAGCCTCATTCTAAAAGCTCCATGACCTTTTACTTTTACAATTACCCCTTGCTGGCCGTTTTGTAGTTCAGATAAATTCATAAAATCATGCTTTGATACTGAAACGTACTTAAACGTTCATTTATCATTCCAATAGTATATTTGGTATACTTTTAAAATCGTCTCAAAAATAGTTTATCCTTTTCTCAACTGCAATAATTCAGAGCAGTATTTTAGAAAGATTATAAATAAGGGCGTTAAAACCAATCGAGTAGGTTGGGGGATTACTCCCCCGCCCTCTCACACCACCACGCATGC
>JAOZOF010000500.1 GCA_029933425.1 Marinilabiliaceae bacterium
GCAGCTTATCCGTCTTGGTGCTCCCATGGGAGTTCAGTTCATTATTGAAGTCTTTGCCTTCAGTCTTGGTGCAATAATGATGGGCTGGCTGGGAGAAGATCCGCTGGCAGCCCATCAGATAGTTATTACAGTTGCCACAATGACGTTCATGATGTCTTCCGGTCTGGCCTCGGCGACGACTATCAGGGTAAGTACTTTCCGGGGTGAGAAGAATTACGTAGCACTTAAATATTCCGCCTTTGCATCCATACACATGGTTTTTCTGTTCATGAGTTCCTCTGCTGTTCTGTTCATGCTTACAAGGCATCTGATACCTGAACTTTTTATTACGGACAAAAATGTCATAGAAATAGCAGCAGGGTTATTTGTCATTGCTTCCGTATTTCAGATATTCGACGGATTGCAGGTTGTGATGATAGGGATACTTCGGGGTATGGAGGATGTTGTTTTTCCTATGGTGGTGATTGCGATCGCTTATCTCATTGTCAGTATCCCGATAGGATATATTCTGAGCTTTGTATTTGAGATCGGGCCTGCGGGAATATGGGTAGGATATCTTGCAGGTTTGTCAACAGTGAGTATTGTTCTGCTGTTCCGTTTTCGAAGTCTTTACAAAAGAGATGAAAAGAGATGAGGATCAAAAAAGTAAAAATATGAAAATCGATGTAATTCCATCAGCAAAATATGCAGATAGAGATCTGTTACAGGGCAGTGTGCCTGTGGTGATCGATGTTCTGAGAGCTACTACTGTCATGGTTACTGCATTTGAGAACGGAGTGAAGAACATCATTCCTGTATTGTCGCCGGAGGAGGCATTTGAGATCAAAAAACGCTTAAAGCATGATGTTATCCTGGGCGGAGAAAGGGATGCCGAGATGATCCCCGGATTCGACCTTGATAATTCTCCTTATTCTTATACTGAAGAGGTTGTCCGGGATAAAACTCTTGTGATCACAACTACTAACGGTACATCAGCTATCAGGGCAGCTTCGTATGCAGGTGATGTGTATATTACATCATTCCTTAATGCCCGTGCTGTGGCGGAGGAGTTGAGTGATGAGGCTAAGGATGAGGTGAAGGTAAATCTTGTATGTTCGGGGACTAACGGGAATTATACTCTTGAAGACGGGTTGTGTGCCGGATACATCATTGATCTGCTGGAAAAGCAACATAATGTTGAACTTACTGACTTTGCACATCTTGTCTATGCTTTTTACCTTACATCAAA
>JAOZOF010000278.1:0-2457 GCA_029933425.1 Marinilabiliaceae bacterium
TTATTTGTGCATGAAGATGTCAGAAAAATAAAAAGAACAAGCGATAAGAAAGCAGTTGAACGTATCATGGTTAAGATATTTTACGTAAAGATATGCAGGGGCCTTAAAATATCCTAAAAACCATAGGAAAATTAAAAAGCCTGTAACCAAAACGATCACAGGCTTTTTAAAAAGTTGTTATAAGAAATTACTTTTTAGACGATTTCTTCCATACGAGGTATCCGCCAACAACAACTACGACTGCAATTCCACCCCAAAGAAGAGCATTTGATGATTCTGAACTTTCTTCATCTTCCTCATCCGGATGATACAATACAGGGTCCATGTCGTCGATTGAGAGAGAATCTGCAGCTGCAGGATCCTGAGCTTTTACAACATTGCTAAATGGCATTGCCAACGACAGCAAAAATCCAATCACAAATACTAATGCTAACTTTTTCATGATACTTTCTGTTTATTATTAATGGTTTATTTATAATTCAACTGTTTCAGTTTATTTATTGCTTTTTTATAACCCGGCTTCACCTTCAGACACTTTTTCAAAATTTCTTTTGCTTCGGTAAAATTATTCAGTTCTGTGTAATAATCTGCTAAATTAATATAACCAAGTAAATATTTTGAATTTATCGTCAATAAATATTTCAGGGTTTTAATCGCTTCGTCCTTTTTATCCTCTTTAAACTGTGCTTCGGCAAGGTAATAAAGAGCCGGTTCATACCCCGGTAAAACTTCAAGACATTTCCTGAACGTCTTTTCAGCATTCAAATACCTTGCCATTTTTAAATAGATCTTTCCTAATTCAATGTAAGCTGTTTCATTACCTGGATAATTAAGTATCACGTTCTGAAGTAAAACCTTTGCAGAATCTAGGTTTCCGGCATATGCAAGCTTTATGGCCTTAATGTCATCTTTTGTTCTTCTTTTTAACACTGCACAAACCGGAACATCGTCAATGTCGATCGTGAAGAGAGTGTTTTCCGGAGGCCATTTACCTGGTTGCAATGAATATTTTGTCATGTATGCCGCTGTGATTATGTCGTAGTCCCAATCTTTGCTGTTCCTGTAATAGTATTGTGTGTAAACACTCTTTGTGACTTCAGGGAACTTTCTGAAAAACCATGCTGTTTCAAAATTACTTCCTACAATGATGTCTTTTTCTTCTGTTTCTTCCAGATATTTTTTCAGTTTTTCTGCTGCCGGCCTGGTTGAGTGGAAATAATAATCCATCTCGTAATTACCCCGTGCACCTTTCAAACCTCCCGTTAGCTGATTAAAGTAAACTATCTCGAGCGGATGGTTACGTATCATAAATGAAAGAGGCTGAACTAAAAGCAAAAGAATAACAGCAGCAAAAGTATATTTCAGATATTTGTTTTGCAGATAGTCGAATACCCACATCAGGCCAATAGCAGACAGAATTATCAGAGGCGGATAGATAAAAAGTACATGTCTCCAACCACCATAAACATTCGAAGATTTTATCAGGATGAACAGTATGGGGAAAAAAGTGTAAAACAGTAAAATGAATGTGTTCAGACTTATTTCTTTATCTGTAAAAGCCTTTTTAAGGTAGAAGATGCTAAGCAGTACTCCTGCAATGACAGCAACAGGAATGGTTATCACAATGTATTTCATCAAATAGTACCACGGGAGCTGATCGGACCAATACAGTGTTCCTTCGAAAAGCTGTCGTATGGTAACATAGTAATCGGTCATTACAATGGAAGAGAGGATCGGGTTCCAGATAGGATTCTCGAGGGCAAAAGGCCAGAAGAGCAGACCTGCAAAATAGCTTGTAAAAGTTATGTACAGCAAAGGAACAGTTTCGGGTAATAACTTTTTAAGATCGAATTTGTAAAGTTGTAATGATCGCAAACCTGCAAACAACCACATGTAAGCTATCAGCAGCAAACCTCCGGGACGGATGCTGATCGTAAAAGCTATAGCAGCAATTAGTCCCGCTTTAACACTGAAAGGAGAATCTTTCATGTCTTTGAGATATCGCAGAAGAAAATACAATGAGGCGATGAAACCCAGTGCGAAAGGGATGTCTTTTAGATTATTGAACGAATGACCAATGAGACGCGGTGAAACTAAGATGAGTATCACGGCGAGCCATGCTGTTTTTTTATCACTCAATTCACGTGCAGTGAGCCAGGTAAAAAGAACGACGAGCCATCCGGCTATCATGCTTAAAATATGTCGAAGGGTAAAAATGTCATCAATTCCGAAAATCTCACTTATCAGGGTGGCCAGGTTATCGTACGATTGTCCGTAATACTTCAGGAAAGTTTTCGGTGTGTCCATGCATGACCTGTCTTGCCCGAATGTTTTGTAGTAATTTATTACATCGTAGGAGTGATTCATATGCAGATATTCGTCACCCGATATTCCCGCATCGAAGCTGAGCCTGATAAAAACTCCAAGCAGTACTATCCAGAACAGATATGACAGTTT
>JAOZOF010000278.1:2557-4766 GCA_029933425.1 Marinilabiliaceae bacterium
TCATTTGCAATACTTCGTATTGCGTCAGGTATGGTCAGGTGCTCACGTTGCTTGCGTCATGGATTGTCAGATGTTCATTATGTTTGCGAAGCCAAATGACAGGAGCGTCAGCGACTATCTGACGTTTGCAAAGCAAACACATGACGTGAGTGTAAGCGAACACATGACGGTGAAACCACTTGACGCGAACGCAGTGAGCATATGACAATCCCTGACACGAGCGATAGCGAGTAATTGACTATTCATAAATATCTTTTACAAAATACAAAGGTCTGTTCTGCGACTCTTTGTATATCCTGAACAGATATTCTCCCAATATCCCGAGAAATGTGAGCTGAATGGAACCTATGAAATAGATACTTATCAGCATCGATGACCATCCAAGAGGAGCCCACCCTTCATATTTGGATACCAGAACGTAAATGCCTGCCAGAAAAAATATAACCACTCCGGTCAGACCAAGAAAAAGGCAGACCCTAACCGGAATGCGCGAAAAAGCGAACATGGCATCAGCGGCCAGGCTTATCAGTTGTTTCAGTTTCATCTTCGATTCTCCGGCAGAACGTTCCTGGCGGACATATTCTATTTTTGTTTGTCTGAAGCCTATAAAACTTCTTAAACCTGGCAGGTACCTTGTTTTTTCCCGCATTGCAAGTATCGCATCTTTAGCCCGTTTTGTCATCATCGAGAAATGTCCGGTATGCTCAATGTCATCCAGGTTGCTGATGCGGCTGAAGAACCAGTGGAATATCTTTGTCATGAAACGACGTTTTCTGTTCTCTTCATTTCGTTCTTTTCGGTATCCGATAGCAACATCAAACTCTCCTGATCTCAGTGCATCAAACATCTGGCTCATCAGTTCGGGAGGATCCTGCAGATCACCGTCTAGTATCGCAATAAGATCACCTTTGGCGTTTTCCAGTCCTGCAGTGATAGCTGCCTGATGCCCGAAATTACGGGACAGGGAAATTATCTTTATGTTATTGTTTCTTTTTTTGTTCCTGAGTAATTTTTCAACCGAATTGTCAGTACTCCCGTCATCAATGAAAACGACCTCGTACGGCTCACCGATCTTATCAAGAGTACCTGTAACTCTTTCGACAAGTTCATCGATCAGGTCTTCTTCGTTGAATATGGGAATTACTGCTGAGATCATGTCAGGGATATTTTATTTAAAACTTACTTATCATAGTGATATCTGCAACTATAGATCAATAATTCATCATTAAAAACACGGTAAACAAGCCGGTGCTCTCCGTTAATGCGCCTTGACCAGAAACCGGCCAGATCATATTTCAAAGGCTCCGGATTACCAATACCCTGGAACGGGGTTCGCTGAATGTCTTTGATCAGTTGATTGATCCTTTTCAACATTTTTTTGTTGTCTTTTTGCCATGAAATATAATCTTCCCATGAGTTTTTTGAGAAAATGATTTTCATCAGTCATCAATTAAACCATGAGACACCGTTTCTCCACTCTTCATTTGCTGAATCGATTCATAAAGCCTGTCAGCATTTGCTTTTGAACTAAGCAAATGAACAGTTTCCATAATTGAATTGTATTCATCCAATGAGATCATAACCGTTCCTTTCCCTGATTTACGTTTAATAATCAATGTTTCATGATTATTCTCAACATCATCAAGGAACTTTTTCAGTTTGGTTCGAAACTCTGTAAAATTTGCAGCGATCATTATCGTATTGTAAGTTATTAATTAAGTACAAATATACGTACTTAATGTTGTTTTTGCAATTAATTATCTTATGATTAAAAAGTTGGAATTAAAAAAACACATAGTCTGACATCTGCTGTAAATATTGTCTTACCATGTGTTTTTATTTGTTTTAAATTACAAAGCTATTTGATCTCTACCCAGACATTACCATTGCTGTTCGATTCAACCACGCTTTTCACGAACTTCATTCCGCGCACACCGTCGTATACTGTCGGGAATTCACCGTCGAAAGTCTTTTCACCGTTGATTGCTTTTGCCACACCGTTGTAAATGTTTGCCAACGATTCGTAAATCCCTTCCGGATGACCTGCAGGCATGGTGTGACTTGCCTCTGCAAAATCGGAGTTGTAGGCGTGAGCAGGCTTTAATACTTTAGTAGGTTCTGTATCACTGAGCAGGTACAAGTAATTAGGATTCTCCTGCCCCCATTTCAACGATGCTTTTGAACCGTAAACGGCTATGGTAAGATTGTT
>JAOZOF010000059.1 GCA_029933425.1 Marinilabiliaceae bacterium
AAAACAAAAAACTGCCCCGCAGGGGACAGTTTTTGATCTCAAATATCAGAGATTAGTTTAAAACAACACTTTCATCACCCAGATCAACATATGCACGTGCATACTGTTTAAGAGCGTAGATCGTTAGTTGTGATGGCTGTTCAGAAGAATCCTGAAACGCGCTATCCGGTATCTCTTCAAAAATATTCAACCAGATAGTTGCTTCTGTTTCAGCATCACTTTGAGAATTCAATAGAGTAAACAATTCATTCATAGGCATACATTTGTATTTTATCAATAAAACGCTGCCCGTGAAATAATATTGTGTTTAACTTATTGACAATGAAATATTTTTTTCTGCCGCTATTTTCCTGAGGTTGATAATGGCATACCTCATACGTCCCAATGCCGTATTAATGCTCACTCCCAGCTCTTCGGCAATATCTTTGAAACTAAGACCTTTGTAATGCCTTAATTCAACAACTTTCTTCTGTGACTCAGGCAACAGTGTTACCAAGTCGGCAACATCCTTTAGTATCTGATCATAAACCAAACGGTCTTCAACCGACTTTGCCGAATATTTCGGATGGTTAAAAAGATCGAAATCGAAGTTGTCATTCGATACAGTTGAAAGGTGTTTCTCCTTACGGTAATGATCGATTATCAGGTTATGCCCTATACGCATCACCCATGAAGAAAACTTACCATTTTCCGAATATCTTCCCGCTTTCAGAGAATGTATTACCTTAACAATGGTATCCTGGAAGATATCCTCTGCCAGTTCTCTGTTTTTAACGCTTACTAAAATGTAGGTAAAGATTTTATTTTTGTGCCTGTCGATCAGAACATCGATGCACCTTGAATTACCTGAAATATATCCCTTTACCAACGATTCATCTGCGAGTTGTTTCAAATCACTCATATCTAACTATTTACAATTCGCGTAAAGGTGTTTCTTATAGGCAATTCTATTTTTTAGAGTTAAAAATTCTTATTCGAATGTGAAAAAACTAAAATTTCTTAAAATATCCAAGAAAATCATTAACAATTATTCACAAACAGGTTATACGAAACAATTTCAATAATGTTTCACTAAAATAATTATGTTGGGTATCTTTGCCGTTCAATTTTATTTTCAACGGCAGAATGCAGAGAAAAATAGAGATAAAAGGGGCAAAAGTCCACAACCTGAAAAACATAGGCCTATCGATACCTGTGAACAAGTTCATTGTTATAACAGGAGTTTCCGGATCAGGCAAATCTTCTCTTGCATTCGACACCTTGTATGCCGAAGGTCAGAGGCGGTATGTGGAAAGCCTGAGCGCGTATGCACGGCAATTCCTCGGACGGTTGAACAAACCGGAAGTTGATTATATCAAAGGTATTCCGCCTGCTATTGCCATCGAACAAAAAGTCTCAAGCAGGAATCCCCGTTCCACCGTAGGCACCTCAACCGAGATTTACGACTACCTTAAGCTTCTTTATGCCCGTATCGGCAAAACATACTCACCTGTATCGGGAAAAGAAGTCAGACGTCACCAGGTATCCGATGTGGTTAACTTTTTTAAACAAATACCTTCCGGTGAAAGGGTCATTCTTCTTTCTCCCGTAATCCCTGCAAGTGACAGAAAATGCAATGAACATCTCGAAATATACATGCAGCAGGGATTCAGCCGCGTTGAGATTAAAAATGGTTTTTTCAGGATCGAAGATCTGTTGAATGATGATACGTTAAGTTCCGGCTGCGAATCGATAAATCTTGTCATCGACAGACTTACCGCAAGCAATGACGACGATACCTTAAGCCGTCTTGCCGACTCGGTACAAACGGCATTTTACGAAGGAAAGGGAAAATGCATCCTTAGAGTTTATAAAGGTAAATCATTCTCCGATCACTTATTCTCTGATAGGTTCGAGGCTGACGGTATTGTTTTTGAACCTCCCACGGAACATCTTTTCTCATTCAACAACCCGGTGGGAGCATGTCCCCGCTGTGAAGGATTCGGCAAAATAATCGGCATAGATGAAGACCTTGTGATCCCGAACAAGAACCTTTCGGTATACGAAGGCGCTATTGCTTGCTGGAAAGGGGAAAAAATGGGTAAATGGAAAGACAAACTGGTAAACAATGCCTATAAATTCGATTTCCCCATTCACAAACCCTATTACGAACTCACACAGGAACAACGCCGTTTAATATGGACAGGCAACCAATATTTCAGAGGCCTTGATGCATTTTTCAAACATGTTGAAGAAAAACAGTACAAAATACAGTACAGAGTAATGCTTTCGCGTTACCGCGGCAAGACAATATGTCCCGAATGCGGAGGAAGCCGTTTGAGAAAAGAGGCAGGCTGGGTTAAAGTGGGTGGCAAAAGCATTAACGAACTTGTTACCATGCCGGTATCCAGACTTCGAGAGTTCTTTTCCGGTTTGCAATTAAACGAATATGAGCAGAAAGTTGCCGGCAGACTTCTTAACGAGATCAATACACGCTTAGGTTTTCTTTGCGACGTTGGACTGGACTATTTAACCCTTAACCGCCTTTCTTCAACTCTTTCGGGAGGAGAAAGCCAGAGGATAAATCTTTCAACCTCGCTTGGCAGCAGCCTTGTAGGATCTCTTTACATCCTCGATGAACCGAGTATCGGCCTGCACTCAAGAGATACCGACCTGCTGATTAAGGTCTTGAAAGATTTAAGAGATATTGGAAATACAGTGATCGTTGTGGAGCATGATGAGGAGATAATCAGAGCTGCAGATGAGATCATTGACATAGGACCGGGTGCTGGACGCCTTGGTGGAGAAATAGTCTTTCATGGCGATTTTAAAGAATTAAAAGAGCATGAGCAAAGTCTCACAACAAAGTACCTGAACGGGATCGAGATCATCCCTGTGCCAAAAAGCAGAAGACAGGGAAATCTGAGCATTGAGGTCAAAGGTGCGAGGGAAAACAATCTGAAAAATATCAATGTTAAGTTTCCGCTAAATATTATGACCGTTGTAACAGGTGTCAGTGGTTCGGGGAAATCTTCACTTATTAACAGGGTTCTGTATCCAGCCATTAAAAAACGCCTTGGAGGTTATGCCGATAAAACAGGGAAATTCGATCTTCTGACAGGCGATGTCACTGCGATAACTTCAGTAGAGTTTGTCGATCAGAATCCCATAGGTAAAAGTTCACGCTCCAATCCTGCAACTTACCTTAAGGCTTACGATGAAATACGTAAGCTCATGGCCGACCAACAGGCATCAAAGATAAACGGATTTAAAGCTTCACATTTCAGTTTTAACATCGACGGTGGCAGATGCGAAGAGTGTCAGGGTGAAGGTGTAATTAAAGTTGAAATGCAGTTCATGGCTGATATCGTTCTGACCTGTGAGGCTTGTCATGGTAAAAGATTCAAAGACGAGATACTTGAGGTACAATACAACGGAAAAAACATTCACGACATACTTGAGATGACCGTGAACGAGGCGATTGAGTTCTTCGGACAACATGCCGGAACAATAGAAAAGCGCATCATCAAAAAGCTGAAACCACTGTCGGACGTGGGACTTGGATATGTTAAGCTCGGCCAGTCATCAAGCACTCTCAGCGGCGGGGAAAGCCAGCGTGTTAAACTCGCCTCATTTCTTGCCAATGAGAAAGACACCCCTACCCTTTTCATATTCGACGAACCTACCACAGGACTTCATTTCCATGACATCAGAAAACTGCTCGATGCTTTTAATGCTCTCATCAGCAACGGTCATTCCCTTGTGATCATTGAACATAACATGGAGATCATCAAATCGGCAGATAACATAATCGACCTCGGACCTGAAGGAGGTGAAAAAGGCGGGAATATCGTTTTTGAAGGAACTCCCGAGAAGCTCATTGAATGTGAAAACTCGTATACCGGTAAGTTCCTGAGGAAATACCTGCAATGACACTGAGAAAATAAAAACAAAACGGGGACACGACCCGAAGTCATGCCCCCATTATTTTGTAAGAGTTTTTATCTGATCAGATAACTCCTTTATTTTTCTGTTTCTCTTTTAGCAACTCTCTCGACAGCTTCTGCTCTTTTTCCAAAGCCCACTTACGGTGTTTCTCAAACTCTTCCTGAGTGTTAACCAATGTTTCTTTTGTTTTAACAGTAATGACATTGCTACGCTTGTAAAGTATGAACACAATTGCCAGAGCAGCTATCAATCCCAGGATAATACTTATGATGATAACATAAAATGCCGATTTTGTAACAAGCATACCAAGCAACCGCAAACTGTCCTTTTCTTTTGTTACAGTATCAAATTTGTCCTGTGTTTCATTCAGTTTACTCTGAATTGTCTCCAGTTTTGAGTTCAGGTCACTTACTTTATCATTCAGTGATTTTATCTCTGCTTGCAGATTTTTTATGGTATCAAGTGAATTGGCTTTAAGCTTGTAAAGCAATGAACGCTTAATCACCTGATACTCCTGAAACTTTTCTGTTTTTGTAATGATATATTGAAACTGATTCTCCAGGTTATCTCCCTCAAGAGGAGTTTTCTTTGTTTCCTGAGCACTTAATCCCTGAAATAAAAAGAATATTAAAAATGTAACTATCGTTCCTTTCATGTTGTTTTTTTTATGAATTTCACTTTTTTGTTTACTAACGTCACTTTTCTGTCAATTATTGCACAAAACTATAAAAACTTAGAGTGAAATACACTAATGTTTCATTTTATTTCTCCCCGTACATCACAAAATATTTTTCACCTCCCGAAGACGGCTAATTTGAAGATATTACAATGATGATGAATGAGTAGTTAAGTAGTTGGCTCCTTAAGAGTGAAATGATGATTGCCCTTATACGGATGTTGAACCCACTTCGGGGTTCTGTTTTGTTTCGTCTTTGTTTTCCACAGGCTACGCCTGCGGTTATTTTTGTTTAACCCCTTTCGGGGTTAGAATATATACTTCAGTTAGCTAATAATGTAATAAACAACTCCGAAAAGGAGTTAAATGTTAATAACCCGCCGGGTTAAAAGAGATAAGACATGTTGGGTTTAGCGGGAATTTTTGCGGCGAAGCAGGCAAAAATCATGACAAGCCCCCGGCATGCGGCTTTTGGTCTTGTAGCGTTTCCGCGACGATTGCCGTCTCCACTGCCGTTTCGACGGGCAATGTCTTAAAAAAGCTTTCCGGTATGTCAAACCTTTAAACAGTCCGACGAAGGAGGATTTTTAAACGGTAGGAATTGAGATGCCCCGGATGCGGATGTTGAACCCACTCCGGGGTTCTTTTTTGCTTGGGTTTTTGTTTCCACAGGATTCTCCTGCCTGTCTACAGCCAGGTAGATGGTTATTTTTATTCAACCCTGTTCTGGGTTGGTCGATACAAACAAACTAACCATTAACCACTTACAACTAACAACTTCGTGAAACCCCGTGCAACCAAAAACTAACTAACCTACTAACCAAACAACCTACAAACCTACTAACCATTAACTTACTCCTTGATCCTCAACTGATATCCGCTACCGTGAATATTAACGATCGCCACCCCCGGTACCTTCTTAAAATATTTGCGCAGTTTCGTGATATAAACATCCATGCTCCGGGTCGTGAAATAGTTATTGTCACCCCAAATTGTTTTCAGTGCCTTCTCGCGCGGAAGTATCTTATTCTTCTCCACACATAACATCCGCAACAGGTCCGACTCTTTGGGAGAGAGTTGTATCACGGTGTTATCGGGGAATGTTAGTTTACGGTAGTCTGCATCGAAGTTCACTCCGCCAATATTGAACTCCCGGGGCTCTGATTCACCGGCAGCCTCAGAATGACGGTTCAGGATAGCCTTTATTTTAAGTATCAGTATCTCCGAATCGAACGGTTTTGTAATGTAATCGTCAGCGCCGATATTGAACCCTTCAAGAATATCTTCCTTGAGTGTCTTTGCTGTAAGAAATATCAGCGGTATGCTCTTATCCATTTCCCTGATATCCCTTGCAATGGTGAAACCGTCAATATTGGGAAGCATTACATCAAGAATGCAAATGTCAAATTCCCCGTTACTGAACTCACGTATAGCATCCTTACCGTCCATCACCCAGGTTACGATAAAACCGTTTATCTCCATGTATGATTTAAGCACCGTACCGAAGTTACGGTCATCTTCAACCATAAATATTCTGTTATTTTCCATTTCTCAATTATTTTTCAGGTAAAAAGATAGTGAATTTTGTGCCGGAATCTTTCCTGCTTTCAACCTTTATCTCACCGTTATGGGCATCAATCACAGCCTTCACATAGCTCAGCCCCAGCCCGAATCCTTTCACATTGTGCACATTACCGCCCTCAGCCCTGAAGAATTTATCAAATATCCTGTTCTGTTGCTCCTTCGACATTCCTATCCCTTTATCTTCAACAGATATCAATATCCCTTTAGAATGATCAGCAGTAGATATCATGATTTCAGGTTTATCTTTCGAATATTTGATAGCATTTTCAAGCAAGTTAACGATAACATTTGTAAGATGTATCTCATCACCTGAGATTTTCGGTTTCTCTGCATTAAGCTCTTTCTTTATCTCTCCGCCTCTCTCACTCAACTGCAAACTTATCTTATCTATCGCATTTGTTATCAGATGATGAATATCGATATCCGATTTAACTATCGTAAAATCCTTCTTCTCGATCAACGACATCTGCAGAACCCTTTCAACCTGACTGTTCATCCGACTGTTCTCCTCTTTGATGATCTTCAGGAACGAACGTATCATATCAGGATTATGAATTATCTTTTCATTATTGATACTATCGGAAGCCAGACTGATGGTAGCTATGGGCGTTTTGAACTCATGCGTCATATTGTTTATAAAATCCGTTTTTATCTCCGAAACCTTTTTCTGGAAAAGGATCATCCTGATGGTGATAAAGAAGGTTATAAGGATGAACAGAGTGAAGAGAAGTGAAAATATCAGCATACCTGCCTGCGATCTGTACAGATAGGTATTTATGTCGGGAAACAGTACCACAAGCTTGTACGGAGCCCATCCTGTGATAATGTCGTTCGGGAATAGATTAACTATCACCGGCAACTCTTTTTCCCAATTAACAGTACTGAAATTCTTTGAATGATATTTCGGAACTATCTTCCTGAAATTATCGACCACAGCATATTCAAAACCGGTAAGAATACCGGCGTTGTTCAGTTCATATCTGATAAGCTGCTCTATTCCTTTCGGACTAATGTAATTCAGTTTTTCCCAAATCGGGATCTCTCGGGTCTGATATTCGTACGACAAACGTTCAATAACCCTTGCGATCTTATTGCTTCCAGTCATCGACTGCATTTGAAGCAGACTGTCCCTTTCGTGTCTCAGCGAGTTCTGAAGCCTCGACATGGCATATTCGACCTTGTTCAGGATATTGCTGTCACGATCAAGAGTCAACAGGTCATTATTGTTAAATGTGATGACTGTATCACCGGTGTTGATGGAACCTCTGACAATGTTCTGCTTAATGGTATCGTTCGAGCTGCTGATTATCTGCACACTTGCCTCAACCCTGCTGTTTTTGGTCACCACCTGTGGTGGTGAATAGTAGAACTGCCCTATGATGTATTTTGCCGACAGTTCATTATCTATTCTGCGTGAAACATTGTTAATTGCGGCATACGCTGCGCTTTGCAGCTTCTCTTCCTGTATCCTGATAGATTTACTTATCCATAGATACTGAGCCACAACGATCCCCAGCATTGAAATGCTCATCAAAATAATGATCCCTATCAGTGATTTTTGCTTCATGGTTTTTAACCCCGGCTAATACCTGTTTCAAATTCAGCATAAATATACTTTAAATTAAAAATCAAGAATACAACTTTAACCTTTCTTTAACTCTTTTTAACCGGACCTTAACCACAAACCACACAATGTGTTAGTAGCTTTACTCTATAATTTAAAATCCTATTTTATGAAAACCTCTAAATCTTTTCTCAGTATTTTTTTGTTGTTTGCGACAAGCCTGTTGCCCCTTTCGGCACAATCAAAGGTCATCATGATCACACAAAACGGTGATTCTGCTTCCATGGTCGTTGACACCCTGAACAATCCCAAAGGTTTTGCTCTCTTTTTCGATGAAGATCTCACAAATGTTCAGGGCAAAATAGACAGCCTTATGAGAACCCAAAGAAGCAACATCGACAGTGTTATGCGTGTTATGGCGATCAAGCTCGATTCCATGAAGGAGAATATCTCAATGTTCTCGATAAACATGGACGATGAATTCTTTAAAAGTATGATCCCTCCTGATTCTGTTATAAACAAGATGATGAACGTGAATATGGACATGAAAGTGGAGATCGATACACTTGCCGATGGCACAGTAGTTAAAAACGTTGTTGTCACAGGTTTTAATGACGGGTCAGGTGATTCGTCAGAACATCGCCTGATAATTTCATCCGACGCTACTAAAGGCAGTTTTGTGATCAAAGGTGATGAAGATGAAGCAGACAACCTTTCATCTGTTCCCGTTTCCGATCTTCATATTCTGAAAAAAGCAGGTTTCTCCACCGATATGTTCTCATCTGAACCATTGGAGTTCAAAAATGAGAATATAAATATCAACCGCAAGAAAACCGACAAAACAGATGAGCTGGATATCGATATTAAAGCAGACCTGCCGGAAAAAGGCAAATCAACTGTCACTTTGATTGACAAGAACGGTAAAACCGTGGATTCGAAGAAATTCAAGAATTCTGACAAGATCAATATAAAATACAAATTGGACAGCGTGTCTGCACCTTATTACCTTGTAGTAACAATGAACAAAAAAGCCTGGGCAAAAAAAGTAGAGTTTTAGGGTTGATTTATGCCTCAGGTTAAAGGTAAAACACATCAATGTTTTATCTGAACAAAAAAGTCCGTCTCTTTGAGCTGACGGACTTTTTTTTATTTTCCTCTGCGGAAAACCCAATATCGACTAGTTATTATTCAACAGCTTATCTATCACTTGCTCAACCTCTTTACTATCCTCTTCAGGCCTTACTGATCTGTTAATATATTTGATTTTTCCGTCTTTACCGATTATAAAAGTCTGACGGTCCAGGGTTACTCCCCGCTTTAGTTTTACTTTCTTGCCATCAACTTCCTTTTCTATCTCGCCTCCGTTTTTAACAGGAACACCAAACAACCGGGCTATTTTTCCTTCCGGATCGGACAACAAAGTAAAATTAAGATTATTAGCCTTGCGGAAGATCCTTAAACCATCAGGATAATCACCGCTGATGCCGATAACTTCAACTCCCTCATCATCGAGCGTTTCATATTCATCGCGATAATTGCATGCTTGTTTTGTACATCCTCCGGTCATGGCAGCAGGATAAAAATAGACAACAAGCAATTCCTTTCTCTCTGCCTTGTTCGATTTCCAGACATCTCCGAAGTCATCTTTAGCAGAAAACTGAGGTGCTTTGTCTCCAACTTTAAGATCTTTACCTGTTTGTTGTGCATTCATTCCAAAAGGAAGAACAGAAAAGATCACTAACACGATTAATTCAAGCTTTTTTTTCATGATCACAGAATTTTAATTATCTCTGTATCAAAGTTAACCTTTTATCTCCTTACTCAAAGTTAAAGTTAAGTTAAGGTTAGGTTAAAACAAATGTAATTTTCATAAAAACGGGTGCTGTTTTCCTTAGAGGAAAGATCAACTCACAAATTATCGTTGACCAAGACACTGATCACGGGTTACTTCACAAATCTGCAATCGCAGATCAAATATCCTCCTCCTCTTCCCATCCAAGAGTAATGGCAATTTCAAGATATCTGTGAGCTTCATCGTCATCGCCCATTTTACGACATGCCTCGGAAAGATAATAGAACACTTCAGGCTTTTTCTTTTTAATGGTACTTGCAATAAGAAGGTTGTTAAAAGCTTTTTCCGGCTTTTTCAGCAACAGTTGAGTACGTCCGAGGTGGTAGTATGCTTTGAATGATCGTTTGTTAAGTGAAACAGCTTTCATGTAATCTTTTTCAGCCTTTTTGTATTCGCCTGTTTCCACCCGGATATCTGCACGGCGCAAGATGGCATCAAAGAATTCCGGATCCAATTCAATAGCTTTGTTCAGATTGGCAATTGCCGCACTTTTATCCTTGAACTGAACAATGCAGTCATTGGCCATAAGAAAATATTCACGGGCAAATTTCTCTACACTTTTCCGCTGCTCTTTAAGCTCTTTTCTGAGTTCTAAGATCTCATTTTTTTGTTTCTCTATTTTTGACAGTTGTACAGAGATAAATCGTTGAACCTTCTTCTTTGACAGATCGTTCCGCTTTGCCGTTGCATCCCCGAGATTCTCAACAGCCTTTTGAATATTTCCTGAACGGAATTCACGCAAAGCCTGAATATACAGGTTATCAGCCTCGGCATTCTCAAGCTGACGATTTATCAGCTCTTTATCATTTGCTCTTTTAGCGAAATCTATCACCTCATTCTGCACTATCATATCACGCAGCGAAAGTCGTGTTTTCAGTACAATACCATCGAGGGTACGGCAGCGGCTGAGTGCAACGTAAAGTTGACCGCCGGCAAATGCACCGCCGGAGAAGTCAATCAGTACCCTGTCGAATGTTAGTCCCTGACTCTTATGCACAGTGATCGCCCAGGCAAGTTTCAGGGGATATTGCGTGAATGAACCCAACTCCTCCTCTATTATTCGATTGTTCTTTTCATCGTACTTGTACCGGATATTTCGCCACACCTCTTTATCAACAAAATGCATCTCTCCACTCTCAAGCCGCACATTAATTCCATCATCATCAATCTCCTCCACCCTTCCCAGACTACCGTTGTACCAACGCTTATCCTGATCGTTCTTAACGAACATGACCTGGGCATTCTTCTTCAGAACCAGATTCTGTAAAGTAGGAAGAGCCGATTCAGGAAATTCTCCCTTGATCTCCCCTTCAAAAACATACTCCTCTCCCTTTAGCTCATCCAGTTTGGTCTCATTAATGTAATTCACAGTATTTCGCCTTGTGGCTAGAGTTATGTAAAATTCTCCTGCAGGAGGCGAAAAAGAAGGATCATAGCGCTGATTGATCCTGTTGATATCCTCGTGTAATGCTTTTTTCAACCGTATTTTATCGAGAAGCTGAACGAACTCAACCTCATTCTGACGGTAAACCTTTTTAAGTTCTACCTGTACCAGAGGGATTTGCTTAAAGACCCTTGCAGAGAAAAAGAACGGCGAGTCATAAAACCGTCGGATAATATCACGGTCATCGCGAGTAACCACAGGTTCAAGCTGAAAAACATCGCCAACCATCAGAAGCTGTTTACCGCCAAAAGGCTGATTGTAGTTCTTGGTATAAACCCGTAATACCCTATCGATGAAATCAAGCAGATCGCCCCGTACCATTGAAACCTCATCGATGATCAGAAGCTCCATCTCTTTGATCAGTTTAACATGCGACTTCCGGTATTTCAGAAAATCGTAGATCTTATTGTCCTTTGTTGACAGATCTGGATCATCGGGTAAGATAGGCCTGAACGGGACTTTGAAAAAAGAATGTATTGTGACACCACCGGCATTTATGGCAGCTATCCCCGTGGGCGCAATCACAACGGTTTTTTTATGCGTATGCTCAACAATGTACCTCAGAAACGTGGACTTTCCCGTACCTGCCCTGCCAGTAAGAAATACCGAAGTATTTGTGTACTGGATCAACTTATAGGCGTCCTGAAATTCAGGATTATTGGTATCGATGGTTTCAGAGGACATCTTGGTTGTTTGTTTGTTGGTTGTTAGGTTCTTGGTTGTTAGCTTACTGGTTACTGCCTACTGAATACCGGCTACTTCTCTCTTTTCTTCCTCTCCATGTAACGTTTTATCACGCTGTATGCCTTGATCAGTCCGAGTTCGCCCGATTTACTGAGATCCTTTATCCCTTTGTCTTCATTTTGCAGATAAAGTTCTGTCAGACCTCTGTTAAAATATGCCTCGGCAAAATCGGGATTGATATTTATTGCTTTGGTGAAATCAGATATAGCACCTTCGTAATCTTTTAATATTGCTTTTACAATACCCCTGTTATACCATGCAAATTCAAATGATCCGCTTAACTCTATCACCTTGTTCAAGTCATCAAGAATGTATTGATAATCGAGTATCTGCTCAACTTTTTTCTCTTTCGGTGCCGGCATGTTAGTTCCGCCTTTCGGAGCAATATTTGAAGTTGTTTTCAGATTTATATGCTGGGGTGAAGGCGAATCCTCTTCCATGGCACGTATCACCTCAACCATCTTATATCTCACATAAGCCCTGTTGAACAGTGTAAGTATATCATCAGGATCATGTTTAAGCACAGCATCATAATCCATAATTGCATTGTTGTAATTCATTACAAGACCGTAAAGTATCCCACGGATAAAATAGCATTCATATCCACAACTGTCCTTATCTATTTTATCGGTGAATATTTTTATCTGTTTGAAATATTCAAGAGCCTTATATCCTTCAGCTTCAGCCTCCCGGTTCGTGATCTTTAGCTTAGCAGGGAACAATCTTTTATTGTTGAACTTCTCTACCGCCGGCTCGTAGTACTGGTTTCGTACCATAAGTGAATCAGCCGAATAGAATGAAAGACCGAAAACAGGCTCCATGTCTATTATGATATTCCTGTTCTGTACCTTTCCGCGAATGGTTGTCGGCACTTCCTCTTCCACCTCTTCCGAACCAAAATCATCAAGAACGGCGATCTTATTGTAATTCCGGATATCCTTATCCGATTTTTTTCGGGTTGCCTTAGGCTGTTTCTTCCCGGACTTATCTGATTTGTCATCTCCGGAATCCTTTCCCGGTCCGGATTTGTTCGAAGCAAGGTCCTTATCACTCTGGTTACGTTTATCCGCTTCAAGCTTCATAGCGGTGTTGTAATCTTCAGTAAATCCTTTCAGATCGTTTAGTTTTTGCTTGGCACGCGCACGAGAATAATAAACAGGTGCAAAATCAGGATAATTCTCTGCAACGATATTGAAATCCTCTATTGCCTTCCCGTACTCACCTATCTGATTATACAATAAACCTCTGTTGTACAATGTCAGCAAGTCCGACGGATCAAGCGCCAGCACACGGGAGAAGTCCTCGATAGCATGATTGTAATCCCCCACCTGAGCACGAAGTATCCCCCTGTTGGCGTAAGCCATGGCATTTTTAGGATCAAGCTCGATCACCTTGTCAAAGTCAGCAAGTGTTCCTCTCAAAGAATCAAGCTGATAACGTATGACACCCCTGTTCATGTAAAATGAAGGTTCATCGGGTGAAAGCTCAATAACCTTGTTGTAATCGGCAAGAGCCTTCTCAAATTCATTCTTCTGATAATAGAGTATTCCTCTGCTTGCAAAACCATCAGGCAGATAGGGGTTGATCTTGATCACATAGCTGAAATCCTTAATGGCAGCCACAGTGTCGCCTTCATTCACCAAGGCCATACCTCTGTTAAGTCGTGCACTCAGAAGACTCGGATTGTTTTTGAGGGCTTTGTTGTAATCTTCGATCGCCTCTTTATACTTTTTCAGCGACATCTTGCTGTTCCCCCTGTTAATAAGAAGATTAATATTCTCAGGTTCAATGGCCAGTCCCTTTGAATAAATATTGATCGCTTCTTCGGCATCACCCTCTTTCTGCTTGATTATTCCATAAAGATTGTAAGCATTAACAAGGTAGGGGTTTATGTCAAGAGCTTTCTTAATATCTTCTTCGGCTCCCTTGTAGTCATCCAGACTGTACTTGGCAATACTTCGGAAGTAATAGGGTTGAGCAAGATACGGCTTTACCCTGATGATCTTATTGAAATACTGGATAGCAAGAACATAATCCTCAAAATACAAGGCATTACGCCCGATAGCCAACATTCTGTCAGTATTTATCTGAGCCGACAGATCAAAGGTGAATACGATCAGGAATATATAAAATGATAAACTTTTCTTTCTAATCATAAAAAAAATAAAAACTTAACCCGACAAAGATAAAAATTTATAGCTATTCACAATTCCCGTTAACAGTAAGAAATAAATTTCCATACGGGAACAGGGAGTCATAAATTCTATCCCCGGACCTAACGGCTAAAGCACTATCTCATATTCTTTTTCCGTTCTGTTGCCTCTGCCGTCTGTTACAACTATTTTCAACTTATGTTTTCCCCCGCTAAACTTTGGAAAATGATCTTTATACCCGGTGAGTTTATACGTTTTGGCATCATACTCAAAAAGCACCCACTTATCATCAATGTAACAATCGTAATCTTTCACTCCGGCCATCTTATCGTATATCTTTACACCTATCGTTTTTCTTGATCTGTAATTCAGCCCTGAAGGTGCTTTGTACAGTTTTACAACCGGAGGAACAGTATCGTAGTACAATGTGAACTTTCCGAAATTCCTGGTTCTTACACTAACCTTACCATCCTCATATTTTCCGCCCAGACTATACGGATTACCCTTTGATGTAACCCCTGCTATCAACAGCTTATCCTCCGGAACAAAAACAGTATCAGGAACCGTAATGGAAACGGTAAAGTATTTTTGTACCGGAACATCATCTCTGCCGATAACATAAACAGGTGTCAGAAAAGAACTTGAATCATCATCTACTTCGAAATAAAACGGTACATCAGTATAGAAGGACTTTGAACTGATACTTACACTAACTCCATTCGATTCAAATTTAAAAGGCTTTTCCCATGATATTAATTTCATATCCTCTTCCTCTTCTGCTGCAGGCTGATCGTTAGGATAATCAACCCCTTTGAGCAGAAATGTCATCTCAGACTTATTCCCTGTCGCATCCCTGACAACATATCGAATTTCATGCTTGTCGCCAGGATCAAGATCGATAACACCCTTATTTTCCAGTTTTTTATAGATGCTCAGTTTATTGTTAGGTTCAACAAAGCTTTTCTGTATCACTCTTCCCGAATGCCTCTTTTCGGCATAATCCATCAAACTGTTCACATATCGTGTTTCGGCAAAAGAAAAGGTCGATACATCAGACATGAAAACTTTTTGACTGTCAACATACAGTTCTATTGAACGCACTCCGCATTTACGCCAACTGTCGGAAAAATAATCCAGAACCTGAATGCCCACTCCTACCTTGCCGGAAACCTTAATAATATTCTGACCTTTCGGATGATATTGTTTATCATAGTACACGGCAGAAAGGTACTTTGCCTTATGTTTACCCTCAACACGTGAATTACTGTCTAACGGGTATATCTTCAATCCTTGTATCTTCGGTCTTACATCATCCTTAACATCGCTCCTGAATAAAAGCGGGTCCATGGGTTTTTGTGAAGCTGTCCGACGTATCTCATAATGCAAATGCGGACCACCTGAACTGCCTGAATTTCCTGTATAAGCAATTACCTCACCTTTTTTAACAGGGATCTCATCTTTCTTGAAAAAGAGTTCTATTGCATACGAATGCTTCTCATATTGTCTGTGACGTACCAGGGAGTCTATTCGCTTTGAGTAGCGCTCCAGATGCCCGTAAACCGTTGTGTAACCGTTAGGATGCTGAATGTACAAAGCTTTTCCATATCCCACAGGAGATACTTTTATCCTTGCAACAAAACCATCGTCCGGGCTGTAAACACGATATCCGGTTTTTCCGTTTGTTGCCAGATCAAGCCCCGAATGAAAATGATTCGGGCGTACTTCGCCAAAACTGCCACTCACAACCGGTTTGATCTTCAATGGCGGTAAAAATTCCTGATCCTTCTTTTCCTGTCCAAAAACCGCTACAAACAAAAAAACTAAGAACAATGTTACACAACTCCTCATACCCTCATTTTTTATGAAGTATCAAAAATAATCCCCTTGACTTTAATAACAAAAAAACAACGACAAAAACATAATTATTTTTTCAACTAACGTTTATGTGTAATTTTTTTATTTCGTATACGCAACCTTTATTAAATATGTTCGTCTATATGAAAAGAAAATGGGAAATAAATTCACATATAAATTATTTAAGTTTTAAAGGGGAAAAATTATGAAATCAGGGAGATTGATTTTATTGCTTATTTTTATTAATCTTTTTATTGCCGGATGTAATAATGATAACGATTATTCATTGGATAATTATTGGATAACTATCGGCAATATAGAAGGAGATAATGATGGCTTTATCGTTGTTACCGATGGAGGTGACAGATTGTTTCCATCGGCAAATGCGGTTCCCGGATACCCGTTGGAAAACGGTGACAGGCTTTGGGTCAACTACACAATACTGGGAGACGGTGAAGCAGGATCAGATATCGATTACTATGTTAAAATTAACCTTTTCGAAGATATTCTGACAAAAGGTATTTTTATACTGACACCCGAGAATGCCGACTCTATAGGCCATGACCCTGTATGGGTAAGAAACCCTGATGAGAACATCTGGATTGCAAATAATTACCTCAACATATTTTTCAAGTACGAGGGAGCTCCCTGGATCGTTCATTTCATCAATGTTGTTTCCGATACAGACAACCCTGCAACACCTGAAGGAACTCCTATCCTGGAATTACGTCATAACAAGAATGGTGATCAATCTAAGGGAACACTTCTGACAGGTTTTATTTCTATTGATCTGAAAAGCTTACAGGAAGAAGGCAAAGACAGTGTTAACTTCATCCTTCGTGCCATTGACGAGAATGGTGATTATACATTGGATAAAGAATATACTTATGTATACGATAATATACCTGACTCCGCAGCGACAGAAGCTGTTAATATCAGAGCAATACCAGAAAATTTAAAAATAGAATAGAACAGATTTGCATCAGGGGTTAAAAACTGGTATATATAGGCAGAAGATTAACGGAATATATCTTCTGCCTTTCTTGTATCCGAGCAAATATTTTTCATCATTCTCATTGTTTGAATAAATAATTTTTCCCTATATTTGCACCGCATTTGAAAAAATGACAACGGTTCCGTAGCTTAATTGGATAGAGCACCTGGTTACGGCCCAGGAGGTTGTGGGTTCGAGTCCCGCCGGAATCACTGAGATAA
>JAOZOF010000279.1 GCA_029933425.1 Marinilabiliaceae bacterium
AATTTAATTCAAATAAATCAATCATCATGTCAAGATCAATATTTTTTTTCATTATGACACTCTCCGTAGGAGTGCTGAACTCATGTGAATCAAGACATGAAAAGGAAATAGAAGACCGTGACCTTACAACATACGTAAATATTTTAATGGGAACTCAGTCTGATTTTTCCTTGTCGAACGGCAACACTTATCCGGCTATTGCATTACCCTGGGGAATGAACTTCTGGTCTCCCCAAACGGGTAAAATGGGTGACGGATGGATGTACAGATATGATGCAAAAAAGATAAGGGGAATAAAACAGACACATCAGCCAAGCCCATGGATAAACGATTATGCAGCCTTCAGCCTGATGGCCGTAACAGGCAAATTGAAATTCAAAGAGGATGAACGCGCTTCATGGTTTTCGCATAAAGCAGAAAAAGCAAAACCTTTTTACTACAGTGTTTACCTTGCCGATTATAACGTGACTGCGGAGTTAACTCCCACAGAAAGGGCTTCCATATTCCGTTTCACCTTCCCTGATACCGACTCTGCCTATGTTTTGATCGATGGTTTTAACCAGGGTTCAATGGTTGAGATAATCCCCGAAGAGAGGAAAGTTATCGGGTATTGTAAGAACAACTCAGGAGGCGTACCGTCAAATTTCAAAAATTATTTTGTTGCAATGTTCGATAAAGATTTTGAAAGCACAGGCACCTGGAACGGAGATGACTATACACAAAACTCTAAAGAGCAGGAAGGATATCACGTAGGAGCCGTACTACACTTCAAAACGAAAAAAGGAGAAAAAATAAACGTGAAGGTCGCATCTTCTTTCATAAGTCCGGAGCAGGCAGAACTGAACCTGAAGCAGGAAATAGGAAGTGATTCTTTCGATAAAATAAAAGAGAAAGCTCATAAAGCATGGGAAAATGAATTGAGCAGAATAATTGTTGAGGGAGGCACAATCGACCAAAAACGAATATTTTATTCAACCATGTATCGTCTGCTTCTTTTCCCGAGAAAATTTTATGAAATAAATAAAAAGGGTGAAATAGTTCACTACAGTCCGTATAACGGAAAGGTACTTCCCGGATACATGTTCACCGACAACGGATTCTGGGATACATTCCGGGCGGTATTTCCGTTCTTCACACTGATGTATCCCGAGCTTGATTCGCACATCATGCAGGGGCTTGTAAACACTTACAAAGAGAGCGGATGGTTACCCGAATGGGCCAGTCCGGGACACAGGGCATGCATGATAGGGTCAAACTCGGCTTCCCTGATTGCCGATGCATACATTAAAGGAATAAGAGGTTATGACATTGAGACCCTTTATGAAGCCATGGTCAAGAATACTAAAGGATATAACAAAGAAGTAACATCCACAGGAAGATATGGTGCCGATTACTACAACAAACTGGGATACATACCTTACAACGTAGGCATCAACGAAAATGCTGCCAGAACACTGGAATACGCTTACGCCGATTTTTGCATAATGGAACTTGCAAAACAACTTAAGCGTCCGGATGATGAGATCCAGCTATTTGCTAAACGTGCCATGAACTACAAAAACCTTTTCGATCCTGAAACAAAATTAATAAGGGGTAAAAATGAAGACGGAACATTTCAGTCACCTTTTAATCCGTTCAAATGGGGTGATGCATTCACGGAAGGAAACAGCTGGCACTACACATGGTCGGTATTTCATGATATTCAGGGGTTAATAGACCTTATGGATGGCAAGCAGGAATTTGTGGCCATGATGGACTCAGTTTTTTCAATGCCTCCCGTATACGACTGCTCGTACTATGGCTTTCCCATACATGAGATACGTGAAATGCAGATAATGCACATGGGACAATATGCACACGGAAATCAGCCAATTCAGCACTTCATCTATCTGTACAATTATGCAGGTGAGCCATGGAAAGCGCAATACTGGCTACGTCAGGTAATGGACAGGCTTTACACTCCCGCCCCTGATGGATATTGCGGCGATGAGGATAACGGACAAACATCCGCATGGTTCGTTTTCAGTGCCCTGGGATTCTATCCTGTATGCCCGGGACAGCCAATGTACGTAATAGGCAGCCCGTTGTTCGATAAAGCAATACTAAAATTGCCAAACGGTAAAAAGCTTGAAATAATTTCAAAGAACAACAGCAAAAAAGCCTTCTATGTAAAAAACATAAAATTCAACAACGAAAATTACAACAAGAATTTCATTACTCACGAAAATCTGCTTAAAGGCGGTGTTCTGATGTTTAACATGGATCACGTTCCGAACAAACGAAGAGGAACGACAGAAACCTCATTCCCACCTTCGATGAGTAGAAATTAAGAATACAACTATCACACCATTGGTAATGTTCAGACCCGGCAAAGCTGTTTTATCTTTTAAAATATTACTTTTCATCTTCATACTGTACATGCTGTCGATCAATATGCATGCACAAAAACTTATTTTGAAAGATGAGATAACTCATGAACCTATATCAATGGCAAATATTTTTTGCAGTGATAATAAAGTGAGTACTGCGACTGACATAAATGGGAAAGCAGATATTTCCGGTTTTGGATCATGCGACAGCATTTACATCAAATTCATAGGATATTCAACCGTAATTATCAGCTATGACAGTTTAAAGCAAAAAGACTTTAACATCTATCTTAAACAAAACCCCATCACACTTGACGAGACAACTGTTTCCGCAACCCGCTGGGAACAAAACAAAAGAAATGTTCCTAACAAGATAACATCGATCAAGCCGAGAGATGTAATGATCCGGAATCCCCAAACCACTGCCGATATGCTGGGGGAAACAGGCGAAGTGTTCATTCAAAAAAGTCAGCTTGGCGGGGGCAGTCCTGTCATAAGAGGCTTTGCAGCTAACCGGGTGCTTATCTCTGTTGACGGTATCCGAATGAACAATGCAATATTTCGCAGCGGCAATTTACAGAACGTGATATCTCTCGACCCCTTCGCTATAAATAACACAGAAGTTATTTTCGGGCCGGGATCAATAATTTACGGCAGCGATGCCATTGGCGGCGTAATGAGTTTTTTTACCCTGAACCCGGAAATATCGTCAACAGGAACTCCGGATGTTAAAATGCATGCAGCAGCAAGATATTCATCAGCAGACAATGAAATGACCGGTCATTTTGATATTAACTGCGGATTAAAAAAATGGGGATTTGTAACAAGTATCACTTATTCCGGATTCAGCGATATGAAGATGGGAAAATACGGTCCTGATGATTATCTGCGAAACAGATATGTTGTCAGGCAGGATAACAGAGATACAGTTGTTCAAAATGCCGATCCGGAACTGCAGATACCTTCAGGATATCAGCAACTGAACCTGATGCAGAAAATAAGTTACAAGACGGATAAAGGCTGGATGCTGAACTATGATCTTCACTATTCGACGACAGGTAATTACCCGAGATACGACAGGCTGCTTCAAATCAGAAATGATCAACTGAAATATGCAGAGTGGTATTACGGGCCCCAGATATGGATGATGAACCATTTTCATGCTTCGGGCAATAAACACACCGCTGCTTATGATAAAATTATCGTTCATGTTGCATGGCAAAAATTTAAAGAAAGCCGTCACAAAAGGAAACTGAACGATGATTCAAAAAATAACAGGAATGAAACAGTGAATGCACTTAACCTTAACCTTGATCTTGAAAAGAAATTCAACAGCAGAAACAGACTCGTCTATGGCACTGAGTACATTTTTAATCTTGTTGGCTCAAAAGCTAACGATGAAAACATTGTGACATCGATAAAAATGCCTGCCGCACCACGTTACCCTGACGGTTCTACATGGAATTCCATTGCTCTGTTTGCAGACTTCTTCCGGAAAATAACCCCGAGAACAAGCCTCAGGGCAGGAGCAAGATACAACTACATAGTACTTAATGCTGATTTCGACCAACGTTTCTACAATTTTCCGTTCAGCAATGCCCATATCAGCACAGGTGCACCCACAGGAAGCCTGGGAATAATTCACAATCCTGATGAAAGCATGCAGCTAATGGCAAATATTTCAACAGGCTTCAGAGCTCCCAATATCGATGATGCAGGCAAGGTCTTTGATTCTGAACCCGGATGCGTTGTTGTCCCTAATCCCGACCTGAGATCAGAGTATTCACTGAACAATGAGATAGGCATTTCAAAGATATTCAGTGAAAAATTCAAATTTGACCTGTCGGCATACTACACAATCCTTTTTAATGCGATGGTAAGGCGTAACTACATGTTTAATGGCCAGGACAGCATTATGTACGACGGCGAGATGAGCCGGGTGCAGGCTGTTCAAAATGCATCGAAAGCAAAAGTTTACGGCATTCAGGCAGGTATAGAATGGAAACTGCCGCTCAACCTTACTTTTTCATCAAGATTCAACTATATGAAAGGAACGGAAGAAACTGAAGACGGAGGGACAGAATCCATGAGACATAACACTCCGGTTTTTGGCAATGCTCATCTTATCTATTCACACAACCACCTGGAAATTGATCTTTATGCAGTTTACAATGGCAGGGTGCCTTACTCCCAAATGCCGCCATCCGAAAAGTCGAAAGATTACATGTATGCAAAAGATCCCGACGGGAATCCTTATTCTCCCCACTGGTATACTCTCAACATTAAAAGCCTGTACCGATTAAGTGACAGTTTTATTCTGACCATGGGAATGGAAAATTTAACCAATCAGCGCTACAGACCTTTTTCTTCGGGCATCTCATTTGC
>JAOZOF010000060.1:0-14523 GCA_029933425.1 Marinilabiliaceae bacterium
GTCGAGAGGAGGGAAGTACGGGTCCCAATAGTACGGGCAATGCCAGTCGGGCTTTGAGAAGTATGCTCCTGTCCAGAGCCCTTTTGACCTGAATGAATCAAATATCTCTTTTGCAATGTTAGCTTTCGGGTTGGAATGGAAAGGACATTTATCGGAAGTGACCTTGTAATCGGTATACTTAGTGTCGAACATGCAGAAACCGTCGTGATGCTTTGTGGTGAAGATCACATACTTCATCCCGGCATACTTAGCCGCTTCAGCCCATTTGTCAGGATTAAAGTTTATCGGGTTAAAAGTTGTCTGAAGATTTTCGTACTCCTTTTTGTATTCAAAGTAGTTGTCCGGATTCTTCCCTTTTTTACGTTCACACCATCCGTAATCCTCGGGACACAGTGACCATGATTCGACAATGCCCCATTGGCTGTAAGTACCCCAGTGCATTAACAGTCCGAATTTTATGTTTTGCCATTCTTTGATTTTTTGCAGGACCAGTGGGTCGGTTTCAGGAACATAGCGTTCACTTTCGTAAATGGCTTGTCCGTGAGCCATATTTATAAATATGGTAAATGTGAAAAGAAGAAATAACTTTTTCATGAGTTTTGGTATTTTTTGGTTTGGGGATTTTATAAAAAGGCAGATGAATTAAGCTGTTTAAAATTTGAATTTAATATAGTATATTTATTCTTTAATCTGAAATTTATAATAAAAAAAGCTGCCAATGAATGACAGCTTTTTCTGAATGAATATTATCGACGTTTCTTGGTCTGCTTTTGTTGCTTTTGCATGTCTTCAAGACGTTGCTGGAACTTGGATTTCTTCTTCGGTTTCTTTTTGTTCTCTTCCAGTTTTGCAAGCAGGGCTTCCTCATCTACAAATCTGCGGATAAGCAGTGTCTGACCGATAGTGATCAGTGTAGATATGAAGTAGTAATAACTCAAACCTGCTGCATAGTTATTGAAGAAGAACAGGAACATTACAGGCATCATGTACATCATACCCTTCATTCCCGGCATTTGCTGACTCGACTGGGTCATCTGCTGGTTGATGTGTGTGTATACAACGTTTGTAATGGTCATCAACAGAGTAAAAAGACTAACATGGTTTCCGTAAAACGGGATGTTGAAATTAAATGTCCATATCGAGTCGTAAGATGACAGGTCATGAGCCCAAAGGAAACTTTGCTGTCTCAGTTCAATAGATGCCGGGAAGAACTGGAACATCGCGAACAGGATAGGCATCTGCAATACCATAGGCAGACATCCTCCAAGCTGATTTACTCCCGCTTTACGGTAAAGTGCCATAACAGCCTGCTGACGTTCCATTGCCTTCTCCTTGGGTATCTTGGCATTGATAGCGTCAACCTGAGGCTTAAGCACCCTCATTTTGGCAGTCGACATGTACGATTTGTACGTAAGCGGGAACAGCAGTAATTTGATAAGCAGTGTCAGTATCAGAATGATAAGACCGTAATTGCTGATGAATCCTTCGAGGAAATGGAATACCTCGATCACTCCGAGGTTGATGTAACGGAGGAATCCCCATCCGAGATAAACAAGCTTTTGAAGGTCTATGTCCTTGTAAGCTTTCAGTATCTTGAAATCATTAGGCCCGAAAAAGAATGTAAAATTACTTGTTCCGTTACCTTTGTACGGTATGCTTAGGAAACTTTCAGCAGAAAGAATGGTTCTGTCATCGCTGTCCTCAGGAACTTCAACCTTTACTGCTCCGTTCAGGAAGAATTCCTGAGCAATGAATGCAGAAGAGAAGAACTGATCCTTATAAGCAATCCATTTCAGCTTGGTAACAAGGTCTTCGGTTGTATTTTTAGCATTTATGTGGTCAACTTCATCCTGGTAATATTTGTAATAAACACCCCCGTATCTTCTTTCAAAGCTCGGACTTTTTTCCTGGGCGGGAACAGTAAGTTTCCATTCCAGTTCAAGTCCGCCGCGTTGTGTGGTGATTATGTTCTCAAGATTATCGCTCTTCAGGGCAAAGTTCACCATGAAACCATCTTCAGGCAACTTATATGAGAATATCAGCTTTCCTTCATCCCCTGCATTAACAATAAAATCGATCTGATCCGTCCCCTTTTTCTGGGGTGTGAAATAAAGATCGTTCGTATGAAATACCCTGTTATTATGAGTAAAGGTAAAACCGAAACGGTTATCATCACCTGAGAACAGTATCAACGGTTTTTTATCGTGGGTAAGGTAATTCTTTAGCTCAACAGAGTATATCCTTCCACCCTGAGTTGAGAATTTGACCTTTAACTCTTTGTTCTCCAAAGTGATAAATTCGTTCTTTCCGGTGGCGGCTTCAGCAAAAAGTCCGTATTTCTGAACTATCTGTTCATTTTGTTTTACCGTGTCTTTTTTTGTTACTACAGCAGCTTTTGCTGTATCCTTTACTGTTGTTGCAGCATTTTGCTCTGCTTCGAGTTTAGCAAGTTCCACCTGTTTGAGCGAATCGCGTTGTCTTTCCATAGCCCGCAACTGCTCTTCGGTAGGTTTGTTCATCCACCAGAAAAAGGCCAGAATTAAAGTGATGAGTATTATTCCTGTTATCGAATTTCTATCCATATACTTTTTTGTTGAATTGTTTAACTTTTAACTGTTTTTTATTCCGGGTTGTCATCCCCTTTTGCCATGCTCCTTTTACCTTTTCCCTTTATTCTCTATCGCTGCTTTTATGAAGGCAAGAAATATGGGGTGCGGTTTCAGAACAGTACTGCTGTACTCGGGGTGAAACTGAACTCCAACGAACCAGGGATGATCAGGTATCTCCATTATCTCAACAAGTCCTGTCTCAGGATTGTATCCTGATGCGATCATTCCCGCTTTTTCATAAGCATTCAGGTATTCATTATTGAACTCGTAACGATGACGGTGGCGCTCATGTACAAGTTCTGTCTGATAAGCTTCGTATGCTTTTGTTCCCTTTTTTACCTTACAGTCGTAAGCACCAAGACGCATTGTTCCTCCCATATCGGTTACATTCTTTTGATCTTCCATCAGGTCGATGACGGGATAAGGAGTGTTTATTGCCATTTCGGTTGAATTTGCTTCCTGGTATCCCAGTACATTACGTGCATACTCGATTACGGCACACTGCATTCCAAGACAGATACCAAGGAACGGTATGTCATTTTCACGTGCAAATTTCACTGCTGCAAATTTACCTTCAATTCCGCGATGCCCGAATCCGGGAGCAACAAGGATACCGTCAAGGCCATCAAGTTTTTTCTCTGCATTTTTATGATTCAGTTGCTCTGAGTGTATCAGATGCAGTTTAACTTTGTAGTCGTTGTAGGTTGCTGCATGAGTAAGTGACTCGATGATCGATTTGTATGCATCGGCCAGCTCAATATATTTACCAATAAGACCAATGTTCACAACCTCTTTTGCATTCTTTAATTTCGACAGGAATGTTTTCCATTCTTTCAGTTCGGGTTTTGTGTCGATGGGCAGGTCAAGCTTTCTCAGAACGGTCTCGTCAAGGCCTTCCTCCTGCATTTTAACAGGAACTTCGTAAATGGTTGATACGTCAATGGACTGGATCACTGATTTGATGTCAACATTACAAAACAGTGCCACTTTTTTACGTACATCCTGTGTGAGGTTTTTCTCGGTTCTCAGTACCAGAACATCAGGTTGAACCCCTGTTTCAAGCAGTGCTTTAACAGAGTGCTGTGTGGGTTTGGTCTTCAATTCTCCTGATGACTTGAGATAAGGTACAAGTGTGAGATGGATAACTAAGACCTTGTTAGGTCCCAGTTCCCATTTCATCTGACGTACTGCCTCGATGTAAGGCAGTGATTCAATGTCGCCAACAGTACCGCCGATCTCGGTTATTACAACGTCGAAATTGTGCTTTGTGCCGAGTATTTTTATATTACGTTTTATTTCATCGGTGATGTGAGGAATGATCTGGACTGTTTTTCCGAGAAAATCACCTCTTCTCTCTTTGTTGATCACATTCTGATAGATACGTCCGGTAGTGACATTGTTTGCCTGTGTGGTATGAACGTTCAGAAAACGCTCGTAATGCCCAAGGTCAAGGTCTGTTTCAGCACCGTCGACAGTGACGTAACATTCGCCATGTTCATATGGATTAAGTGTGCCCGGATCAACATTCAGGTAAGGGTCAAGTTTCTGAATGGTAACTTTATAGCCTCGTGATTGCAGAAGTTTGGCCAAAGAGGCCGAAATTATTCCTTTACCGAGTGAGGAGGTAACACCTCCCGTAACGAATACATATCTTGTATCTGACACTGTATCTGTGGTTTTATTGATTTTACTTATCTCTTTAATTTTCCCTGGATTTTAAAAAATACAAAGGTAGAAAATTTGATGCAATTACGATAAAAGTCACAGATTAATTTGTTGCACATCCGGTGATCCCGGATGGGACAGATAAATATCCTGAATTGAAGTAAACCATACCCGGTTTGTTTAATGGATATTCACTGCATAAATCAATTAATCTTATTCCGATGATAGCGTTGCCTTTTACAGATTATCCCTGTCGAGAGGGTTGTTCACACGGGCTTTACGTACTCCGAACTCTTTGAGGAACTTATCTTTTTTGCTTTTTGGAGATATCATGTAGATGTATGAATTGCCGCCAAGTGATTTTAACTTCCTCTTTTCCTGTGCAAGTTCACGGACTTCTGTGTTGTATTCACCGTTTGAGGACAGAGTATACATTATACCGTTCTTATAGGAGAAGAAAAACCAGATATCTTTATCTGCCTTAATGAACATCTCAAAGGAATTTCCGCTTCTTTTTCGTGTGATCTCCATTTTTACATCGACGATCTGATTGATCACAAATTGCTTGATAAATGCGATGTCTGCTTTACCATCAGCATAGTAACAATGTTTCTTACTGTTCCATTTCAGATCGATATTACTAAAAGTAAAAGTGTTTACCAGATTCTCGGGAAGGCCATCGAGGGCTCCCATTATTGAACGTTTTTTACTGATGCCTTCAGCTGCATCTTTCCCTGTCCATTCTGAAAGCCGGTTTGTGAATATATCGGACGACAGTCTTGAGAGATTAGCCCTTGAGTTGATGAATGATGAATAAAGAATATCGATGGTCTTGTTATCCATAAAGAAGTCGATTCCCAGCATGGTTGAAAGGGAAATTTCCTTTTTATCCCTGTTGTCAATAATAGTTCCTGAGACCCTTGTTGTTACCTGCCCTAAAGGAATTCCAAGGTCAAGTTTCCCGGTACCGATGATTGAACAATCTTTTTCTGAGAAACGCAGTAAAGTACCTGTCGTGTCAGGATGTTCAAGTTTAGACATTGATGCTATATCAAATGATTGTTCAGTTTCGTTGTATGTAAGATAACCGTTGCCTGTGATTATCGGAATATCGCTGTAAAACTCCCTGCCTTCCATAAATGAGCTGTAAACATGAGCAGAGTCTTTGGATATAAAGAAATCTTTGTAAATTCTTTGACGTTCAAAGTCTTCAGTTTTTTCCGCCACAGGAATAACAATCTTAAGCGGGTCGATAGCAGCTTTGAACCTCATGTATCTCTGAGGTCCTTTACGACTGCATCTGTGCAGCATCTGTACACCTCCGTCGAAGGTAAGGAACTGCTCTTTGGAGTTGAAATACACCTTGCCTTTGTATGCAAAATGAGAGTTGAACGTGAACATGTTGGTTTCCAAAAGTAATCCTTCAGCCATAGTAGTACGGCCTTTCCTTGTAGCCTCTATTGAATGGAAGTATATTGTATTGGTCTTGTTATCTTCATTTACATAATCGTAATATCCGGTACCATTGTATGCGTATCTGCCAAGTATGTTGACTTTTGCATCATAGATCCTGTGTGTAAAGGTTGCTGTGTCGCCCATTTCGATAACAACACTGTCGAGCGGATCCATTGCCGCATTTTCCCTCAGATAGACAAGTCCGTTTTTAAGTACAAGTTTGGCATCTGCCACGTTTATGTATTTTACCTCCTCTGCCACGATCAGAGTTTTTTCCATGTCGTATTCTGCGATCGGCACATAAAACTGCAGTGAATCCTGCTTTCTGTTAAGCGAGATGAACAGGTTTCCTTTCGATCCTCGTGCACCCATGTATATCTTGTTCAGATCCATGTCCCATGAGAATTTGGTTATGATGGCCATGTATTTGTTATCGTCGAAAGTAACCGGGTCGCCTTCTCCCATTGATGTGAACACACCTTCACGGGTTGCGAAATCAACATTTGAGGAGATAAGATTTGTTGTTGAGAATTTGATGGCTTCCTCATTTTCACCCACAAGTTTAAAACTGGATGAATCTGCCAGAACAGAATGATCGCTGAATGTAAGTTTTGGAGCACTTAGACTGCCTCGTAACATGAAAATACGTCCTTTCCCGTCAGCTCCGAAAGGTGTGATACGTATATTACCGTTCAACTGTGCTTCCTGGTTAAACATTTTGAAGAACTCTTCCTGACTTTGTGCATAGAGCTCTTCTTTTTTTGGATAGTAATTTACACTTACAAATTTTGACTGAATATCAGGATACACAACTCCTTCAGCCTGTTTATCAACGGTAAATTCATGTGCTATACCCGATACCCTGTCGGGCCTGAAAGTAAATTCTTCTGACACACTTGTAGAAGTTACATATTTCAGTGTACCATTACCGGTCAATCCTTTACCGTTAAGCTCAATGTAGTCAGTAAAATGAGCCTTGCCGCCATAGATGTCATATCCTTCAGGCGGTGTTTTACGTTTGAATCCCAAAGAATAATCTTTTTTGATCGTCAGGTTCTCTTCAAATTCAGGAAATATGTTGGATGTAAATATTCCTGCAAAGTCGAAATTCTTCTTTTTCAGAGTATTCAGGCTGTCCATTTCGAATGGTTCGAGAGTGAAATAGAACTTTTCACGGTCGTATGCACCTTCTTGTATGGATTTGTTATCAAAGTATACAAATGATTTTTTTGTACTGGTTAATACCGGGTACTGATCGTTGTTCTTAATCCCCGATTTATTATCCGGTTCATCGATCTTTAATTTTCCCGACATGCTTGCAATGGTGTTTTCAACATCATGCAGTACGGGTTTTCCGAAGTAATCGAGTTGACCTGTCTCTACTTTCATCTTCAGAGAATCTATATTTTTCATCTCTATGCTGAAATCCTCATATGAGAACATAAAGCCGTTTCCGTACATGTTAAGCATTCCTGCATTAACCCTGCCGTCGAACTGGAAGTTACGGTTCTTTTTGAGGATCAGTTTATCGTTTTTAGGGAAGAAGATTATGTTTTTGTTATCACTGATAGATATGTTCTTGACACCATTAAGGTTGATATCGAAGTTTTTCAGATCAAGCTGGGCATTGGGTGTTTTTCCGGGAGTCACAGAGTTGAAACGTATAACATCATAATCTTTTTTACCAAGACGGAAAAGAAGATAATCATACAAATGCTGACGCACCTCGATCTCATCAGTGTTCATGTTGTAGCCGATAAAACCGTATGATGCCAGTTTCATTATCTGCTGTCGTATCTGGGGTTCCGGTAATCTCATGAACTGCGCATAATCTTTTGCCGTGAACGGATTTCCCCCAAAATAACGCGAGCAGTTCTTTAATCCCTGTAACGGATGAATGGCATCCATGCCCTGGAGGTGATTGTAGAAATCTACCCGGAAATAATTCAATGATTCGAAAAATGCATAATTCTCGGCAGCACCCTGTACCATTTTAAGGTTCATCCATGGTTCATTCATCTTCCATGAAATTTCCTCCACATCAATGCTTACATTGTGGTATGTATCGAAAAACGGACTTTGCGACATTCCTTCACCGTTTCGTATTAAAAGTATTTCATTGGTCTCCACCATTAATTTGAACATAAGTCCTGGATGGTAGATAAAACCTGAATCGAGTTTAACTGATATCTCTGTATCATTGCTCAATATCTGGTCTTTACGCAGTGCGAAGTATAATGATCTGGCTGTGATGAAGAGCGTGTCATTCCTGAATATTGTAAGTGTTGCAGGATTTTTATTGGTTCCTGAGCCCAGGAATTTTGCCCCGTATTGTGAGAATCCTCCTTCATAGTTTATGTTGCTGTGTATCTTTTCTATTTTGTATCGTTGTTCATAAGAGTCGAATTTAGGATATATACTGGCTGAGGAGTTATGAATGACCATGACTTTATGTTTCAATCTCCCCTTAAGAGGTTTGTTGAAATAGTATTTGTTGTAAAAATTTACGGTATCGATCTGAAAATAGGCTTTGTTCATTTCAAACCTGTATTTTCCGAATGTGGAATACACCTTTTCGGCAGGGAAGCCTGAGCGCTCCCATGTTATACGGCCTTCATCGCCCAGCCATTTTTTTGAATCAATATCTGCAATCCCTTTAGTATCGTAGATCAGTATACTGTCATGTTTTGAATAGCATATCAGATCGGTCTTATCAAGTTTTATCGATAAGTGACCTTTTTCATACCTGTATGTGAAATTATCAGAGGTATATGCCCACTTTACCGACGGAGTAGAAAAGATGATATCTTTCTCTACCAGATCTTTTGTCAATTTTATTTGTCTGATAACGTTCCGGAGCGGAAAACGGGGCTTCTTCAGCATATCGATGATAGCATTCTGCCAAATGTCGAAGTTCTTTGCTTTGTGTTTTGACGTGTAAAAAGATATTACTGTTTGAAGATATATGTAGTAATCCGGATTTGGTCTTGCTCTTTTAATTGCTAAAAGATTAAATGTTTCTATGACCTGTTTTTTTAATTCAGGGGTTGTGCCGGGATCGTTCCAGAATTGTAAAATATATTCTGAAATGTCTTTTCCTTTCTTCTTCCCAAATACTGTCGTAAATCTATCCAGAACCTGTTGAATAAAAGCATTCTCCTCTTCCGGGAACTTTTGAACCTGGGAAAATCCGGGTAATAAAGTGAGAATATATAGAAAAAGTATGAGTAAACGCTTGTTCATTCACCGGTCATTTATCACAGTAATAATATCTTAATTACCATTTTCTATACGTTGAAGCTACCCATTTGTTATCACTTTTTGAAGAAATGTAGGATAATCCCTGATTTTTTGTTTCAGCGTTGATGACGGGCAGGTCAGATTCATAAAAACCACTGAGGAGTAATACCCCATCATTTTTTAAAACTTTTACATATTTCTGTATGTCATTCAAAAGTATATTGCGGTTAATATTTGCAAGTATCAAATCATACTCAGTATCCTTAATATTGCTTGCATCTCCATGGATAATGGTCATGTTGGTTACGTTATTTTTCTTACAGTTATCAACAGTACTGTTGTATGCCCATTCTTCAATATCGATGCCTGTAATGCTTGCGGCTCCCAGTTTCGAGCAAAGTATGCCGAGTATTCCGGTACCGCACCCCATATCGAGTATTTTTTTCCCTTTGATATCAAGTTCTAAAAGGTGTTGCATCATAAGGCCTGTAGTCTCGTGGTGCCCTGTCCCGAATGCCATTTCAGGGTCAATGACAATCTCATACTTTACTTTGATATCCGGTTTGTGAAAAGAGCCGCGTATCATCACATCATTCCCGATTACAATGGGTTCAAAGAAGTTCTCTTCCCATGTTTTATTCCAGTTGCGGTCTTTAATTTTTTCAATAGTGTAATTGAATTTTACATTAGTGAATGGCATGTACAGGTTGCTGGGCATCTCTTCAGAAAAATATTTTTCCGGAATATAGGCTTCAAATCCTGTCTCTGTTTCCATAAAACTTTCAAAACCAAGGTCGCCAAGCTGTGCCATCATGATTTCGGCAGCTTCGCCAAGGTTTGGTTCCAGGATATAATTAACCTTAACGTAATCCATTTTTTAAATTGAATGATTGATGAAGATAGTGAAAATATTTATTCGGCTTCTTCGACAGGAACAATAAAGATGAATTTAGCATATTTGCCTTCTTCTGACTCAGCCCAGATCCGGCCTCCGAGGTTCTCTATTATCTTTCTGCTGATAGAGAGGCCGAGTCCCACTCCTGAATATTGCTTTTCCGGATTCATGTCAAGCTTTCTGAACCTGTCAAATACCTCATCGATCTTATCAGCAGGAATTCCTATCCCCGAATCTTTTACATAAAAGAGGATATAGTTTTTCCCATTTTCAGTAAAAGGTTCAACACCGATCTCTACAGTCCCTTTTTCTGTGAATTTATAAGCATTCTCGAGCAGGTTTCTCAACACCTGCTTTACTCTGTTCGGATCGGAAAAGAGAACTGTGTTGGCAGCAGCATTGTTGAAAGTATTTATCAGTTTTATCTTCCGTGAACTGTATTTGCGGGAGTAGAGTTTTGTCATTTGTGAGATGATATCTTTCACAATGAACTTCTCTTTCTGCACGTACATATTTCCTGATTCGATCTGACTCAGATCAAGAAGATCATCGATAAGAATTAACAGTGTCTCACTGTTTTCCTTAATGTGCTCGGTAAATTCATCTCTTTCTTCACCTGTCAGACCGGGAGTGTTAAGTAACGTGGAAAAACCAACAATGGCATTCATGGGAGTACGTATCTCATGACTTATGTTTGCTAAAAATGCCGTTTTGAGTTTTTCCGATTTTTCTGCTTTTGTTTTTGCTTCTTCCAGCTCCCGTGTTCTTTCCTTAACTGTTTTTTCAAGATCGTTTTTGTGCCTTTCAAGCTCTTCTTTCTGTGATAATATTTTTGAGTTCTGAACCTCTATCTCCTCCTGTTTCTCTTCAAGATACATGTTTGCCTGCATCAATTCCCGGGTTTTTTCACTTACAACTTTTTCAAGTATCTCTTTTTGTCTCTTGATCTTATTGGTTTTAATTCTGATGTAAACAAGCATCATAATAATTACAAAAAGAAATGATAATATTCTGAAAAGCAGTGTTTTATAAAATGGAGGTTCAATATAGATTTTAATGCTTTTTTCATAAAGACTCCATATCTTATCGTTATTTGTTGCTTTTATCCTGAATATGTACTCTCCGGGGGGGAGGTTTGTATAGGTTGCTGTTCTGTCAGTGTTCGAAAAGATCCATTTCTCGTCGAAACCTTCAAGAATGTATGCGTAATTGTTTTTTTGCGGTAATGAATAGTTCAGGGCTGCAAATGTTATGGAAATGGAATTCTCATAGTGTTTCAGTTTCAGCTCTTTAATGTAATTTACCGTTTTGCCGGTTATCTTTCTGTGATTTAGTTCCTGATACTCTTTAAGTGACATGTTCAGGATCTTTATATCGCAGATGACTATAGTAGGTGAGAACTCATTTTCTTTTATGCTGTCGGGATGAAAAAGATTAAACCCGTTCACTCCGCCGAATATCAGTTTTCCTGAAGGTAATTTCAGTGATGCACTTCCGTTAAAACTTCCTGCAGTGATGCCGTCAAACTTGTTGTACTCCCTGAAATGCCATGTTGACGGATCGAGTTTTCCTATACTTCTTCCTGAACTGAACCAGATGTTCCCGTTGTTATCTTCTTCGATCGAATAAATATTTTCATCAGTAAGTCCGTTATTCCTGTCAAGGACTTTGAATATTTGCTTATCGGGATCAAAACGATTAAGACCCCGGCCGGTGGCTATCCATATTTTTTTGTCCTTACTGATAAGGATATCATTCACCCTGTTGTCCGATATGCTGTTAACGTTTTCATTAATGCGATGTGTAAACCTTTGAACAAATTGCTTTTTATCGATACTGAACTTATTCAGTCCTCCGGCAGATGTTCCTATCCATAAATTATTGTTGTCGTCTTTGCAGATCGTCCTTACAAGATTTTTTGCCGACAGAGTATTCATTAAAGGATATGGTTTGTAAAGATGAACAGATCTCTTTTTTTCATTGTAAACCTCAAGGCCTTCAAATGTTCCTAACCAAACGCTCTCCGATCTGTCGGTTAAAATGTATTTGATAATGTTACTGGTAAGTCTGCCGTTAGTTTCTGATGTTGAATTTATTTGGGATATTTTCCTTGTTTTAACATTGATAATGTTCAACCCTTTATCAGTGCCGGCATAAACCACATTGTTCTTTCGGGCTAATGATAAAATATCATTGCTGTTCAATACCGGTTTATGTTGGAATGATGTCTGGTCAAACTTTTCAGTTAAAGGATAGAACTCCCATATACCTTCATCTCTTGTTCCAATGCATATTTTATCTTTTTCATGTATTATGAATCCCTGACAATTGAATTCTGTAATGGAGTCGGGCAGGTTAAGATAATTGAAAGTCCTGAATTTCGGAATGTCGGGATCTCTGAGGTTTATTCCGTTGGTTGTGGCTATCCATGTAAGATTGTCATCCTGAGAGAAGAATATGTCGGTTACAAGGTTTGAACTCAAAGAGTGTATGTTATTTTTTTCTTTTTTCAGAAGCCTGATGTTCCCCGTGCTCAGGTCGTAGATTATTACTCCTGAACCATAAGTTGCTATACAGACATTACCTTTTCCGTTTGTCCTGATCCTGGTAACTTCTGTCTCTTTTTTTCTGAGTATCTTTGTGACTTTTGTCAAAGGTTTGAAAGATCCGTCATTAAAAGAAAATCGGGATATATTTTGATCTTTGCAGGCAACAAAATATTCCCCGTCACTTACGCCCGCGATGCTTAAGACATGGTTCGACGGTATTGAATAAGGGTCATCGGAGGAATGAACGTATTGAGTGATATTTTTATCAACCGGATCATACAATAGCAAACCATCGCCCCATGTACAGATGAAAATCTTATCATTCTTATCTAAAAATATCTGTTTAATGTTATTACTTTTGCGTGACAATCCCGGAAGATCGCTAAGTCTTATGTATTTTGTGTTGTTTGTTTCCGGGTCTGTCTGAATTAGTCCTCCACCCCATGTGCCACACCATATTCTTCCGTCTTTTGTTTCTGTAATGGAGAAAACCGGAACACTTTTACTATTTTTCCCCGTATAACTTTTAATGCGTTGAAACGTTCCTGTTTCAGGATAATATCTGTTTAATCCGTTAGATGTACCGATCCATAAAATGCCTCTGCTGTCAACAAAAAGAGAATAAACATTATTATCGAATAACGATGTTGTGTCATTTTTTGAGTATGTGAAAGATATGGATTCATACCCGTCGTATCTGTAAAGACCATTATAAGTCCCGAACCAGATATAGCCTGCATTGTCTTTTGTGATACAGGTGATCCGGCCGTAATTCTTATTGTTATCCTCGTTAATGTGGGTAAAATAGAATGGAGTGATCTGGGCTGATGCATTATCTGAAATACTTAAAGCTTTGATCAAAATTATGATCATAACCAAGATGAATTTGTATGCTTTTAAGTAGTTCATTCCCAATGAGGTATTTATATTATAACATATTATTAGGTATAAGGTTTATCCTTGTACGATTTATTTTAATTATGGATACGTTAAAAAGACAGATTCCGAAAGGGAATACAATAAAAAACATAGAGTGCCAAGTTAATGGCACTCCATGATATCGATATTAGGATGTTGTTTTAGTCGAAAGCAATGACAATACCGTGAAAGTCCTCTGCTTTTAAAGAGGCGCCACCGATTAAGCCTCCGTCAACATCGGGATTAACGAACAACTCTTTTGCGTTTGAAGGCTTGCAGCTTCCTCCGTAAAGGATAGATGTATTGTCGGCAATTTCTGCACCATACTTTTCTGCTAAAGTTTTGCGGATAAATGCGTGCATCTCCTGGGCTTGATCGGGAGAGGCTGTCTTACCTGTTCCAATGGCCCATACAGGTTCGTATGCAAGAACTATCTTTTCGAATTCACCGGATGAAAGGTGGAATAATCCCTTTTCGATCTGGCTCTTTACAACATCGAAATGTTTTTCGGCTTCACGCTCTTCCAATACTTCACCAATGCAGAATATAGGCGTAAGATCATTTTCAAGGGCAAGGTTCACTTTATCCTTAAGTATCTCGTCTGTTTCACCGTAATAAGCTCTTCTTTCGCTGTGGCCAAGGATCACGTAATCAGCACCTGTTGATTTAACCATGGCAGCTGACACTTCACCGGTGTATGCTCCGCTTGCTTTGTCAGCGCAATTCTGAGCCGATACTCCTATGATATTTTTGTCAACTATCTTTGCAACTTCGGCAAGATGTATAAATGGAGTTCCGATAACAACGTCACAATTAGGCTTGTTTTCTGATAAGATGCTGTTAAGTTCTTTGGCAAGTTCGATACCCTCATTCAGGGTTTTGTTCATTTTCCAGTTTCCTGCAACAATGTTCTTTCTCATAATTTATCGATTTAAATGAATATATTTTATTTTTTATAGATCAACATGATTGATATAATCAAAAACAATACTGTAATTTCAACATACATTCTTTCTGTTTGTTTGCGATCATGCGAAATAATGTATGATACAGGATCATCCACTATTTCCGGACCAGGAATGTCAGGGTGATTATATTTCGCAAGTATTGTTCCGTCTTTGATAATTACAAGTCCGGGATTTGCCCTGATAAATGTTTGCAGAAACACCTCATCGGCAAAAAGATATTTCAT
>JAOZOF010000060.1:14623-17006 GCA_029933425.1 Marinilabiliaceae bacterium
TTCTTAAAAAAAGTATCCCAGTTGCTGAGTTTGATAGCATCGCCGAAACAACCACAATCGGTAACCGGATTAAAGATCGCAAGAATGAGTGTTAATGATGTGAAAAACACTATCATGTATAAGGCTGCAACAGATGATTGTTTAAGCCTTATTCCCACAAGCAGGTGAAAACCGATAATGAATTCAACGGTGGAAAGTATGATGGCCAGAGGAAGAGCAAAGCCAATAAGGAAATCCATCCCGAAGGCTTCAAAATAATCTGTGAACTTTATACTTCCGCCTACAGGGTCAACAGCTTTTATGAAACCGGAGAAGATGAAAAGTAATCCTATTAAAATACGGCTGATCAACCTTAACATATACTCTATTCTTTGTAGTTCTCGGGAAATTCTATTTTTATTAAAGCAAATACGGCGTAGTTGATGATATCCATATAATTGGCATCTATACCTTCTGAGATCAGGGTCTCACCTTCATTGTCCTCGATCTGTTTGGTCCTGTGAAGTTTCATGAGGATCAGATCGGTGAATGAACTGATACGCATTTTACGCCATGCTTCATCGTAATCGTGATTTTTATCCGACATCAGATCTTTTGCTGCATATATTTTTTCAAGATAAAGCTTCAATGCTTCGTCGGGGTCCATCTCCGGTTTATCGGCCGGGCCGAGTTCCAGCTGGATCAAACCCATTGCCGCATAGTTAACAATTCCGATGAATTCGGATCGTATGCCTTCATTGACCTTTGAAATGCCTTTGGTTTCTATGCTTCTGATGCGTTGTGCCTTGATGAATATCTGATCGGTCATGGAACTGGGACGAAGGATCCGCCAGGCAGTCCCGTAGTCTTTCATCTTTTTTACAAAAATTTCTTTACAGATCGATATTACGTGTTCAAATTGCTGGTCAGTTTTATTCACCTTGTTGTTTTTTGTTGAAGCGCAAAAATACCAAAAATCTTTTTATCAACATATTAAAAAAACAGAATAGATGTTTTAATTAGAGAAAAATTATCTTATTCCTTTCCTGTAAAGATTTCATCAGCGTTTCATTTGAGAACTTTGTTTGCCGCTGATCCATATTTTGCAGCCATTTCTTTAACTATCTCCGGATATTTTTCAGCAAGGTTGTTGGTTTCCGAGGGATCATCTTTTATGTTGTACAGTTCCCACGGGCCGTTATTGAGCCTGACGATCTTGTAATTCCCTGAGCGGAACATTCTGAATGCATTAAGACCCGAAATGAAGAATTCAGGTTCTTCGCGATGTTTCCCCATAAAAACGGGGAGTAGTGACTTGCCGTGTAACGGAATGGTCGGATAACCTTTGATGCTTTCCGGATAGTTGATCTTCAGGATATCAAGAAAAGTAGGAGCGATGTCGACAATGTGACCGGGTTGATGTGTTATGGTATTGGGTTTGATGTGACCGGGCCAGAATGCAATGAAAGGAGTATTGCATCCGCCTTCCATGCCGCACTGCTTGTATTGGCGGTAAGGAGTATTGGCGAGGTTAGCCCATGTGGAGCGCAGGCTCCAGTAAGAGTTGGCAGGGCCGGGCTGGACATCTTTGATGCGGTTTGTGTAGAATGGGCATGCTCCGTTATCGACAAGGAACAGTATCAATGTATTTTCAAGTTTTCCGTTTTCCTCAAGTTTTTTAAGTACTCTTCCGATATTTTGATCCATGCGATCGATCATGGCAGCATAAACAGCCATCTCAAGGTCAAGTGAATCTTTTTTACCTTCTGTAAGACTTTCCCATGGGTAGTAATTCACATAATCGGGTACTAAAGGTTTTCTCAGTTTGTTAAGGTTTCCTTCGGGCGGGCTTAGTTTTGTGTTAGGGGGCAGAACACCAAGTTTCAACATTCTTTCGTATCGTTTGTGCCGCAGCTTATCCCAGCCTTTCATGTATTTGCCTCTGTACTTCGCAATATCCTCAGGCCTTGCCTGTAAAGGGTAGTGGCCGGTATGGTAGGGAAGATAGAGGAAGAACGGTGAGTCTTTTTTAAAAGCTTCATCCAGCCATCTCAAAGCATACCCTGTGATGAAATCGGTTTTATACATAGGGGCTTTCTCATACTTTATCTCATCAGCTTTCAGTTCACGTCCTTCAAGGTAGAACGGCCGTTCAAACTCTCCCGACGGAGGGCGGAAATACTGTGTTGTAGCCCAGAAATAGAAGGAGTGGTCGAAAACATTTTCTGCTTTGCAATAATCGGGGACCCATTTGTCGAAATGCTCTTTGCCACTCATTATGTTGAAATAACCGGCTTGCTTTGTTAGCTGGGCAATGTGAACTGCGCCTTTACCACCATGGTATAATCCTGTAAGCAGTGAAGACCTTGTAGGGTTACACTTTGCCATGTTGTAAAAAGTGGTA
>JAOZOF010000280.1 GCA_029933425.1 Marinilabiliaceae bacterium
TCCCGTTATCGAGTTTCACGGCGTAGTATCCGGGGAATGCCCTTTCATTCTCATGTGAGAACTTTTCAGCTATGCCATCCGTCAGATCTTCTTCATCGATCTCTCCAATTACCGGCATTATCCTGAAATTACCTCCGTCAGTGGCTCCTGTACCGCTCAACCTGTTATGGCTGAACCCGATTATCATGTCATCGGGATAGTAGTAACCTGAACTGTTAAGAGCCGTGTATCCCTTATACCACGACTTTGTGTCGGGACTTAACCTAACCATACTGAAAGGCACATTCGTACCGGGAAAATTGTTGATACAGTTGTAGAAATAGCCTCCGGTCCCGATAAAAGGATCAACGTACTGCCCATGCTTTCCGGGAGCATACTTCGTTTTCAAGGCATTGCTGTCAGTACTTACTATCGAATAGTATTTCAGGTATAGACCGCCGACAGCAACAACTATCAAAAGCAGAACAACACCGAGGAGTTTTAATATTTTTTTCAGCATGGAGTGATATGAGGAAAACTGATAGGATGACTTGAAGTCATCCTATCAGTACAAAAAAATTACAATTCAGGAATATGCTGCTTTATCGACAGCTTATCATCTTTGTATGATATGTAATACGAAGGCCAGGTGTTCAGCTCATTTCCGAACTTCAATCCCTGATCTTTAGATCCTTCCAAAATATAAAAACGCATATTCATCTTAGGATTCTTAGGATTCAGTTCCTCCCGGAAAACAAGTTTCTTTTCCTTCTGACGCCATGTAGCGGCAATATGCTCAACAGAGCAGTCCTTGATCAGGTTGTAACCTGTACCGAGGTTGATGAATCCGTTCGAAAGAGTGAAAGCCGGATCATTTTTCAGGTCAGTCGGGATCTCAACTGCTATCTCCTCACCAGCACCTGCAGAGTACCACAATCCTTTGTCTGCCGTGTTGAAAGTGATCTCAACAGCTCCATCCTCCGGACGCATACCTTCAAAATCAAGCCTGTAAACGCCGTCCTGTAATTTCTTTATTTTTGCGGTGTAGCTGTCGGCACGCACGGAGAACGGTATCGGCAGGTAGCTGTCCTCGGTTTTCACCTCAGGCACTTCACTAACCTCTTTGATCTCATGCGTTCCTGTATTCACGAACAGTGTTTTACCATCAGCAAGAACACTCTTCTTCAGATTCTTGAATATCTTTCCGAGAAGGGTTTCCACTTTTGCCACTTCATTGGCCGTGTACTGAACTTCAACAAGCCAGGGTGTCCATCCTGAAGCATCCGAAACCTCCGACAGTAACAGGTGAACCCACGCATCGTGCAACATACTGTCAAGCTCTGTTGTATTCTGTCCTTCAGCTTTTGCCTTTTTTATCAACTCTTCGGCAGCAAGTACTTTTCCGCGAACCTCATACGACAAGGCGCGGGTTATACCGTCAGTCTCAACACCGCTTCGCTGACGCCCCATCCACATAAACGGACCACAAACGCTCATGTTCCATGTTCCCTCGGGAACGAAAGGATAATCGGAAATAGTGTAATCAGGATCATTTTTAATGATGTTGGCAAGCTCGCTCATGGTAACGAATTTGTACCCCTCCTTCTTCAACTTCATGTACTTGTCGATACTCTTCTTCTCCTGCTCAGGCACACGGTAAAAGTCACTGCGGTAGTCGAGTGAGTTGAACACCTCTCCGTCATCAAGGAAAGCAAAAGTCCATTCCAGATTCTTCAGCTTTTTCTCTCCTGCACCTACAAGGTAGAGTATCTCATCATCACCATACTTTACGTTAACAAGCGGCTGTGTGTACCCGCGATAGTATCCATGCGGGTCTGAACTGTTTACAACAAGATCATATTCTCCCTTCAAAACAGAAGGGTATGCCGGCGTCCACTGTATCTCCTGGCCGAAGAAAACCCTTGAGCGTTTCAGGCCATACTTTTTAAGTATCTGATCCGATATCTCAATCGACTTTCGAAGGTCAAGAGCCGGATAAGCGATAAAGAACTGATCGGAGTAGTGGGCTATCACAAGCTCTATCTGGCCGCGGTTTATAAGTTTCTTGAAAAGCTTGAACATCTCAGGGTACTCCTCAGCCAGAACCTCAATACCGTATCCCTGTATCTCAAAATCGGCTTTGATGTAAGGATGTTTCTCAAAGAATTTCAGAGCAGGATAAAAACTCTCTTTCAGTATCCTGTTCTCAATTTTGTAATCACCTGCCACATACTGCAGGTTGTAGTGAAACATGCTGATGGCATATTTCTTTTTCTTTTGTGCAAAAATACCTGAAACAACTATCAGGTTCATTAAGATCAATAATGCTAACTTTTTCATATCTGTTATTTAATTAAGTTTTATGTTTACAAATTTAACCGGAAGTTAAAAGATCTCCCGAATATTTTACTTAGCACCTCTAAGAAAACTCATTGGATCAAGTAACCTCGTACTTCTTTTTTACCTCACCCCCTTTGGTTCCCCCTCTCCTGAATCAGGAGAGGGGGAAAGAGATGATAACTCAAACCCTTACGTAACTTAAATCAAAAAGGGGTAAGGTAAAACCTTATCAGTTTTCATATCCATAAATGTTATATTTTCTTTCACCCTAATTCTCAAAAACATGGTTTCCTTTGAAACACTACTTAAATCTTTTGGGCGCTGCATCACCGCCAAAATATGCAACGATCACAACTGCCAGTATCAAAAGAAAGATCAGTAAGATACCTGTATATTTCAGCCAATCTCCGGTTTTAACAGGGATCTCCGCTTCACCGGTAAATACCACCTCTTTCCGCCTGTTCACATACCACATTACGTATGCAAGGAATAACAGGGGCAGATACAGTGTTGTTGTAACTCCGATAGAGAATCCCTGATAGTGCAGTCCGTGTTTGATTATCGTTAAAACAATGTAATAAAGTGCGAAGATCAGTGCAAGAACGGGAACCACATTGTCAACCAGTTTCTCACCGTCATTTTTGTACTTGCCCCAAAGCCAGGCAAAGCTCAATGTCACAACTGCAATGATTGCAAGTACCAATGTCTTGTTTACAAAAACAAAGCTGTCGACATCAGGAATTTGCAGCCTCTCTGCTATTTTTATAAAATCATCCGTACTGAACTGCTCGGCATAATTTATCATGGGAACAAACAGAACAATAAACAGCAAAGCAAACCAATTGCTGCTGTCAGACACTTTAGAGGTTTTAGGCCATTTCGTGGTTATCACGGCATAAGCCATTCCCAGTCCGCCAAGGAACCCGATAAGGAATTCCATCACATTCCACCAGCCGTATGACCATCCCATGTTGCGCCCTACGACCATCAGAAAGTTACCAAAAGAGAAACCAAGTCCTGCTCCGAGAGCCGTAAACCCGGCAACCCTCAACGACCTGTGAAAACCATTACGGTGAAGGTGCCATGCAAGAGCTATAGCAGCTCCGAGAACAGCAGCCCACAACTCAGAACGCGGTGGTGTCATCAGCCATTCAAGCTGATAGATGAAAAAGCCCCAGATAATGAAACCTCCAACGAACATCTCTGTTATCAATGCCGCCCAGTTAGGTTTGTGGTCATCGGTAGACTCAATGCCGAGGGCAAAGAAACCTCCTCCGATAAATCCGTACAAACCGCCGAGTAAAGCGATCGACACAAGGCCGTAGTAAACATTAGTAACATCGTTACCCATAGCGTAAGCAAGCACCACTCCATAACTCATCATTCCGCCTATGGCCCAGCCGATACCGCCCAATGCCATCAGCACAGGAGCCTTTTTCAACCAGTCTTCGCGTTGTGAAACTGCAAGCAGGGCAAGTGTGCCCATAGCTCCGGCCCATGCAGCTCCCTGTTCATGCCCGAAACTTCCGCGTGCCGCCCAGGCCAATCCAAGTATGATAGCCGTAAAAAGCAGAACTACCGAACGAGGGAAAGTTCCTGTTTTTTTATTTTCCATGTTATCCGATCTTTAGTTTATATTTTTAATTCTCATCTGTGCAAAACAACATATCTTCAGGTATCTCTTTTCTTTCAATTCCAGGCCCCTCGAAAGTAAGATTCAATGCCTGGCTTCCGCCGCCGTCGAAATATTCAAGTCTGAAAGCATGATATCCTTTGGTGAGTTTCACCCTGCCCGTCTTCTCCAAAGCTCCGTGTTCGCCATCGTTGTCAACAACCAGAATATCATCAACAAACAACTTGCTGCCGTCGTTCGAAACAAGATAGAACTTGTAATCACCCTCTTTTTCTGTTTTTATAAAACCTTCGAATAGCAGGGCAAACTTGCTACCCTTACGTTCCATGTCAAGATCCATCTTACTTACTACCCCGCTGCGGATCTCTTTGAGGAATTCAAACTCCGGAACTTTACCCCAACTGCCTTCGTAATATCTGTACCTTATTCCCCTTTTCAGATTAGCTGTAGAGTATCTCTTCTTTTTCACAACATAAAATTTACGCTGTGCAATTTTGCCGGGCAGGTATTCAGGACTAAAAGCACGTGCTTTAACAATGGTGCTCTTCTTTATCAGGATCGGCTTCGTGTACAGTTTTGATGTTCTTTTCGGGTCCGATCCATCAAGGGTGTACCTGATCTCTGCACCGGGAGTAGCTGTTCGCAGAGACACTGTGAATGGTTTTTTGCGGATCGAATCCGCTGTGCTGAACTCCGGCGTTGCAGTCCTTTTCATCTTGTAATAAACACTCCTTCGTGAACCTTCGGCCTCAAGCAATAAAAAGTCCTGGAACAATCCGTAATCGAGTTG
>JAOZOF010000281.1 GCA_029933425.1 Marinilabiliaceae bacterium
CGTTCCAGAAATTCAATGTTTCAACACAGGGCGGAAACGGTTCAATGAACTACTATGCTTCGTTGGAATATTTCAACCAGCAGGGTATCATCATAGGTAGTGCGTTGAAGCGTTATTCTTTAAGGATGAATCTGAATTCAAAGCCTGAAGGTGCATTCGTTCACTGGGGGTTGAACAACTATGTATCGTACAATGATCAGACAGGTCCACGTTCAAATGCATACGGATATGCAATGCCTCAGTACACAGCTCTGGCTATCGCACCTGTTGCTCCTGTTTATCTCGACGACGGATCTTACAATACACACCTTCCGAAAAACGTGAACGGAAATCACAACCCTGTGGCTGATGCCGAACTGAATGAGCATAAAAGACCTCAGACAAAAGTTATGACATCGGGCTGGGTACAGCTGAATTTTACAAAATGGCTTAACCTGAGCGACAGGGCAAGTCTGGACTATACTTATGCCCGCAGAAGAGAGTGGTATAACAAAGATTTTGGTAGCGGTATCAAGTACAACGGATATTTGATGGAGCGCGATGCAAGACGTCGTAAGATCATGAATACAACCCTTCTTAACTTCAATCACACATTCAATGAAAAGCATAATATCAATGGATATGCAGGTATTGAACTTGAGGATATGAAGTATGAATATGTCACCGCTACAGGAACTACATTCCCCACTAACAAAACTCCTTACCTGAGTGCAGCTTCCACACCTTATGCAATAGGAGGTGCCGGTTCTCAGTACGGAATGTTCTCTTTCCTTTCAGCCGTGAATTATTCGCTAAGCAGTAAATACTATCTATCGGCAACATTCCGTAGCGACCAGTCTTCACGTTTTGCAGAAGACTATCGTACAGGTAATTTCTGGTCGGTATCAGGAGCCTGGAGGATGTCTGAAGAAGAGTTCATGCAGAGTGTTGAATTCCTCGATAACCTGAAGATAAAAGCAAGTTACGGAACCAACGGAACACTTCCTTCCGATTACTATGCATGGCAGTCGCGCTACTCGTTTGGTGCCGATTACATGTCATCTCCGGGTGGTGTGCCTTCGAGCATTGCAAATGTAAGTCTTACATGGGAAGAGAATAACATCTTTAACGTAGGATTAAGTGCAAGATTGTTCAAGAAGTTTAATCTTGATCTTGAGTACTACAATCGTCGTACAGATAATCTTCTTCAGGATCTGCCTATTTCGGGAACTTCAGGATTTACCTCAATGCTTGTAAACTCTGAAGCCAGCCTGCTTAACAAAGGTATTGAAGCTGACCTTAATGCCGATATCATTCGTACAGGCAGTTTTGTATGGAACCTGAACCTTAACTTTGCCTGGTTGCACAATGAGTTCTCAGGGCTTAAGAATGATATCCTGAGTTCGACACAGATACAGCGTAACGGCGAAAGTTACTACACTTGGTTCATGCCTGAGTGGGCCGGTATCGATCATGAAACAGGTGAACAGCAATGGTATTATACCGATGAGAACGGTAACAATGCAATTACAAAGAATTACGATGAAGCCGAACGTAGGATTCTCGGTAAGGCTCTGCCTGATTTTAACGGAGGTTTCGGAACAACACTTTCATGGAAAGGTCTGGAGTTGAATATGTTGTTTACTTATGCTATGGGATTCAAAGTAATTGATTATACCGGACGTGTGGCAACAAAGAATGACGGATACCGTGACTACAGAGGTATTGAGCGCAGTCAGCTTGATCGCTGGACTCCTGATAATCCTGACGGTAAGAATCCTATTCGTGTAAATTCGAAAGGTACATGGAACAGGTGGCGTTCTTCCCGTTATCTGTACAACGGAAATTACATTAAGCTTAAAAATATAAAATTGCAATACACTATTCCTCAGTCGTTGGCGAACAGAGTAGGTATCAGAAGCATAAGCTTGTTTGCACAGGCCGAGAACCTATGGGTTGCCACAGAACTTAAAGGATATGATCCTGAAATATCACTCAGCGGATTCCGCTCACCTGATCAGTATCCTACAGCAACTACATACACCGGAGGAATTAAAGTTAACTTTTAAAAGCAGTAACAATGAAAAAAATATTTTTAATACTGACAATAGTTATGGGGATGCTCACTTCGTGTGAGGATATCCTTGAGAAAAAGCCGTATACATCTATCCCTGATTTTGAGATGTTCACTGATCTTGAAGGGGCTCAGAGTGCTTTGAACGGAATATACGACCGTATCACCAGTTCTAATTATTACGGCCGCCTTATTTATGGCTATGAAGCGTCGAAAGGTCCTGATTTTTATGTTGAAGATACAGGTAACCGTTTTGAGACAGAGAATGCATATCAGGAGTCATCAACATCGGGCGGATATGCAACAAGTGCCTGGAACACTATCTACAAAGTAGTTTTCCTTTGTAACAATGTACTTGCCAACATCGACCTTATCGAGGGCGATGCCGATGAGGTAAGAAGGATCAAAGGTGAAGTGCTTGCCATTCGCGGACTTGCATATTTCGATCTGATGCGTCTTTTCGCTTATCCTCCTATCTTTTCAATTCAGGGAGGTGCACACTATAACGACAAATACAAGTGGGGTGTGCCGCTGCTTTTAACTCAGGAAGACAATACCGATGCTGCAACAAATCCGCCGAGAAGGGCAGAGGCGTCTGCATGTTACGATCAGATCGTCAGCGACCTGTCAGCTGCAGTGACCAACCTTAACGGTATCTCATCAGAGAAGGGGCGCGTTAATTATCATGCTGCAAATGCCCTTCTGGCCCGTGTGAATCTCTATCTCGGCAAATGGTCGAATGTGATAAGTGCAGGCGAAGAAGCTGTTACTGGTTCTATGATAGATTCGGATGATTATAACACAACATATTTTCAACCGTATAACAGTGAGAATATCTGGGAACTCGACTATTCAGAGACTGATAACTTAAGCTCCAACTCAATTAATTATCTTGTACGTTATCCTACCCTCGACAAGCCGGGTGATCCTGATGACGGAAAAGTTGTAGATCATATAGGCTATGCCGGATATGGAGGAAATATTTATTTAAGAAATGCTTTACGCTCAATTCCTACTGATGTACGTCAGTATCTTATTTGTGACAGCAGATTAGGGGATTCAACAGGTGTGAGGAAGTATATCGGACAGAACGGGAACCATAATGTTTTTAATGTTCCTTTAGTACGCCTCCCTGAAGTTTACCTCACACTGGCTGAGGCTTATGCTGAAAGCGGAAATCTTGCAAAAGCTGAGGAAAATCTGAACAATGTTTACGAAGCAAGAACAGGCCTGACTTATACAGCTTCTTCAAAAGAGCAGACAATTCAGGATGTACTTGCCGAACGACGTAAGGAATTAGTGCTTGAAGGCCATACCTACTGGGATCATTTCCGCCGTGCAATCGCTTTCGTAAGGGAAGCTGAGGGTAGCGTAAGTGATGATGTTGCACATATCGATTTTCTGAATCCGGGTGATACTCCGACAGGAAAAATGCACCAGTTCATATATCCGATACCTCAGAATGAGATGGAAGTAAACACCAATATACGAGACCAACAGAACCCGGGATATGCTCCATATACAGGAGATTAATGTTAACTTGCGACAAAGGCTGTTTTCGGCAGCCTTTGTTTTTATTTATCAACTAATGCAAAAAACGTTTTTAAAATATTTGTCAGTTCTGTTACTGATCCAACTTTTTGGCTGTACAAAGGAAGAGATAAAAAAGGAGGAAATACCTGAAGAGAATGGACCTGAGATATCTGCAAGAATGGACGGCCCTTATATCTTTTATGAAAATGGAGGTATCAAGAGTTACACAGTTGATGCCGGTGGTAAGCTTGTGTCAGCAGCTGTTTCGTACGGCGATGAATTAAAGGTTGTTGTGCCGTACAGGGATCCGGAAACATTTGAGTTTGTTTTGAAGAAAGAGCTGCCCGAGACAAAGTCGGTGTTTGATGACGGGATGAAGATATTTGCAGTTTCCGATATTGAAGGCAATTACTATGCACTTACCAAACTGCTTATGGGTAACGGTGTGGTTGATAAAGACCTTAACTGGACATATGGAAAGAACCATCTTGTTTTTAACGGCGATATGGTTGACCGGGGCATACATGTCACACAGGTTCTGTGGTTGATGTACAAACTCGATCATCGGGCGCAGGAAGCCGGGGGACACGTGCATTTCATCCTCGGTAATCATGATGTTATGTGTATGGCAGGCGACAGCCGGTATGCCCAGGATAAGTATCTTCAGATGGCAGACAGGCTGAATATTGAATACAAGGAACTTTACGGCGAGGAGTCGGAGATAGGACGTTGGATGCGTTCGAAGAATGCCATAGAGAAGATCAACGGATATATCTTCGTTCATGCAGGTATCAGTTCCGACATTCTTGATCTGAATCTTTCGTTAGAAGAAATTAATGAGCTGATGAGACCCTATTACGGCATTAGAATTACCGATACAGTTCCGGAAAATGTTTATAAGCTTTTTAAGACATCAGGCGTTTTATGGTACAGAGGATATGAAAAAAGCAGGGAAGGAGCTTATCCTAAAGCAACAAATGAGTTGGTAAATAATACTTTAAGCCGTTTTGAAGCCAAAGAGGTGATTGTAGGTCATTGTCTTGTGGAGAAGATTGAAGTCAGATACAGTGGAAAGATCGTGATGATGGATGTACATTATCCTGACGGCAAATCGTCATCACTTGAATTCCAGGCTTTGCTGATAGAAAACAG
>JAOZOF010000282.1:0-2077 GCA_029933425.1 Marinilabiliaceae bacterium
CAGTTAATTTTTGTTAATTAGACGATTAATTCGTATCATGTTCCTATGATAGCAATGCTTTTTATATTTTTGCATTGATTTAAGCTATGGCAAAGACATATCAGAAAACAGCAAGAAAGAAACTTCGTAGTTCCTATTTCACTACAATAATCAGTATTGCACTGGTATTGTTTGTTTTGGGTATCATCGGATTGTTGTTACTGAATGCCAACAGACTTTCGATATACGTAAAAGAGAATCTGGGCTTTACGATCCTGCTTAAGGACAATGCACGTTCGGCAGAAGTTAAAAGACTGGAGAAGGTATTGAAGACATCTGATTTTATTAAATCAACGGAGTATATCGATAAAGACCGTGCAGCAAAAGAGCTTGAAAAAGAGCTGGGTGAAGATTTCGTTGATTTTCTCGGATACAATCCGCTTCTTTCATCTATTGATGTGAAGTTGTATGCCGATTATACCAGTCCTGACAGTATTGCAAAGATTGAGAAGATACTACTTGAGTTCCCTCAGGTGAAAGAGGTTTATTACCAGAAGGACCTGGTGCACCTTGTTCATAAAAATGTAAACCGGATATCAATAGTGCTGTCATTGTTTGCATTTTTACTGCTTACAATATCCATTGCGCTTATTAACAATACTATCCGGTTGTCGGTTTATTCAAAACGGTTTTTGATACGGACAATGCAGCTTGTTGGAGCTACAAAGGGGTTTATCCGGAAACCGTTTCTGATACGAAGTATAATACATGGATTAATGGGATCGATCATTGCAATAGTGTTGCTGTCAGGGTTGATCTATGTGACCAGCAGAGAGTTGTCAGAGGTGGTAGGGTTTCAGAACCTTGATCTTATTTTCATTCTCTTCGGATTGGTTATACTTCTCGGGATAATGATCACATTTATTTCTACATATTTTTCAGTGAATAAATACTTAAGATTAAGCACAAACGAATTATATTTTTAACTCATAAATTATGGCAAAAAAGGAGACGAATAAAGAGTTTGAATTTGCATTGAGCAAAGAGAACTATATACTTTTAGCAATAGGTTTTGGAATAATAATCATCGGATTTTTATTGATGATAGGTGGACGCAGTAATGACCCTAATGTTTTTAACGGTGAGGAGTTGTATAGTTTCCGCAGGATCACTTTGGCACCTCTCGTTGTGCTGTTTGGATTTGTTTTTGAGATCTATGCAATTATGAAGAAGCCGAAAACGGAAAAGTAGAATAACTACAATATATTTTTATGAATTGGATAGAGGCATTAATCCTTGGCATTATTCAGGGATTAACGGAGTTTTTGCCTGTTAGCAGCAGCGGGCATCTTGAAATAGTTAAAGTCATGTTTGGCGGAGGGCTTGTTGCCGAAGAGAGCATGTTTATGACTGTAATGCTGCATGGAGCAACAGCTTTAAGTACAATTGTTATTTTCAGAAAAGAGATAGCAGAGATATTTGCCGGTTTGTTTCAGTTCAAATGGAATGAACAAACGATCTTCTCTCTAAAGATAATTATTTCAATGGTTCCTGCTGCTTTGGTGGGAGTGTTATTCAATGATCAGATAGAAGAGCTTTTTGCCGGAAGAATATTACTTGTTGGATCAATGCTAATGCTTACTGCTGTATTGCTTTTTCTTGCCGATAAGGCAAAAACAACGAATAAAGATGTGAGTTACTGGGATGCGGTAATTATAGGTATATCGCAGGCGATAGCCATAATGCCAGGGATTTCACGCTCGGGAGCAACTATCTCTACTTCTGTCCTGCTTGGAGTTGACAGAAGCAAGGCAGCACGTTTTTCTTTTTTAATGGTTGTTCCTTTAATACTTGGCAAAATGGCTAAAGATCTTATGTCATCTGATTTTACCGTCGCAGGAGAGTCATTTTTGCCGATAACTATTGGATTTATTGCAGCCTTTATTACTGGTCTGTTTGCATGCACATGGATGATACAACTGGTTAAAAAGAGCAAACTTACATATTTTGCCATATACTGTGCTGTAGTTGGAGTTGCGGCTGTGATCTGGGCATTGGCACAATAATTTAGTTTGATCAGGGGAAAAGAATGGTGTTC
>JAOZOF010000282.1:2177-4732 GCA_029933425.1 Marinilabiliaceae bacterium
TTTCGGTCAATGATGCTGTAAACATTAAGGATTTTGAGAGTAAATTTTTCTGAAGATGCTAAAACGTTCAAGGGATAGTGAAGTTTTTGTTCTTTTGATATTTTAAAGTTGAATTATTTAGTGCTGTTTCCAACATTTCTGATAATAATTTGTTAATTTAGAAAGGTCACGAACTAAACTGTAATAGGTTTGCATGCAGATACTGAATAATATAAAATATATTACCGGAGATCCCGAACATTTCAACCTTCAACACAGACTACTTAACGCTTCTATTTTTGCTGTGATCATACTCAATATTATTGCTTTGATCACCAATGTAATTTTACAGCTTTTCTGGGGAATTACTGTCCTGAATATTGTGACCATATTTCTTTTCATCGCCCTTCTGATCTATTCCAGGCGTACTAAAAAGCAACATGTTGTAGAAGTAATAGCATTAAGTTTTCTTATTCTGATATTTACCCCCATAATGTGGTTCGTTAACGGGGGCTCGAACAGTTCTTTTCAGTATTATATTCCTTTTATTATTATCGGGATCCATGTTTCTACCACAGTAAAAGCTCGCAAAGTGTTGATCCCGATGATGATCGCTGTTTCTATTTTATTGATAATAGCAGAATATCTTCACCCTGAATGGGTTATACCATACAGCAGCCGTTTTGTACGGTATACTGATCTGATAAGCGGATTTTTCATTTCGTTAACAGGGATCTATATTTTTGCCAATATTTATTTTAACCAGATAGTAGAAGCTAACAAAAAACTTCAATTGAAAAATGATCATTTAACCAGGATCAAGGAGGATCTGCTTGCCTATCAGCAAAAAATAAAGAAACAGAATTTAGAACTTGAGGAAAACAATATAAAACTTGAGGAATTGACAAATACGAAAAACATGTTCCTGTCAATCATTTCTCATGACCTGAGAAGTCCTTTTAACTCATTGCTTGGTCTCACCGAGTTACTTATTCTGAACAAAGATAAGGTCAATGACCCGGAAACTATAAGATTATTGAATTCCATACATGAGTCAGCAGAACAGGCATACAAGCTTGTGTTGAATTTGCTTGAATGGTCAAGGCTTCAGTCGGAAAGGCTGGAATATTCGCCTGAGAGGGTAAATCTGAGTACTCTTGTAAAAAATAATATCGAACTGGTTAAAATACAGGCTAAAAATAAAAAGATAGATATAATCTTTAACAACGGAAGTTCAACATGTCTGGTCTATGCAGATAAAAATATGATAAATACGGTTGTCAGAAATTTTATTTCAAATGCCATGAAATATACGCGCAGTGGCGGGAGGATAGATATATATTGCACCTGCAATGAAACAGAATGTGAGGTGAGCGTAGAAGATAACGGAATAGGCATGACATATGAAATGCTGCAACAGATATTGAATACTGACAATAAGATATCTACAAAAGGGACTGCAGGAGAATTGGGAACCGGTCTGGGATTGGTGCTTTGTAAGGAGTTTGCCCGCAGGAATAAAGGCCGCATCTCTGCAAAAAGTGAATTAGGCAAAGGAAGCATTTTCACACTGCACCTTCCGTTACACTCGGAGAACTAATCTTCTGTCAGGGGCATAGTGTAAAAGGCTTTAGTTTTTACAAATAAAATCCGTTGATCATGTATAAAATACTTCTATTGTTATTTGGTGTGTTGTTTGTTGTTACATCATGTCATGAACCGCGTAATGATGATGTCTGGGATAATGCTGAATGGATAGCTTTGGAGCATCTTCCCGACAGCATGAAAATAGTTCCCGGGGTACACGGGAACGGGAATTCCCTTGGTGAAAGAGGGTTAAAAAGGTCTGTTGTGCCAATGTTCAGGAAAGAGTTCCGTGTAAACAAGGAGCTTGAAAGCGCTTCGATAAGTATCACAGGCCTTGGTCATTATGAGCTTTACTTGAACGGAGCAAAGGTTGGAGGCAGATTCTTATCGCCGGGCTGGACAAATTACAAAAAACATATTCTTTACAACACTTTCGATATAACTAAATATTTGAAAAAGGGAGAGAATGTCGTTGGTGCTATCGTCGGGAACGGCTTTTTCAACATTAACAGGGAGCGTTACCGCAAACTGGTCATTGCTTATGGTTATCCGATGCTTAAGTTCAATATTATTCTGAAATACTCTGACGGCAGTGTGAATTATGTTTTTTCGGATAAGAATTGTAAGGTTGCTCCCTCTCCTGTTTTATTCAGCAGTATTTATGGCGGGGAGGATTACGATGCACGGAAAGAGGAGGAAGGATGGACGATTCCCGGATTTGATGATTCATCCTGGAATGATCCGGTTATAATTGCTGACAGTTTAGGGAAGCTCATCCCGGAAACTGATTATCCGCTGAAAGTTATCCGTGAGTTCAATGTTAAAGATACTTTATTGTCTGAAACGGGCAGGACGGTTTGTGATTTTGGGCAGAATACATCAGGGATAGTTTCGATTAAAGTTAAGGGGAATTCTGGAGCCCGTGTAATTATCAGGCCGGGAGAACTGCTCGATAAGGAAGGCAATGTTACTCAACGAAGTTCCGGGGG
>JAOZOF010000061.1:0-10721 GCA_029933425.1 Marinilabiliaceae bacterium
GGAGTATCAGACTACTATCAGATCACACAGGAGCAGATCAACCTATTTGCAGATGCTACCAATGATCATCAATGGATACATGTTGACGTGGAAAGGGCAAAAAAAGAGTCTCCGTTCGGCGACACCATTGCCCACGGCTATCTTACTGTTTCTATACTGCCCCACTTGTGGGAGCAGATCGTCGATGTGCAAAACCTGAAGCTGCAGGTAAATTACGGCATTGAAAAACTGAAATTCAACCAGCCCGTAAAAGTCAACAGCAGGGTTCGCCTTGTTGCAAAGGTTGATGAGGTATTAAACCTGCGCGGAGTAACAAAAGCCACCATTGGTGTTAAGCTTGAGATCGAAGGTAACCGAAAGCCTGCTTACGAAGGTCAGGTAGTATTTCTGTATCACTTTAAGTAGAAAGGAAAAAGGGAAAAGGAGAAAGTGCTTATTTGCTTTCCCTGACGATTGCTACGGTTTCGATATCTCTTCAACTATAGCAATGTCTCTATTTTTGTTAATGACCTTTCACGTTTGCAACAATGAGAAGAATGAAAGCGTTGAAATGTTAAAACTTTTAACTTTCAACTTTCCCCATTTTACTTACCTATCTATCCACTCCTTAAACTGTCGTGCCCTTTCGCGGCTCACAATTATTTTCTCTTCTGCAGCCAGCTGAGTTTTAACTATCAGTTTTCCGTTGAACCATTTCTCAACTTTCGTTATCGAATCGATGTTAAGGATAAACTGTCGGTTAGCTCTGAAGAACATATCAGGATCAAGCTGGTCCTGCAGTTTATCGAGAGTAATATCGATCACATAGTTTTTTCTGTTAAAAGTAGCAGCAGTAGTTACTTTTTGGGAACTGTGAAAAAAAGCAATCTCTGAAACATCTAACTTAACAAAACCATCCGGCACTGATGCCAGAATACGGGAACGCCAAGTCATTTTTCCTTTCAGCAGAGTATCCATCAGCACCTTCATATCGGGCATCTCATTCTTTGAAACAGAGGCCATTTCTTCCAGCTTTTCAATGGCACGCAAAAGGTCTTTCTCCGAAACCGGTTTCAGCAGGTAATCTATACTGTTTACCCTGAATGCCTGAATTGCATATTCATCAAAAGCAGTAGTAAAAACTATGAAAGAGTTAATGCTGACCTGTTCAAATATCTCGAAACATGTACCGTCAGTAAGCTGAATATCGGAAAATACAACATCAGGCCGGTCATTATTATTAAACCAGTCAACAGCATCGGTAACACTTCCTGCAAAACCCGTTATTTCCCACTCCGGACGCAGCTTGCGTATCAGGTCGGCAAGCATCCGCTGCGAAGGTATTTCGTCTTCGATGATTAATATGCGCATGTCGTTTTTGTTTGAGTGTTTGTCACATTTTTTGCAAATCCTCCTAAACGTCGGGGTAGCAAATAATTGCGCCAAACTGATCTTTAACTTTCTTTTTCCCCGGGGCTTTGCCCCGGGTTATAACATCCCGCTCCTACGGAGCTGTTTTTCTTTTGTTTCAGTATTTATTCTGACGTGAGCCAAAGGCGAACGAATGACTAACCATGACGTGAGCGCCAGCGAACTTTCCATTACTCCATCGGCAGCACAACCCGAAACTCTTTTTCCGTTTTATCAATCATGATCTCCTTTCCGTAAAGCAGCTTGTATCTTTCGTTCAAGTTCGTCAACCCTGTACCTGTTCCATAGGTTGTTTTCTTTTTCTGTAGATTGTTTGATACTACCAATCTGCCGGCCTCCATAAATATCCTGATATGCAGCAGTTCCTTTTCGGAAGCTTTGTTGTGTTTTAATGAATTCTCGACCAAAAGCTGCAAAGTCAGAGGCGGCAAAGTTTCGTCTTGCTGACCACCGTCAAGCTGTACATCCAGCTTTACTGCATTCCCCAAACGTATGTTATGCAAGAAAACATAACTATCAATAAACTCAAGTTCTTCAGCTATTTTCACAAGTGTTTTGTCTTTGCACTGCAATACATAACGGTATATATCCGCCATTTTCCGTGCAAACTCTTCTGCCCTGTCCTGATCGTACCTGATCTCGGAAATAAGGACACTAAGGTTATTGAACAAAAAATGCGGGTTCAACTGGTTCTGCAATGCCGTGTAATCCGATATGAGTTTTTCATGTTTCAGCTTCTCGTTTTCCAGCATCGAGACCTTCCAGTTGGCAATGAAACTCTGAATAAAAAGGATAGAGTTGTAGATCAGAACAAACAACGCCCCGAATGTAAATATCAAGATAAAACCTTTCGTATATTTTTCAAGATCTTCCTCTGCACGGGGAATGATGTAATAAAACAGTATACCCACCAGTGATGTCCAGACCAGACTTATCGTTACCTGCTTGAATATTCTTTCGGAAACACGAAAAACCAAAGGCTCTTTTTTTTCAAAATAGCGGTTTATCAGAATGTTACCTTCACTAACAATGTTAAATGCGACAATTGCGAACAGATAAACAACAGGACGGGCAAAAACGTTACGATCCACATACATCAGTTCTACAAAAAGCAAAACCAGGATCGCTAAAAGAGATACAACACTAATGCGCATCAATGTGTATTTAAGGTTTCCTGTAAGGTAACGGTAGTTCATTGCTCAACAAAGTAATTTCCTTAGCAAAGATACAAGTTTATTTGTTGTGTATTGTCAGCGTCGCTTGAGCGACACCGACAATATCTTACTCTAACTTACCGGTTGCCTTAAGGTATTTAGTTTCCGAAAGTTTAAGTTCTGCTTTCGCCTCTATCAGCTCCGATTTTGCTTTTTGCCACTGTACCTGTGCTTCAAGGTAATCGGTCAGGCTCTCATCTCCCAGCTCGTACATGTTTTTACTCACACGCAGGTTTTCCTCTGCCTGCTTCAAAGACAGATGAATCATCTCTACACGCGACCGGGCATCTTTCATGTTGAAACGTGCCTGAGCCAATTCCAGTTCCATCAGCTCACGGGCATCCTCCATCTTCAGTTTACTTATCTCATAGTCAGCCTGAGCCGATTTTACTTTGTTCCTTCCCTCACCCCAGCCGAATATAGGTATCTTGACGGTTGCCATGGCACTGAAAGCATCATCGGAGGTGCGGACATCGTTAAGCTGCGGCCCTTCAATGTAGGAATACGAAGCACCGACACCGATCTGCGGCAGGTAATCGGAACGAACAAGCCTGATCTCCTTCTCTTTCAACTCTATGTTCTTCTCAAGCATTTTGTATTCCGGACGTTCATCGATATTCTCCTGGATCATCAACACCTCTGCCGACGGCATTTCCGGAAGAGAATCATTCACCACGATATCGGTCTGATACGGGAGACCTGTTACCCTGCAAAGATTCATTCGAGCAAGTTCAAGTCCGTTCTTTGCCTTTTGGACCATCAGATTGGCTTCATTCTTTTTCACCTCTGCCTTAAGCAGATCGTTGCGCGATATCATTCCTGTTGTGTAGGCATCAGTCAGCTGCTTGACAAGCTGTTTAAGCAACGAACTGTATTTTTGCGCTACTTCAAGTTTCTCTTTTACCTGCACATACTGCCAGTAAGCAGCATCAGTTTCCGATAGCACTTTAGCACGATTCAAACGGATATTCTCGTCAGCGAGGGCCTCACCTGTTTTTGCCATGTCAGAGGCTGCACGTATCTTTCCTCCCATGTAGACCGGCTGTTCAAGTGTAAGTCCGGCAATACCTACACTGTTCATTGTGATATCCATTGTAACATCAGGCATGAAAGCATAGCTTTTAAAGACCGGAATACCGTCAGGGCCGATTATGGGGTTTCCTGCCGGATCGAGCAACAGGTTGGGCACAAGTTTTTGCTCAGTCAATGACGGCACATAGGTCGGCAGATAGCCACCGGACAGGGTGTAACTCAGACTGCCCGTGCGGTACATGTACATTCCGCTGGCAGAGAGCTTGGGAAAGAAGTTTGCACGGTACGACTTTCGTGTAAATTCGGCCTTCTCCCTCTCTTTGGCAGAGATGGCAATGTGACGGCTGTACTTAAGTGCCAGTTCACGGCTCTTCTCCCTTGTCAGTTCGATCTGCGCAGTGGTGTAGGCAGATATCAACAGAAATGAAATTATGATGTATGGTTTCATGATTTTATGAATATCGTTCGTTAATTCAAATGTTCTCATTCAATGTTTTGTCACATTTTTCGCATTGCTGCGCGGCAAAAAATCCGCCAAAACGTTTTTTTTGATCTTTTCTACCGGGGACTTTGTCCCCGGTTATTTTTGTTACGCCCCTTCGGGGCTTTATTTTTTCAGATGTCCCCTCTCCTCAAAGAGAGGGGATTTAGGGGTGAGGTGTTACTACATTTTTCACCCCCTAACTCCATGCCTGCCGTCAGGCCCACCTGAACACTGGCAGGCCGACCCCTAAAAGGGGGAAAGTTGTATTTTTCAATATCACTCCTGTTCTGTAACCATTCCTTCGTTTTGGATTGATCGGGACGAGAAAAATATTGCATACAGCACAGGAATAAATATCAGTGTGATTAGCGTTCCTATCAGCAGCCCCGACATCATAGTTACGGCCATTGAGCCGAACATATCATCAGGAAGCAGAGGGATCATTCCAAGTATTGTTGTAAGCGAGGCCATCATCACAGGACGGAAACGTGACGATGAGCTGTCGATCAATGCCCGGTGCATCTCTTTACCTTCCCGTATCTGATGTTCTATTTCTTCAATCAGCACCACTCCGTTCTTGATCATCATTCCTATCAATCCTAATGCTCCCACAATAGCCACAAAGCCGAACTCCTTTCCGAATATCAACATACCCGACACAATTCCTATCATTGCTAACGGTAAGCTAAGAATAATTATCAACGGCTTTTTGAAATCGCGAAACAGCCCGATCAGAATACCGATCATCAGGATTATGGCTAGCGGAAGGTTCCCGAACAGGTACTTTTTCGATTTTGTACTTGCTTCGTACTCTCCGTGCCACGACAAAGAATATCCCACAGGCATCTCTAGTTTTTCTATTTTCTCATTTATTTTCCTGCGGACACTCTCAACACTCTGCCCCGTAACATTATTACATTGTGCCTTTATCGCCCTCTGTCCGTTGTAACGGCGCACAACCGGTTCTTCCCAGCTGAACTTAATGTCAGTAACCACCTGGTTCAGAGGTTTAGGATCAAGAGCCCTATCAATGATCTCCTCCTGTGATACTGCACCTGATAAGATACTTTTTAAAACATCTTCAGACAAGATATCAGACGACGGCAGCATACTCCATACCTGTACTCTTGCAGGGTCTTTAACAGATGATCCGTCAGACGCAGTATTTTTAAGATATATAGGTAATGTTTCCGTACCCTCATGGTATCCTGCGACCGGGATTCCGCCGTATGCAGTCATCAATGCCAAACCAACATCCTGTCTTGACACACCTGCCATACGTGCCGCCGGTTGATAGTAATCTGCTATCAGTAATGGGGACTGTGGTTCCCAGTCATCGGTAACAAGAGTTGCTGCAGGCTCCTCCTCCATTATCTCCTTTGCCTGATCTGCAAGATCTTTCAGAACAGCAGGATCCGGCCCCGAGAACATCACCTCGATAGGAAATTTCTTGTACATAAGGTTGTATCGTTTGATACGGATGTAAGCATCGGGATAGTTATCGGTCAGATATTGCTGAAGCTCCGGAATACTGTTTTTCAGGATATCAGGGGAGGTAAAATCAACGATAAGCTCACCGTAGCTTGTTGTCCGCTCAGCAATGGAGCGCACAAGATTGTAGCGTGCCGGAGTACCTCCGATACTTGTGGTAACATGCGTGATCTCGTCCCTGCTCAACAGGTAATCCCGTATCTCCGCAAGGTCGCTTTTAACCTTGTCAACCTTTGTCCCCTCGGGCATCTTGTACTCGATGTAAAGCTGTTTGTAGCTCAGATCCGGGAAAAAACCCTGTTTCACATACCTGAACAGGAATCCGCTCAAAACAAGCAATGCCACGGTGAATGACACCGTCAGCACCTTATGACTCAACATAAAATTAAGTGCCTTACGGAACCACACGTAGACTCTTCCGGTGTAGAGCTCTTTCGGCTCATCTCCCTTTGGCATCTCCTTAAAACGTTTATCTGCATAAACAGGAATGTGTGTCAACGCCAAAACCCAGCTCAACAAGAGCGAAACCGCAAGAACGATGAAAAGATCACGTACATAATCGCCTGTAGTATCCGGTGAAAGGAATATCGGCAGGAATGCCACGATGGCTATCACAGTAGCCCCGAGCAACGGCCAGGCAGTCTTTCGCGCCGTATTGAACAATGCCTCACTTTTCTTCTTCCCGCTTTTCAGGTCCACCAGAATGCCGTCGAGGATAACAATGGCGTTATCAACGAGCATTCCCATTGCAACGATGAGCGAAGCAAGGGAAACACGCTGAAGTGTTCCGCCAAAAAAGTTAAGGACAACAAACGAACCAAGGATAGTTATGAGAAGGCCGCTGCCGATGATGACACCACTGCGGAAACCCATGGTAAGCATCAGAATGAATACCACGATCGCCAACGACTCTAAAAGGTTTATCATAAAATTCTTTATGGCATCGTTAACACGCTCAGGCTGAAAAAACACTTTTCGGAACTCAATGCCCTCGGGTACTCGTGTTGATTTCAGTTCAGCAAGGTGTTTGTCAATCTCTTTGCCGAGCTTGATGATGTTGCCGCCGCTCTCCATCGAAATGGCAATACCAATTGCAGGCAGTGCATCATAGTACATCTGTGTACGTGCAGGCTCGGTGTATCCTTTTGTAACCACGGCTATGTCTTTCAATCGCAAACGGTCCTGCTCATGTCCCTGAATTATCAGGTTCTCAATATCCTTCACCGATTTGTATGTGTTGTTTACCGAGATCCGGATATGCTTATCACCACTGTCAAAATATCCGGCATAAACCTTTTTGTTAAGGTCTTTCAGGGTTGAAACGACTTCGAGAGGATGAACGCCAAGGTTTGCCATCCTGTCTTTCCGGACTTCAACATTGATACACGGTTTCTGCTCACCGTAAACGACAACACGGTTTACACCGTCGATATTTTCCACTTCGCGCTTTACGAGATTGGCGTAACGGGTCATCTCCGAATAGCTGAAACCATCGGATGTCATTGCATAAAAAATGCCTGACACATCGCCGAAATCATCAAACACCATGGACGGGCGCACTCCTTCAGGAAGCTCACCCTGCACGTTGGCAACCTTGCGGCGGAGTATGTCCCACTTCTGCTCTATGTCCTCCTCCTTTACCGTACTTTTAAGCTCAACAAGTATCTCCGAGTAGTTTGCCAGCGAACGGGATGAGACATGGTCAAGCTCACCCATCGAACGAATGCTTTTCTCAAGCAGGTCGGTAACCTCTATCTCAACCTCATGAGCCGACGCACCAGGATACACAGTAATGACCAACGCTTTTTTGACTTTGATCTCCGGATCTTCAAGCTTGCTCATCGAAAAGAAGGAGAAAATACCTCCAATGATTAGCACCAAAAGAAAGAAATAGACAAGCGGCTTGTTCTTAAATGCATATTCGGTCAACGTCATTACAGTAACCCTCCTACATTAGTTTTCGATACCGGTTTCAGAATTCTCACTTTCTGTCCCTCTTCAAGGGTATGCACTCCTGCCGAAACTACCCTGCTGTCGTCAGTCAGATCACCGGAAATAAGAGCCGTTCCATCGTTACGAATTTTACTGACCTTAACCTCTGTTTTACGTACTGCCTTTGAATTTCCGTCGTACAGCCAAACGAATGATCTGCCTGCGGAACTAAAAAGCGATGAAACGGGAACGATAAACATTTTGCTGTCTGTGGTGCGGCTGCAAACAATGTTAACATTAACGCTCATCCCCGGTGATAAACTGACGCTGTCGGACTTATCGAGAGTAAAAACCATTTTGTAAAGCTGATTGAGATTTGCCTTTCTGGTTATACCTGCCGGAGACAAAGTGAACGACTGATCAGGGTAAAGTCCTGTACGACAAGAGTACGACTCAAAACAATCTTTTTTAAGGTAATCGGCAGCCGAGATAAATGCTTCAACCTGTAACACAGAAGTGCTTACAATCGAAAGGACGGGCATTCCTGCTTTTACCATCTCACCATCTTTGAAAAATATCTTCTGCACATATCCGCTGAAAGGGGCTTTAAGCTTTGTGTCGTTCAATGCATTCTGGTGGGCTTTCAGCTTTGCCTCAATGCGATGCATCCCGGCAACAGCTTTTTCGTAATCCTTGTTTGCCACACTGTTGCGCTTGTGAAGCTCGATAACTCTTTCGGCTTCCGATCTGACCTGCTCGTATTCAGCTTTAGTTGCCGATAGCTGTATTTCATAATCACGTGGATCCATCAAAGCAATCACATCACCTTTTTTCACAAACTGTCCCTCATGCACAAGAACCTTTTTTATTGGACCAGCAATTCTGAATGCAACATTTACATCTCCTTCCGAAACAATCTTTCCAGGATAGGATAAAGTATCTGAAGTATTATATTTCGTTATTTCCACAGCTTTAACAAGAGTTGCTTCTCTATTTGTTGTTTCACTTCCGGATGAACACGCTGAAAGCAATATTGCAGGCAAAATAAAATTCATTAAATATCTCAGGTATTTCATAACAACAGATTATTTTGATTTTTTATTGCGTCAAGCAACACCCCACTCCAAATAATGGTGAAGTATCGGCTAAACAGTGAAAAACTTAATTTTGATGTGCGCAAATTTAAGGTGAGTTATTTAACGATTCCGGATTAGGTTTCCGAAACGGAAAAATTGCGTAGTGAAACGGAGGACTTAATGGCTAAAGGGTTCTATGGTTCTATGGCTCTATGGTTTCATAGTTAATTGGGTTAGTAATTAGTTCCGAGTATTCTTTTATTTCCAGGTGTTTGTTTCCCGTTTTAGTTGTTCCAGGTTCTTTTGATGTTCCTGTTCATCATTCATTATTCGGCGTTTGGAATTCAATATTCTTCTTCGCATATCGCAAATCAAATAGATTTTAATTTTCTTACTTCCCTCCAAATCAGCCTGTCCCGAGGCATCTCGGCCCGCTTGGCCATTCGGGCAGGGAGAGTTAACCCGCATGGGGTCTTTAGTTCAGCGATTTCATCGCTTCCTAATAACCAATTTGGGTTTAATTATGAAGCCGTCGTCCCAAAAGTATGAATGCACCGTAACTGTTAGGATGAATAATGAAGCAGTCTCTTTGCCATATCATACTTGAATTGATAGTAGGGATGCAAAAACCATTCGTTCCTTTTTATTTCTATTTTTCCCAGAACTGTTCCATCTCCTCCAGGGTCTTACCTTTGGTTTCAGGAACCATACGCCACATGAAAATCGCGGCAATGATACCCATCACACCATAAATCCAGTAAGCAAATCCGTGATTGAATGTATCTTTCAGGTATGTGTTGTCGTTAAGCATCGGGAATGTCCATGACACAAGGTAGTTGGCAATCCACTGTGCAGCAACGGCAATTGCCATAGCACGACCGCGTATCTTGTTGGGAAATATCTCGGCAAGCAGTACCCACGTTACAGGCCCCCACGACATGGCAAAGAATGCAACATAAGCAAGCATGAACAGTAAAGCTCCCATGCCCAGCATGTCCAGGTAAAATGCAAAACCCAAAGCGAACATACTTACAGCCATCCCAAGCGCACCAATGATCTGCAAAGGCTTACGACCAAACTTATCGACAGTAAGTATTGCCAGAACAGTGAATGAAAGGTTGATGATACCTACAATTATGGTCTGCATCAACGCAACATTGGTTCCTGATCCCATATTCTTGAATATCTCAGGCGCATAGTAAAGAACCACGTTGATACCCACGAACTGCTGGAATACCGAAAGAAGCACTCCCACAATGATCACCACATAGCCAAAAGCAAACAGGTTACTGCTCTTCTTGCTTACAAGCGATGCCTTGATGTCGTCAAGTATCCTGCCCGCTTCACTCTCTCCGTTCACTTTACTGAGCACTTTCAGAGCTTCGTTTTCCCGCTGTTTGATCACTAACCATCTCGGACTCTCAGGGACAAAGAAGAGTAAAACAAAGAACATTATGGCCGGAATGGTTTCTGATGCGAACATCCAACGCCATCCTATCCTGTTGAGCCAGGTAGCATCGCCCTGCAGGGCTATGAAATAATTCACGAAATACACAATCAGCATTCCAAAGATGATAGCAAACTGGTTCCAGGAAACAAGATTACCCCTTTTCGAAGCGGGAGCTATCTCAGCAATATACATAGGCGACAGCATGGAAGCAAGCCCCACTCCTATTCCACCGATTACACGGTAAATGACAAACTGAGTAAGATACTGATGATCGCCTGATCCTATCTTTGCAAAAAACATTTCCGGCATAGCCGAGCCAAGTGCCGAAATGGTAAACAGAACAGCGGCAAACATCAGGGTCGTTCTTCGTCCGAGGTGTAAAGCGAGTAATCCGCCTGAAATGCCTCCGATGATACAGCCTATCAGAGCACTGGAAACAACAAACCCATGAAGTGAATTTGCCTCAAGCTCTGCCAGTCCCTGCGGCACAATGAAAAAGTTTTTCAATGATCCAACTGTACCCGATATCACTGCCGTATCGTATCCGAACAACAGGCCGCCCAATGTTGCAACAAGAGTTATTCCTATTACATACTTTTGATTGTAGTCTTTATTCATAAAATATTAGGTTA
>JAOZOF010000061.1:10821-16928 GCA_029933425.1 Marinilabiliaceae bacterium
TTAAATATAATTATTGATGATCTGCTCTAACAGCTCCTGCTTACCGCTCCGTTGTTCAGGCTCTCCGACTTCTTTAGCATGGTTGTACAGGTCTTCAAGTGTTAGTTTACCATCATAGAAATCTTTTCCTTTTCCACTGTCATAAGAGGCATAGCGCTGCTGACGCATCTTCAGATAGTCTGATTCGTTCATTATCTTATCGGCAATGACCAGTGCACGTGCAAATGTATCCATACCGGTAATGTGAGCAATGAACAGATCCTCAAGATCGGTAGAGTTACGGCGGGTTTTGGCATCGAAATTGATACCTCCGTGAGTGAAACCTCCTGCCTGCAATATCTCAAGCATAGCCGAAGTTACCTCCGTAATATTTGTAGGAAATTCATCCGTATCCCATCCGTTCTGGTAATCGCCTTTGTTGGCATCGATGGAACCAAGCAGTCCGGCATCAGCTGCAGTGCGCAGTTCATGCTCAAAAGTGTGTTGAGCAAGTGTTGCATGGTTCACTTCGATATTCAGTTTAAAATCCTTATCCAGTCCGTAATGGCGAAGGAAACCTATAACAGTTGCGGCGTCGAAATCATACTGATGCTTGGTTGGTTCCATGGGTTTTGGTTCAATGAAGAATGTACCTTTGAAGCCGTTCTTACGTCCGTAATCCCTGGCGATAGTCAGCATGCGGGCAAGGTTCTCCTGCTCAAGTTTCATGTTTGTGTTGTGCAAGGTCATGTAACCTTCACGGCCACCCCAGAAAACATATCCGGTACCGCCGAGGGCAATAGTAGCATCAATGGCATTTTTGATCTGAACACCTGCGTTAGCCACAACATTAAAATCGGGGTTCGTTGCCGCACCGTTCATGTAACGAGGATCAGAAAACACATTGGCCGTTCCCCAAAGCAACTTAACGCCTGATTCAGCCTGTTTCTGTTTTGCTATCTCAATTATTTCGGACAGTTTCTTCTCTATGTCGAATACAGAGCCGCCGCCTACAAGATCGGTGTCGTGAAAACAGTAATGAGGCACACCGAGCTTGGTGATGAATTCAAAAGCAGCATCAAGTTTGGCCTTTGCAGCATCCATCTCATCTTTCGGCTCATCCCAAGGAAAGTTCTTTGTTCCGGGACCAAACGGATCGCCGCCTGTACCGCAGAATGTATGCCAGTATGCAACTGCAAACCGCAGATGCTCTTTCATCGTTTTACCGGCTACAACACGGTTTTCATCATACCATTTGAATGCCAAAGGATTTTTAGACTCTTTTCCTTCGTATTGTATCTTGTCAATACCTTTGAAGTACTCTTTATTCCCTAATAGTGTGTTCATGTTCGTATTAATTATTTATCAGTTTTACCATAAGTTTTCACCATATGACCAACCCTCACGGACCGGTTCCTTAATGTAATTATCTAATTCAGGACGACCAATTGCTTTCATGTTTTTTGGATCGTAATTTATTGTGCCCCCGAAACGCTGAGCTAAAACTCCTACCTGAGCCATTTCCACCAATTTTGAAGCATAATCAAAATTTGAGCCAGGGAGAGTGTTATTTTTTATAGCATCGATCCATTCCTGAACAGGTTGCTCTTCTCCAACCCGGGGAATTGTTTTATCAGGTGCATTCTTCAGGAACTCTTTCATCTCCTCATCAGGCACAAGTAATCTTGGGTTGTTTGGTCTGCCACCTGTTATTAATGTTTTTTTATCACCGATCATTATCATCCCTGTATCAGGTAATTCATCAACACCCCATTCCGGTCTTATAGCAGGTTTTTCAAACCCTTCGTACCATTTCATGGTTACGGGTGCTTTATTTCCACGAGCTCCAAACTGCCATGTAACGACCGATTCTTGCGCTACAAAACTATGATCAGGCACAGGATCTTTTATAACACCCTCAACTGTGTGAGGTAATCCAAGGTCTAATGACCAGAATGGTGCATCCAAAGTGTGGCAACACCAATCACCCAATTTACCATTACCAAAATCATAAAATCCTCTCCAGGTTCTTGGTACATATATTTTATTGTATGCGTGTTCTGCTGCAGGCCCCTGCCACAAATCCCAATCTAATTCCATGGGCACTTCCTGAGCTTGAGGAGGAAAGGTTTTTGGTCTGGCAAAATATCCGTCTTTATCAAAATCAATTTTCCCCTGCCAGGCAATAACCTCCCTTACCTGTCCTAATATACCGGCATCATACCACTCTTTTATTAACCTGATCCCATTAGTTGTATGCCCCTGGTTGGCCATTTGAGAAACAACACCATAGTATTTAGCTGCTTTTTGCAAGGTACGTGATTGCCAGATATTATGGGTCAAAGGTTTCTCTACCAGAACATGTTTGCCCAATTGCATCGCTGCCATTGCAGCCGGGAAGTGGGTATGGTCAGGCGTTGCTATCATTACTGCATCGAATTCGGTATGCATCTCGTCAAACATTTTCCTAAAGTCCTTATATCTTTTAGCTTTAGGATGGGCTGCAAATCCTTTTCTCGACATTCTGTCGTCAACATCACACATTGCAACAATATCACCTGCCGGTACTTTACTCCAACTGGCCTGGCCTCTTCCGCCAACTCCAATCATAGCAAATTTAAGTTTTGTTTTTGATTTTGATTTACAACTAATAAAATTAGGAATAACCATAGCTCCAACTCCTGCTACAGATGCCGATTTGATAAATGTCCTTCTTGATGTCATAACTCTCTCTATTAAATTATATTAAATTAATTTTTCAAGTTTTACTTTCCAATTATTGTACACATCATGGTATTTTGCAACGTTTGAATTATCAGGTTCAATTACCTTAAGTTTTTTAAGATTGGCAAAAGCCTCTTTTGAACTTTTATAATATCCTGAACCTAATCCGGCTCCACGTGCTGCACCAACAGAGCCGTCAGTATTGTACAGTTCTATCGTGGCTCCGCTAAGCGTTGTCAGTGTTTTTGCGAACACATCGCTTTGGAACAGGTTAGCCATTCCTGCACGGATAACTTTTGTTTCAATGCCCATCTCGTTAATGATCTTCATTCCGTAATAAAATGAGAAAGCTATTCCTTCAATCGCGGCACGTACCATGTGCTTGTCCTGATGAATATTGAAGTTTATACCTGAAAACTGTGCTCCCGGATTGACATTCCCAAGCATCCGCTCAGCTCCGTTACCAAACGGAAAACACATCACTCCTTCACTGCCGGGTTTAACAGATTCTGCCATTTTATTCAATGCAGGATAATCGAATCTCTCAGTCCCCATCAGACGTCGAAGCCAGGCATACTGAATTCCGGTGCCGTTAACACACAGCAAAACACCAAGCCTCTCTGTTTCTTTGGTATGATTTACATGAGCAAAAACGTTAACCCGCGATTTCAGATCATAAACTTTTTTATCCGCCACGGCATAAACCACACCCGATGTTCCTGCTGTTGCAGCCACCTCACCGGGATTAAGCACATTAAGCGAAAACGCATTGTTTGGCTGATCACCGGCACGATATGTTATCGGAATACCTGCTTTCAATCCCAATTCTTTTGCCATCTCCCCGGTAACACTTACCTGATTGCCAAAACCGTCAACTATTTCAGGTATCATGCTTTTATCAAAACCATAGTATTCTAAAAGCTTATCGGATATGGCGTTCTTGTCGAAATCCCAGAAAATACCCTCCGACAGTCCGGTTATGGTTGTTGTTATCTCTCCCGAAAGTTGCATTGCAATGTAATCGCCCGGAAGCATAAACTTGTGAATCCTGCCGAAAAGTTCAGGTTCGTTATCTTTCACCCATTTAAGTTTGGATGCCGTAAAATTACCCGGTGAGTTCAACAGGTGAGTAAGTGTCCACTCCTCACCCAACTCTTTCTCTGCCTTGTCGCCAATCTCAACTGCGCGGCTGTCGCACCAGATGATCGATGGTCTTATCACATTACGGTCTTTATCCACAAGTACCAGTCCGTGCATCTGATAGCTAATACCGATGGCTCCGACTTTTTCACCTTCAACACCATCTGCTGTCAGCACTTCCTTAATGGCTTTTTTCAAATAACCGAACCATATCTCAGGTTCTTGTTCCGCCCAATCAGATTTATCCGAAATTATCTCCATCTCCTGCTTAGGATATTGCGCTACGCCTAATGCCTCACCTGACTGTCCGTCAATTACGGCAACTTTGATCGATGAGCTGCCAAGGTCTATTCCAAGAAATTGCATATCTGTTCTGTTGTGTTCTGTTATGTTTTGTATTACAAATTTAATTATTTTTCATTAAGAAACAGTTATTACTCCTTTCAATTCTTTCTACTTTCACCACACATAGCTACATTTGTAAAAAAGATGAACATGATCGATCAATCAACAATATGTGCCATATCAACGCCTCCCGGAGCCGGAGCCATAGCAGTCCTACGTCTTTCGGGTGATAAAGCTATAGAAATTGCCGATAAAGTGTTCCGTTCGCCGAAGGCAGAAAAAAAGCTTAAAGATCAGAAACCTAACACACTGCATTTCGGTACCATCAACGATGGTGATAAGATAATTGATGAAGTGGTGATAGCCCTTTTCAGGGCACCTCATTCGTTCACAGGTGAAGACATCGTTGAGATATCGTGTCATGGAGCAACATACATTCAGCAACAATTATTACAGATCTTAATTAAAAATGGGGCACGAATGGCTCTGCCGGGTGAGTTCACACAAAGGGCTTTCCTGAACGGCAAGATGGACCTGTCGCAGGCAGAGGCTGTTGCCGACCTGATAGCTTCACAGTCGGAAGCAGCACGAAAAGTTGCATTACAGCAGATGCGCGGCGGATTTTCAAGTGAGCTGGTGAACCTGCGTAACGAACTTTTGCAGTTCATCACCCTTGTTGAGCTTGAACTCGATTTCAGCGAAGAGGACGTGGAGTTTGCCGACCGCACGCAGCTTAAAAGTATTGTTGACACGATAAGTAAAATGCTGAAAAAGCTTGTCAACTCATTTTCACTTGGTAATGCCATAAAGAATGGCATTCCTGTTGCCATAGTGGGACACACCAATGCAGGTAAATCGACACTGCTGAACACACTTTTGAACGAAGAGCGTGCTCTTGTGTCCGATATTCACGGTACTACACGTGATTCTATTGAAGACACAATAAACATCGAGGATATCACTTTCCGTTTTATCGATACAGCAGGTATACGTACCACAACCGACGAAATAGAGAATCTCGGCATAGAGCGCACGTACTCTAAACTAAAAAATGCCTCTGTGGTCATGCTTTTGCTCGATGTTAACGATCCTGACGATAAGATACACTCTGCCATTGAAGATGTGAAGAAACGGATGGATGACAGCAACCAAAAGCTGATAGTTGTTATCAATAAAACAGACCTGCTTGATGAGAAAGAGGTTGAAAAGCGGTTTAACCGTCAGGAGTTCCGTGAACTTACCGGTACGGATGCTATTGTGCCCATTTCGGCCAAATATCAGAAAAACATAGAAAAACTGACGACAGAACTTCTGAAAACCATCAACACCTCTGCCCTCGACAACAATGAGGTGATAGTTACCAATGCCCGCCATTATGAAGCCCTGAAAAACTCCTACGATGCCATTCGCCGCGTATCCCTCGGCCTCGACACCGGCATCTCCGGCGACCTGCTGGCACAGGATATCCGCGAAGTCCTGTACTATCTTGGTGAAATAACAGGAACAATCTCAACGGATGAAGTACTAGGTAATATTTTTAAGAATTTTTGTATCGGGAAGTAACTCTCTTTCCGATGCTTTACTTTTATCTTCTTTTTCAACACTTTACAAATTTATTCTTTCCTGTATTTGTTGTTATCTTCTTTTCTTTTCACTAAATTTGTTGCTAATCTGTTGTTGCAACAACAATTCATGTTGCAAGCAACATGAAAAATTTTATACGGTGAAATAATGTTACATCCTGATACATTATGATACACCGGGACAATATGATATATTGTAGACATGAGCAGCAATATTAAGATCACAAAGATTTGTCTGCAGTGTGGCAGAGAATTTACAGCAAAGACAACTGTTACTAAATTTTGCAGTCACAGATGTGCTGCAAAAAATTACAAACAGCGTAAAAAAGAAGAAAA
>JAOZOF010000283.1 GCA_029933425.1 Marinilabiliaceae bacterium
ATGTGATATAGGGTACAGTGGGAGCAATCTCAGCCACGATAGCAATCAGGCTGTCGTAAACTTCGGTTGATCTTGCCAGCATACTGATGATATAACCATCGGCATATCCTTCTTCCTGCTGATCGATGCAATATGCCACGTCTTGTACATTGTTAGCTCCGTCCTGATTCGGGTCTATCTGTTCTATCGATTTACGCAAAGTAAACCAGATGGGTTCGTAATGCGTATTTTGAATGCCCAAGTCAAAATTATCCGCCATCATGTGCTGAAACACGCCCACATTGGCATTAAAACCCGATAAAACAGATATCATACCGGCAAAACCGATTTCGGCCCAGGGCTGTTCGTCTGTTTCGGCAGGGATATGGATAACCATTGCCTGGGTTCGTATTAAAACTTCGTCCACTATCCAGTCTAAATGCCGTGTAAGAACCGACTTTCCATCCAGATCCGTCCCTGCAGTTGCATCGCCCCAACTCATCAGGCTGGAACATTCTATTCCTTCCATTGTTTGAAAAATGCCGCTGATGTCCAGCATTGAATTTGACAAAAGGATATCCCCATAATCCAGATCCAGAGGGTTACCCTGCACTGCATTCATCCCGTCAATCATACCTTTCGCCTCCACAATGTACAGGCTGTCGATTTTAAATAAATCACCCGTAACGACAAGAGCCTTTATATAATTGTAGGCTACCTCGGTACCAAATCCAGGTATGATGTAGTTTTGAATGATATCGGTAATACGATCGGCAAGCAACTCTCCCTGGGCAAAGCCACGCTCGTAATGAGTGCCGGTAACTTTTATAACAATCAGATTGTTAGTGTCTGCGTAAATGACTCCATGGCCGGATTGAGCCGCGGCAACGCTATTTAATAAAAACAGTATGGCAAACAATAAGGAATAAGCAAGCTTTTTCATAACAGGAATTGATTAAAACAAATTCATTGAGGAATCAATAATAGTCAAAAGTAAAAAAATATTGCCACAAAACTGTTCACGCATTGAAAGCTATAAACTTAACGGCAAGCATTTGTTAAGGCGTGTATTCTGTTAGGTCAAACAGGCTTTGTCCGGTTGCCATATATTCTCTCACGAGGAACTCCAGCTCTTCTTTGCCGCAGACACCTCTGTGCAGTACACCAAAAACACCATCAAGGTACCAGTGTGTGATTTGCTTTAGCAGGTCTTTCTCTCTGTCTGATTTAACATTTCCTGACACCGAAGTTTTAACCGGATATTTACAGAAACCGGTTTTTGTTTTCCTGTCCAATTTGCCTTCGTTCACTTTTTGCTCCGGCAACCCGATCATTGGTTGGTAAAAAGCAAGCCGGTTCGTACGACAAATAATTCTTTTCTAAGCGTGATATCTTCCGTGATGCTTTCCAGTACAAGATCACAACTGGAGAGCTGATCGGGCTGTGAGGTGATGACAGTGTGCTTCAGCCGGAAGCTGACAGCATTTTTATCTGCCAGGCAAGAACAGAAATTTATCTTTTTATTAATTTATTATTATTACTTTTGAATGAGATCAAACCAATATATCATTAAAATTTTCTTACCATGAAAAAAAATATACTTTTAGCTTTCGCAACAATTCTTATTTGTTCTACGGCCATGATGTCGCAGGATCTGGTTGAAGTTTTTCCCGGTTTTGAAGGAAAAGGTTTTGCCATGCTGGCATGGGGCGATTTTGATGGGGACGGTGATTTAGACCTTATAAAAGGTGTAGATACCTTTTTGATTGTAACAAAAACATTTTTATATCGAAACGACGGGGGAGGTAAATTTACGCTTGTTGAGAATACAGGGATTCCTGATCTGTCAAATGGCGATTTTGATTTTGCCGACTATGACAATGATGGCGATGATGACCTGCTAGCGATGGGAGCAGGGATCAATGTTAATATAACGGCTGTTTTTATCAGCAACGGTGATGGCACTTTTACAAATGCCAACGCCAACATTATTGACAAAGTTGATCTGGGCACTTGCAACTGGACGGACTATGACGGGGATGGCGATCTGGATATTTTCATTACCGGGTTTCTTGATGACGGAGATAACTCAACTTATGTTTCCAGATTATTTCAAAATGATGGAAGTGGCAACTTTACGAATGTAGAGAACACCGGCATTCAGGGTGTTTCTTATTCAAGTGCAGCATGGGCCGATATCGACCATGATAACGATCTGGATTTATATCTTCAGGGACTGGCTTGGACGGGAGAGACTGATATATCAATTATTTACATCAATAACGGGGATAACACTTTCACGCCGGCCTTTGAATTCTTACCACTTTGGTTAGGCGATGCTACCTGGGTTGATTATGATAATGACGATGACTACGACTTGATGATCTCAGGATTTAATACCAATGCTGGTACAAGAGTTACTTTTTTATATAAAAATACAGGAAGTGATTTTATCCGGGTAGCAGATAATATTGTCGGCGTTTCCCAATCGGCCTTCAGCTGGGCTGATTATGATCTTGATGGTGATATGGACTTTTTTATTGTAGGGGTAGAAGTGATCGGCAATCCTATGCTCGCCTATATCTATGAAAACCTTGGAAATGATGTTTTTGAACAGTCTTCATACGAATTTACCGGCAACTGGTTCGGTGATGCCGCATGGGCAGATTATGATAATGACGGCGACCCTGATCTGGTTTATACGGGACAGGAATTTTCCGGAAATAATGCCATTCATACTTACAGAAATGACATCATCACGAGTACTGGAGAGATTTCCGGTCATTCTCTTTTAATTTATCCGAATCCTACATCAGAAAGTATTACTCTCAAGGGAATGAATGGGACGACAGGCAGAATTGAGATTATAGATGTGCTTGGAAATATCGTTTGGTCACAGGATAACCTTGAGCAGAATAAAATTAATATTCAGAGATTAAAAAGCGGGGTTTACTTTTTACGACTGGAAAACGAACAAAAAATAACCATCACAAAGTTTGTCAGGCAATAATCATATGGAAAGTTTTCAGGGGGCAGTACGGGTTACATCTCAAATTTTTGAGATCTAACGAGAACGTTTAAAATCATATTCCGTATTTTTTGCCAGCTCAAACGGGCTTATTTTCGTGTTCATATATTCCTGCACGATAAATTCCAATTCTTCTCTGTTGCAAATTTTTCGGTTTAAAACATCAAAAACACCATCCAGATACCATCCGGTAATTTGCTGTAATACATTTTTCTGTTTTCTTAATATTTTATCATCCGATGAAAGATTATGAACCGGATAATCATAAAACCCGGCTTTTGTTTTTTTGCCCAGTCTCCCCTCTTTCACTTTCTGTCCCAGCATTTCTATCATCGGCCGATAAAAGTCAGGAGCTGTCTCGTAGGCCACATAATTTTTCACCGACTGCCACATCACATCATTGCCCACATGGTCGAAAAATTCGAACACCCCGACCGGGAAAAAGTGTTGTTTGATCAAGGCATCTATTTCGCTGATATCTATTTCTCCCTCTTCCAGCACTCGGCAGCAACCTGCCTGCATCTTCAGGAACATCCTGTTGATGAAGAAATGATCTTTCCCGGATAGCTTAAGATAAAATTTGTTTGTGTGCTTCAGGAATTGTTCTGCCTGCATTATGGCATGATCACCGGTGTTCTTTGCCACGTTTATCTCTGCCAGGTCTTTCATGGCCACGGGAAAAAAGAAATGCAACCCCAGCCCGTTTTCTTCGTTGGAAAGTCCTGCAAATAACTTATCCGGGGAGATGGAAGATGTATTGCTCGCCAACACGCAGTTGTCTGGTAAAATTTGCTCTAACTCTTTGAACAACATCTTTTTTCTGTTTACGTCTTCGGTGATGCTTTCCAGCACGAGTTCGCAACGGGCTAATTCTTCAGGCCGTGAAGTTATGATTGTATGTTCTGATCTGAAATTGACAGTTTCTTCACTTTCAAGACCATATTTCATTGTCCGTTTTTGCTTTTTAACGAATATCTCTCTCTGCTGTTCTGCCTGCTCTTTTGTATGGCACACCCAAGTCACCGTAAAAGGAAAACCTGTCAGCCAGTTAAAAAGATCTTTGCCCATCTTTCCGCATCCGATGATACCAATATGGAATTTTGGTGATGCTTTAATCATTTGTACTTTTTTTGACGCTGATTTTTTATGATTATCTCCCTTTATCAGCGTATTTCTGCGTTCATCTGCGTCTGTTTTTATTTGACGCTGATATCGCTGATCTTATATGATTATTTCCTTTTATCTGCGTATTTCTGCGTTCATCTGTGTCTGTTTTTATTTGACGCTGATATCGCTGATTTTTTATGATTATTTTTTACGATCTTCTTGATTTTCTTTATGATTGCTTTTTAAGGTTCTGTAAGTATTCTTTTGTCAATACCTTTCTTTTGTATTGTGGAGTGGGCCCAAAGTTTAACAATAGCCCAACTTCCAATCCGGTGCCTTTTAGATAGTTTACTAAAACCGTTTCATGAATTGGTGCTATTGTTTCAATCGCTTTTAACTCAACAACAACTAATTCCTCAACTAAAATATCTGCAACATAATCACCTACCACTTGATTTTCATAATAAACTTTGACTGGTAACTGATTTGAACATTTCAATCCTAATTTTTTTAGTTCAATAAGCATGGCGTTCTCATATACTTTCTCAAGAAACCCATATCCTAAACTATTGTAAACATTAAAGAATGCCTTAAGTATCAAGCCGG
>JAOZOF010000284.1:0-1443 GCA_029933425.1 Marinilabiliaceae bacterium
CCAATCCCGATACCTCCAAGTATCCTGTAAAAAATGAACCAGTTGTATGTGTTTGTTGCTCCTGTGCCGTATGCCGAAACAGTGAAAAGCAAAGCGGAAAAAATGAGCATTCGTTTTCTGCCCAGGCGATCGCTAAGTATCCCTGAAATTATTGATCCAAGAAGGCAGCCGAGCAAAGCACTGCTCATTGCCCATCCCTGCAGATTGGCAGAACCGGAGATGTGAAAGAATTGTTCGTAAAATGGTTTTGCACCGCCAATGACCACCCAATCGTATCCGAAAAGAAGTCCGCCGAGGGCAGAAACCATAGATATTCCGAAAATATATTTTTTTTTGAAATTATTCATTTATTATATTCTTTTGTTCAGACAAGAATGTCAGTAGTTAGCTTTAGCTTTTTAAAACAATTTTATTAATCTACAAAATAAGCATTCCGGCACAGAATTAAAAATGGACAAGTTTTCTAAAAGATGGATAATCTTATTATTTTAAAACAAAAACATTGTGAAAAAACATGAAGGTTTCAAAGGGCAGCGAAGTGTCATCCTGCCGGGTATGGTGATCGACGAATTGAAAAAATACTCTTTTGAGTAAACAGCTCTATATTACCGACATCGGTTACTATCCGGAGGCTAAGTTCCATTTCAGGGAAAGGAAGACCGGTTGCCGCCAGTACATCCTGATCTATTGTGTCGACGGAAAAGGTTGGATATCTGTTAACGGTAAAGAGCACAAAGTGGGAAAGAATATGTTTTTCATCATTCCGCTGGGAGTGCCGCACAGCTATGGCAGCAATGATTCCGAGCCGTAGTCAATATAATGGTTGCATTTTGCAGGAGATATGGCCAGAAATTTTTACGACATAAGCGGAAAAACATTGGTTATTCTGCCTTTCGGCAGTGTCAAGGATCGAGGACAATATCATGCTTTTTGAGGAGATGATGGCAAACCTGGAAATGGGTTACAGCTGCGAGAACCTTGAGTATGCCAATGTGTGCCTCTTACACTTTTTATCATCATTCAAGTATATCAGTCAGTTCAGGCAAGTGCGGAAAGTGAGAGAGGAGGATGTTGTAGAGAGGTCAATTCTTTTTATGAAAGAGAACCTGAGCAAAAAGCTTACACTGTCAGATATTGCCAGGGAGGTTAACCTGTCGTCCTCGCATTTTTCTTTGTTGTTCAGAAAAAAGACAGATTATTCACCTATGGAATATCTCTTGGTAAATACAGAAAGGAACCTAAAGGGTAGAAAGGAAAGTAGAATAGTACATGTTGATAAGCAGACGAAAAAGCAGTAACAAGAAAAGTTTGATCAGTCATGATAAAACTTAAGTAAAAAATGGAATTAAAGTATTAACTTCGCAGTGCTAAAATCGGAAAAATTATGTCAGTAGAAATAAGAGAAGTAAAAGATAAAAAAACGCTTAAGGATTTTGTTGATCT
>JAOZOF010000284.1:1543-4712 GCA_029933425.1 Marinilabiliaceae bacterium
GGAATGGAATCAGTACACGGGCCGTTAGGTTTTTCAAATCTGGATCATCAGGGAGTTCTTGTTCAAGGACAGGACTGGCTGCCTTCTGTTTTTTCCGATTATCATTTCGAATATTACCATAAGCATTTTGAAGAACTGGGGTATGAAAAAGAGGTTGACTGGCTTGAATTCAGGATCACTTTCCCGGAGAAACTTCCTGAGAAGTCTATCAAGGTGGCGAATATGATCATGAAAAGATATGGTTTAAAGATAGTTTTGTTTGAAAACAAAAAGGAGCTTGAACCATATAAGAAGCAGATCATTGACTTGTTCAATGATGCTTTTGCCGAACTTTTCGGAACATATCCTCTGACACAGGAGATGAAGCAGTTTTACATTGAAAAATACTTTCCGATACTTAATCCTAAATTTGTAAAGGTAATTCTTGGTAAGGATGATGAAATTTACGGATTTATCATTGCAATGCCATCTTTGTCAAAAGCTATGCAAAAAGCAGGAGGAAAGCTATTGCCGTTTGGTTGGTGGTATATCATGCAGGCTTTGAAACATCCACAGGAGATGGATCTTGTGCTTACAGGAGTAAAACCGGAGTATCAAAAAATGGGTATTGCTGCTTTGTTGACCAATGAGTTATGGAAAACAGCGAACAATGCAGGAATTCAGTTCGTGGAAACTACGGGGATGCTGGAAAATAACCATGTTGCTATCCAGATGTGGAAATCATACGAACATATTCAGCACAAGCGTAAACGCTGCTACATGAAAGAGTTGAAATAATTTTTACTGATCTAACCCAAATAAAAATATTGTACAATGGGATCTGTTACAAAGATGGGTCTCTTAAAAGAGATGCGCAGCTATGCTGTCATTACCCTTAGTTTAACAATAGGAGCGCTTGGATGGGGCGCTTTTATAATTCCCTCCGATATTGTAGGAGGCGGAGTTGTTGGTATTGCTTCTATTGTTTATTATGTTTTCAATATATCAGTCGGACCGGTAAACCTTGCCGTAAATGCTATTCTTGTTTTGATCGCTATCCAGATCTTAGGTAAAAGCTTTGGTGTAAAAACCATCTATGCCATTGTGGTATTTTCCGGTTTGTTGAGTTTCTTTCAGGTTTATTTTCCCGATCCTGTTGTTCCTGAAAAGTTCATGGCGGCAATAATCGGAGGAGGATTGTCGGGTGCCAGCATAGGACTATTATTCATGAATGGTTCTAGTACCGGAGGAACCGAGATCATTGCAATGCTTGTGAATAAATATAGAAACATTAGTCCCGGCAGGGTGATGATGATGTGCGATCTTATCATAATAGGCTCTTCTTACATTATTTTCCGGTCACTTGAAACCGTAGTATACGGATATGTCGTAATGGCTGTTATGTCGTATGTGGCAGACATGGTATTGACAGGTTCCCGACAATCGGTACAGATATTCATTGTTTCCTCAAAACCACAGGAGGTGGCCGACGAGCTTTCGAGGACCTTGAAAAGAGGACTGTCATTTTTGCATGGCAGGGGTTATTATTCGCAGAAAGACCGTGAGTTCATAGTAATCATTGTACGGAAATCAGAATCCCATATTGTGCTTCAAACTATAAAAACGGTCGATCCTGACGCCTTTGTTTCTGTGGGCAATGTAATGGCTGTATACGGGCAGGGATTTGATACATATAAGCCTCCTCTTAAAGCAGGCAAGTGAAACTTTCAGTTCTTTAGTAAACATATTTATTATTTAATTGTTAAAATTAAATAACATTTAAGTCAGAACTGATGTCATTTTTTGGCACAAGATTTGAGTGTTTATTTTATGTAAATCAAAAAATATAGTGTTATGAAAAAGTTATTTTTATTAGTATTCATCTTTTCACTTACTCTGTCATTTACTTCTTACGGACAGGAAAATGGGAAAGAATTATCAAGGAAAGAGAGAAGAGAACTGGAAAAGAAAAAACGTGCTCAATTAGATTCAATTTATGCTATTGAAATAAAGAAAGCTCTTGATGACAGACAGTGGGTATTGGAAGCAGACAGGCTTTCTAATAAAACCGGGCAGACAGTAAATGTAAATTCTAATTTGAACTTTGTTGCAATTCATGGTAAAGAAGCTTATGTTCAGTTGGGAAGAGATACAGGGATGGGTCCTAATGGTGTTGGCGGAGTAACAGTAGATGCCGATATAACGAAATATGAAGTTAAGCCCGGTAAAAAGGGTACCTATTTTATCCATGTTTTTGCTAGTTCACCTATTGGTAGCTTTGATATCCGAATAGATATGAACTCTACCGGTCAGATGGCCTCAGCAACAATTCAGGGGAACTCATCAAGACGGGTAACATACAGTGGACAGGTAGTTCCTGCCAGCAGGTCAACAGTTTATAAAGGTACTCCGTTATTTTAACCCAAAATAGTCATTTGAATTTCAGATAAAATTCAAAATGCCTATCGATTAAGACGTTCATCTATTTTGGTTAATACCAAAACAGTGAACCTCTAAATCGGGGTTAACCCGCATGGGGCCTTTAGTTCAGCGATTTCTTCGCTTCCTAATGGCCAATTGGGGTTTAATCTAAAGGTATTACAATAAAACAAAAACAGGCTGCATCGTTGAGGTGCAGCCTGTTTTTATTTGGGTATGTTCCTTTATTTTTTATTCCTGGAGATATAATATTTAAGAATGTTTCTGATCGATTTTAATCCTATCTTTTTCAGGTCTATCTCATCATAGCTCAAAAACTGATATCCGGCCACATCATCTTTAACATCTAATTTCTCAAGATCCTTTATTTTACATACAAAGGCAAGATCAAGGGTGTAAACTGAATATCCTGAAAAGATATATTCGTTCGGATATGATGTGAGAAACTCCGAGTCAGTGATCTGTAAGTTCAACTCTTCTTTGATCTCTCTTTTCAATGCATCTTCTGCTGTTTCACCCGGATCTACAAAACCACCCGGCAGGTCGAGTAACCCTTTTTCAGGCTCCTTGGCCCTTATGGTCATCAATATCTCTTTTTCATCATTTTCAATGATAGCGGCAACAGCTGCAGCTGAATTTATGAAGAAATGAAAATCACAGCTTTCGCATTTGAATGACTTATCATCCTGATAAATAAACTGACTGGATCCGCATCTTGGACAATATTTAATAACTTCATTGGGTTTTGTCA
>JAOZOF010000062.1:0-1797 GCA_029933425.1 Marinilabiliaceae bacterium
TCAGGCCAGTATGAGCGTTTGGCATCTGCCTGAGCATGACAATACTCCCTTGCAATAAGGTTTGGCCAGGTTCGTGTGTCACCTGACGGAGGAACCGGCAGGTCATGAAAATTCACAAGAAGATGATATTTGGCACAGGTCTTAACAACAAGCCTGGTATGTTCTACCTTCTCCTGGCCATGTCCCTCCATAAAGCCATATTTTATTCCGGCAGCTCCCCATTCATGGAATTTAGACAGAACATTATCCAATCCGTACTTTTTTGCCCCCACATCATTAATGTACAGAATAATACCTATACTTCGCTTTTTCGCGTAGTTAATTATTTCGTGAATGTCAATTCCGTCACGTGATTTTGTAGGGTCGGAGTTCTCTTCAAATTCCGGCCCGTACCAGTCGGCATCAATAACCAGGTATTTAATGTTGTGTTCTGAAGCAAAATCCACAAATCGTTTATGCGAAACAGTATTCAAGCCGTATTCAAAACCATCGGGAGCAACATACTTCCAGACTCTCCAATCCCACATTGCCTTTCCCGGTTTTATCCATGAAACATCTTCGATTTTACACTCAGGATTAAGATTTTCCAGAATGTTGGATTCAAGCAATTTACCTGCCGTTTCTCCCAATTGAATGACACGCCACGAAGTAGGAATTCCTGTTTTCCCTTTTGAAGGATAAACCTGACATTCAACAGAATTAGGTTCATGTCCCTTTTTAATTGTAAAATCGGAGTAGTTGTATATTGCACCTTCACACAACGAAACCCACACAGAACTGTCGAATTTAGCGACAAAAGGAGGTTTCGCACTTGAAGGAAATGAATCGAGTGTAGATGAATGCAGATTAGGATGTTCATCGTTACCTGCCCACCAACTCATATCGTGAGTGAAATTTAGTAATGTTCGATCCTTTTCAATAACGAAAGTATCAATACTCTCCTGAACCGGAATGTTGTACCTGAATGCCACACCATCGTCATAAAGTCTGAATGTGACATTAAAATCTCTGTGTTTTTTTCCTGTCTCTTTTAGACTGATCAGATACTCGTTGTAATTATTCTTTACTGAACTCACTTTCCCTACAACGGGCTTCCACTCTTCGTTCACTGTTTTAGCCTCAATGCTTACTATTGAATAATCATTATTGAAGGATTCATCATCAATTTTCAAACCGAGTGCAGAATTTTTTAAGATGGGCTTGCCTTTGTAAGAAAGATCAAAAACAGGTTTGTGATTTGACAGAAACAATTTAACCTCAACATTAGAATCAGGCGATAAGAAAATATCGGATTCTGTGTTGCACGAAACAGCTAAAATGAAAAGTAAAAAAACAATTATAACTCTTATGTGTAAAAATTTCATAGACTTACCGGTTAGGTTACAAATAATATTTCTTCAATTACAATCAAAACATAGCAGAAACATCTGCAACGTTAATGTATCTCATTTAATATTTATTTTTATATATTTTCCATGCAGAACCATCAAAGACAGAAATCCCGGCATTGGTGGCAATCCAGATATTACCTGCAATATCCTCATCAATTGCATTAATTCTGTTTCCTGACAAACCCTCATCAGTTGTGTAGTTATGCCAGGTATCACCGTCTTTCATCGAAAGACCTTGCGGAGTGCCCATCCAGAACCTGTTTTTAGAATCCCTGAATACAGCTAGTACCGAGTCTCCCGGCAAACCATCTTCTTTGGAATAAACAGTCCAGTTCTCTCTTGTGTCTGTCCCTTCATGAACAGCAGCACCGTTAGCTGTTCCGTAATACTGGTTACCCCATTCATC
>JAOZOF010000062.1:1897-12536 GCA_029933425.1 Marinilabiliaceae bacterium
CTTCATGAACAGCAGCACCGTTAGCTGTTCCGTAATACTGGTTACCCCATTCATCGATAAATACCGATAAAATATTATTATCGGGAATATCACTCCAGTCGGTATCTATCATTGAAGCACCTGTTATGCCGTCCACGTCATCATATTTGTAACGGGCCACTCCGTCTCCTTCAGTGCCAATGTAATTCCATCCGTCACTATCACTTTTAATACAGTTGATCTTTTTGCTTCGTATTCTTGGACGGAGCTCTGTGAAAAGCTTGCTTATCCATTCATGTTCAGCAAACACAGAAAGACCAATGTTGGTTCCAAACCATCGGACATTATCACTATCTACATTGACGGTACTAACGGTGTCATTCTGTAATCCTGAATTTTCTTCCTGATATACCGTGGCTGCTGTTATTCCGTCAACATCATAAGAATGAACCGACACTCCGGAATTAGTAGCTACCCATAATTCATCCCCGCTATTGCCGGTCTGGTGAGATAATGAACTGATCAAATTCCCTGCAACACCATTATCACTATCGTAAACTTTGAACTTATCATCCGACATAAAAACCAAACCGGAATCAGTCCCAAACCACTTAATGTTGTTATCATCAATATAAATGGAGATGACATTGTTGGACGGTAAAATATTATCAGTTACGGAAGGCTTTTCAGAATCATCACGACATTGCAAAAAGATTAATGACAATCCTGCAATGGCAATCTTAAAACTATTTTTCATAAAAATCCATCCCATTATCAAATTACATTAAAATAATTCGGCAACGCTTTATTTTTTAATGATCTTTTTTTCAATATTTTTATTTCCCATGTTCACAACAACGATATAGGTTCCGGAAGGCAATTGCTCCGCATCAAGGGTTAATTTCGTAAACATCCCGGATTTGTGTTTTTTTCGGATACTTATCAAACGTCCGTTCAGGTCGAATAATTTAATTAGCACATCCCCCTGATAGTCATTATTGATTTTTACTGTTGCCTGATCGATAACAGGATTGGGATAAACCGAGATTGAACTTTCATCAATGGAAGAATCATTAATACCGGTACCTGTATCAGGCAGGTGTTTTATAAGCTCTATTCCGTCTCCTGTCCCGAGGTTTCTGCTATACTCCTTGTTGATAGTATCGTTCCAATGTTCATAAACACCAAGACTGCCAATCACGGTACCGTCATTCTCCGGATCGTACTGGATGCCGTCGGGCCAATACGATGCATCTGCTGCCTGAAAAAGGAAATCATCAACGCCTGACATATATGGCAGCTTATCTTCATCGGGCTTGTCGTAAAACTCTTCGAGCAGGAAGTCATAGGCTACTGACTGAATCGCCACTTCATCCTGAGATAAAAAGATACTTGATGGATAATCTCCATTGAACGGGGCCATACTCCACTTGTATATTTTCCCCCAGAATTCACGTCCGCTCCATATTCCATCAATGATGAACAGCAGGGTTTTCCCTCCAAGGTCTTTATGCCCCATGTAATCTACGAGGTGACGATATTTTTTATATCCGGGATCAGCATCAGGTAATGATTCATGTGCATAGCCCACATTCATTGTACCGCTTACAGCATCATCTTTTTTGATTATTGATCCCTGATGATTTTTTGCTGTTAGTGTAACTCCTGCCGAATTGTGTGTTTTCAAGGCAGCAAGGTTGATCAGGTAGGTAGCATCAAGAATATGTTGAGGCAGACAAACGTCAATTGTTCCGTCGCTGAAATGTAAAACTTCAGTTGCCGATTTTTGAGTTTTCTCTCTTCCGTCTGTTCCGATCCCGTCAATATAATGTACATCAGGGAAAGTACCATGACATAACTTCCAATATGTATCTCTGAAAGCCCTGAAATTATCTCCCACATAGATATCATCCTGATTTACATTATAAACATTGATCAATTGTTTCAGCAATGCAAAAACCACCTCGGGAGTATCATCCATATATTCCGGATGTTCAGTAGGCCCGTACATTCCATCATCACCCGGATGTACTGAATTGGTCAGATTCAGTTTAATGAATATTTTCTCACCCTGCCGATAGCCTTGTTTCTCTCTTCCATGTTCAATATTAAAATATGTGAAGACAGAATCCCATGCAGCAAAGGCATTATCTACTCCAACCAGATCTTTAATTCCGTTGCTTAGCATTTCATCAATTACATCCTGGTTGGCATTATCGTTCTGATACCAGTAATCGAACGGCCCGTTTCTCATATCTTCGTTTGTGGCATCAGGATCCCAAACCCACACAACTCTTCCGGGATGTATTCCTTTGGCCTGCCCAATAGGATTATTCGCAGTGAAACTGTTTTTTAAGACTGTATTACTTTCAGCTAATGAGTAGGAAGGATTAAAAACTTCAGAGACTATTCCGGCTGTTAATGCCAGTGCCAAAAACAGTCCCCCGTACAGATATCTCGATTTTGAAAAATAATTACCTGCATATCTGAATGACACAACTGTCGCAGATGCCGAAAGCAGCCACAATACAAAGCCTGACATGATAGGAGCCGCAACTCTCATGCATGGATAAGCTGCACGTTGAGGTTTTGGAATTACCCGTATCAAAAACCAAACAGTAGAAGCAACTCCAATTATTATAAAGATGAACCGTTCGGAGAATCTATGTTTTTTCAGTGTGTTAAAAAGATTCCGAAAGCGTTTAGGAAACCTTTGCTTATCTTTATCGAGGTCTGTGTTTACTTCCAGTTTTTTAACTTTTATAATATTCATGCTTTAATTCATTCAGGTTTGTTAGTGTCAAATACTGTTTACTTTTTAATGACTGTCCGGTCATATAATTTGCCGTCTATTGTCTTGAAATCGGCAATAAGGGCAGAATCTGTCACTGTTAATAAAATATAAGTAGATATACTTTTTGAATACTCAGCTTTCGGGTCTATGGCATCAGGCCACACATCTCCTGCTACAAGTGATGTGTTTAAAAAGGGCACACTGTCAATAATTGCTTTCTCTGCATAATACCCGCTTCCTGTAATTACAAGCGAACTCTTTTTTAAATATTTACTCCAAATGCCCTTATCAACCCTTCGCATATCCGGATTGTTGGCATTCATTAAGGTTACGGTATAACCATCGAAATTATCCGATATCTTATCTGTATACCATTTGTACTGAGGTGAGTCTTTATGATAGGCATGACAGGTTTGCCAGTTATTGCCGTAATCGTGTATGTGATGAAGATCCAATGCCAGAAATCGTATCTTTTGTTCAGGAAGTTTAAACTGCCATTTCCATTCATCACACGGCAATTCAAAGAACTCTCTGAATGCAGTAGCTGATGTGTCATATACCATGTGATCTGCCGGTGGTTTTGGTCCGCGGGGATAAAGTTGGTGATCATGATTTCCAAGAGCCGGCATGAAGGGTATATGTCTGAACAATTCCGGATACAGTCCTACCAGGCGTAAATAACTGTTTATGCAATGCTTATCGCCCTTAGTGCCAAACTGAAACAGATCCGGGACATTATCACCACATGTTGCAATAAAAGCAGGATTCTCTTTGTAAACATTTGTAAGATCAACAGTATCATTGTAACCCCAATCGGCAAAAACAACAATTTTCAAAGGATCCTTTTGAGGTAAACTTCTGAATGAGTACCAATCCGATTCCGACCTGCCGGTCATAACTTTATATCTGTATTCAGTATCTGCATTCAATACCGGAGTCTCAACATGATGGATCTTTACGTTCTCATTTACTGTTGTTGAAAACACTTTACGATCACCTTTATATAATAAAACTTTTGATTCGCCGGGCTTATCGGATTCCCAATTAATAACCAGATCAGTCGGCCGGCTTTTATTATAACTCAACCATATATGATCAATGGTCTGCCGGTTTTTCGTTGTGCAGGATGCAATAAGTATCAGAGTTAAAAGAAACAGATTTCGCATTGTATTATTTGCTTAAGGTTTTTATTAGATCATTTATCACACCTGTGTGCAATACTTTTAAAACTATAAGCAAATAAACATAATTATTAAATAACAGAACGGAACATTTTGTAACAAATAGGGGATAGAAATGGTCAATTAGTATTAATCATTATTGTTATCACCATCCTTAATGTTATTATCAGGCTCTCTTTCTTCTGTTTTCGATTTGATGTATTGAGTCGGTAACATTCCATACTCTTCCTTAAAACAACGACTGAAATACTTTGGAGTGTTGAATCCAACCTCATATGCCACTTCAGATATTGTGAGCTTTTTCTGAACAAGTATCTGGGCAGCTCGTTCCATACGAATCGTATTGATTAGTTCATGAGGAGTTTTATTCACAATTGCTTTTAATTTACGGTAAAGTTGCATACGGGAAAGACCTATCTCATTTGACAGTGTTTTAACACTAAATTCCGGATCGCTCATGTTATTTTCAATTATCTCGATCAGATCTGCCAAAAGTTTTCCGTCCGCATCTTCAATAACTATATCTTTCGGTTTCAGAAAAAGTTCATTACTGTATTTTTTTCGCAACTGTGCACGTGATTCCAGCAGATTCTCAATATTCACTTCTAAAAGATCAATATTGAAAGGTTTTGTAAGATAAGAATCAGCTCCGGTTTTAATTCCGACCAGTTTGTCTTCATCTGATGCTTTTGCAGTAAGTAATATAACCGGAATATGATTAGTCGTTACATCATCTTTCAACTTGTTGCACATCTCTATTCCGTCCATTTGTGGCATTATCACATCCGAAATGATCAAATCCGGAACCATCTCTCTCGCAATAGCAAGTCCCTCCATGCCATTTTTTGCCTCAACGAACTTAAACTTATGCTTTAATTCGTCAATAATGTATTGCCTTATTTCTTCGTCATCTTCCACTATCAATATCAAAAGCAGTTCCGAATCTTTTATTTTTGCTTCAGCAAATTCATCCACCTCGATATTGCTTACCTCTTCCTCCTCATCTCCTTTTATATCTGTTTGTTCCTTTATATCCGGACTTTCATTTTTATTGATTTCTCCCAAAGGTATAAATGCTGAAAACTTACTACCCTTGTCCGGAGAGCTTTCAACGGTTATTTGTCCGTTATGCATCAGGAGTATCTTTTTAACCAGAGTAAGACCGATGCCTGTACTTGTACTTGTGCTTTTATCAGTCTCATGCTCTATGGTATAAAACCTGTCAAAAATGTAAGGAAGTTTACTCTTTTCAATACCTTTCCCTTCATCCTTCACTTCTATTACCACATACTCTTCTTCCTGAATTTTTGATCGACGTAAAAATATTTTCTTTCTATCCATCGAAACCATCTCTTTTCTGATAACGATTGATATTTTTTTACCGTCAGGAGTATATTTAAATGCATTGGAAAGAAGATTATAAACAACACTTTTCATTTTCATCCTGTCGAACCAAACCAGCAAAGGTCTCGGAAGCTCAAGTTTAAGTTCAAATATTATATTCTTTCGGGATGCCAATTCATTAAATGATGATTTAATGTCTTCAACAAATTCTATAAGATCGATTTTTTCAGTATTTAATGTCCATTTATCTGTTTCCGATTTACGGAAATCCAGCAACTGATTGACCAGGTTTAATAACCTTGTGGCATTATTTTTAATAAGTTTAAGTTTACCGGCAACTTTTGTGTCTGACACATCCTTCAAAAGGCTCTCTACAGGGCTTAATATAAGAGTCAGTGGAGTGCGAAATTCGTGTGAGACATTAGAGAAAAACTCAATCTTCATTTTATTTATCTCAATAATTCTTTCTCTGTCAAGTCTTTCCACAAGCAAGTCATTCTCGAGTTTTTTCTTAATAAGAATAAACTTGATGATCAATAACATGATACCCAATACGATAAAAACATAAATGAGTACAGCCCACCACGTTTTCCAATAAGGTACCTCCATGACAATATCAAGTGAGGTCCCGTTCTCATTCCATACTCCGTCGCTGTTTGATGCTTTGACTCTGAATGTGTATTTACCGGGTGTCAGATTAGTGAACATGGCAACTCTTTTATCAGCTTCGGTATAAACCCAGTCATTATTTAATCCCTCTAGCTTATAGGCATAACTGTTTTGTTTATTAAGGGAATACGAGAGAGCAGCATAATTTATTGATATCACTTTATTCTTGTATGTAAGATCGATGATGCTTGTCTCACCCTTTTTTCTCGAGAAAATCACCCTGTTATCCTTATATCCGAATTTTACAGGCTTATTATCAACATTAATACCTGTAATTACTACTTCAGGCACAAACTTATTGGAAGTGTACTCATCAGGCTTAAATACATTAAATCCGTTTCTTCCTCCTATGTATACCGATCCGTCAGAGGCCTCGTAAAGTGCATTAATATTGAAATTATTCCCCTGTAATCCGTTTAAAACCCCGAATTTCCTGATACTTTTTTTCTTCAGATTATATTTATATAGTCCGTTGTCGGTCGTTATCCACAAATTGGAGTTTCTATCCATGAAAACCTCACTTATCATCAGGAATGGTCGGCTATCAGATTTCACGATATTATGAAAAACTTCATCTTCACGATTGAATTTATACAATCCCGAGTATGTTCCAACCCATAGATTACCGAAATGATCTTCATAAATTTCAGTTACATAATTAATTCTGGCAGAAGTTGAATCCTGATCACTTTTCGAATAATGAGTAAATGTATTTGTTTTAACGTCATATCTTTCCAGTCCGCTTCCTAATGTCCCGATCCAGACTATCCCGAATCTGTCGATAAATACTTTACGGATATAATTATTACTTAATGAGTTTTTGTTTTTTCTTTCATGTTTAAAGTTTGTAAATTCAGGTTCTTTAGTGTTTTTATTAAAGGTGATCCTTGTCAGACCACCACCGTATGTTCCAAGCCACAGATCGCCATCCAAACTTTTAGCTATCGACAGGATGGCTTTGCCATCCAGCTTATCTATATTGTCATTCAACAAATAACCCGGATTGTAATAGTGATAGTCATATTGCTTAAATAATTTCTTTTTCTGATCATACCTGAACAATGATTCATATGTGGCAATCCATATATATCCATTATCATCTACACAAAAATCAAAAACGCTCTTTTTAAGTATTTCAGGGACATTCTTAGCGATATCATTTATCGGATAGAATTTATTTGTTCCGGGATTAAACACATTAATGCCTCCACCCATTATCCCGATCCACACATTTTTATCCTTGTCCTCACAAAAAGAAGATACATTATTTGATGTTAAAGTGTATTTTTTGCCGGGGTCATACTGATAATACGCAAAGAAAGCCCTTCGGGGATCAAACTTATTTATTCCTCCCATAGTGGCAATCCAGTAAACGCCTGATTTATCTTTAAATATATCCTTGACTTCATTATTACTTAAGCTGGCTAGATTGTTAGGTTGTCGGTCCAGCAGTTTTAATTTCCCGTTTGATACTAAAAGTCCTTTTGAAGACGTTCCGAACCAACTTCCTGATGAGTCGGAATAGTAACAGCTAAAGCTGTAATCTAGTGTTTCTATTCCGTCCAACTCGTACTTAGTGAATTTTTTTGTCCTTTTATTGAACAAGAATAATCCATTGGCACTTCCTGTTATTAAAAAATTATTATCATATTTCTTGATAAAAAAGATGAACACGTCATGAAGATTCTCAGTTTTTATGGGAAGGGTGAATTTGTCAATTTCATTGTTTTTGACGTTTAACCTGAATAACATTCCCCTGTCTCCGCCTATCCAAATAAACCCCTCTTTATCCTGATAAAGTGATGAAATACCAAGACTGTCAATTAATCCTCTATAATCTGTAACCGTATGATCTTTTGTGTTAAACTTAAATAGGCCGTACACTGTATTCCCAATCCACAAATTCCTTTCCCTATCCTGAATTACAGGAGTTCTCTGAATACCCCGTGTATTTTCTCCAACCTCTATAAGCGGATATCTGGTGAAATTATCAGTTTCGTAATGGTAAAGATTAAGACATTCATTGGTTACTACCCACAAATTACCTTGGTTGTCAATAAATGAGGAAGATATATAGTTATTTTCCAGGCTTGAAGTGTCTCCGGAAATGTTCAAATATTGTCTGAACTCATATCCGTCATATCTGTTAAGGCCGTAATCAGTTCCAAACCACATAAATCCAATACTGTCCTGAGTGATATTGTATACATTATTCTTCGATAATCCATTATCTGTTGTAATGCGTTCGAAACTGAAGACATTGTCCTGTGCTAACGCAACAGGAACCAGCATACCTATAAATATGTAAAACAACAATCTCTTCATTTGATATTTAATGAAATGAACATGATATGTTCCGAATATTTTTTATTTAAATAACTTTTCAAAAGTAAAAAAAAATAATTCACTTAAATTAAATCATTTGTTAATGACAAAAATGAGCGATGAAAACTAAACTACAACTACAAATGTCTGTCAATTAATTTCTAACTCATAAGTTATTATTGCAGCTGTCTGAATTGCTATCATCCGATACATCGCAGCAGTCCAGTGAAACCTGTCGCCGCGAGCAAGCTGTAAGTTCAGTAAACACAAAGAGTAAAGGTCATTAACCGGAATTCCGTTGTTCTTCATTACAATACCGGCTATTATGTTCCTGTCTGCAATCACAGGGTTTATCTCACTGTTTATCGTATATGGTTTTTCCTTATTGGTAACCGGGGTTATCGAAGCCCAGATTAGCTTGCTTTCAGAGCTGTATTTTTTCAGAGTATCAACATAGTTCTGCAATAACGGCTGATACATTCCTTTAGGAATTCGGCCTTCAGGCCAGCCGTGTAACCCTATATTGAAATGTACCACATCCCATTTTTCGCTTTTCAGCACTTTGATCAAGTCGTTAAACAGATGCTCACTTTTCAAATGGTACGGATTGACCCAGGCAACAATTTTGTAGTCCGGCAACTCCTTTGCCACGTATTCCTTGTATCCATTACATATTGAGTTTCCTATCAAAAGCACGGATTTCTCTCCCTCCGGCCTCACTATTTTCAGTCCCCACCCGTCTCCGTCGGAATGGAGTGATTTGTTTGTCTCTTCCTGCGACAAAGCAGGTAGTACTACTAAAGATACTAACATCAAAATCGTCAGACTTCTCATAACTGTTACTTTTTTAACATATTAAACACACAGGCCAGACAATAACTTTAGTTTAATCTCTGGCTATAATTACATAAAAATATAAAAAAACGGTTTTACATTAGGGGTAAAACGTTAATTTATGCATCAATAAGTAAAAGGAGCCTAAGCGCAATTATGGAATTTAACAATATGATAAATAGAAACAGACTACCAGTCAATTAATTTAATTAAAATCAGTATTGAAAGGTATTCCTCCTAGAAGCAGAGAAGTTTTTATATTATAAAGGTTTGAAGAAATGAAATACAAAGAGATCTCAGAATTATTAAATATTTCGATCAAAACTGTTGAGAACCACATAGGTAATGCACTAAAGAGATTACATGAATATAAAAGTCTCATAAATACATTATTAACCTATTTTGTATTAAGCATGAAAATATTTTTCACATTTTAGTCCTTGCGTTGATCTATTGACTTTCTTCTGTTAATCCCAGTATTCTTCAATTATTTTCTGCATCTCCGGATATTTCTCATCGGTATCTCCATATATCTTGCGTTGCCTCTTAAGTTCTGTCTTCATCTCTATAATGATGTCTGAATATTCAGGATCGCTGTATGCATTGTGGTCTTCATGCGGATCTTTTTTCAGATCATAGAATTCCCAGGCAGGTTTTGTGGTTTCTTTTGAAACATCAGTCATGTCAAGGGGTTGGCCGTAGAAGAAACTGAGTTTATACCTGTCGTTCCTGATACCGAAGTGTGCAGGCCGGATAGGGTAGTGTTGCCAGTATCTGTAGTAAGCCGTTTTTCTCCAGTCGGCAGGAGTATGGCCTTTAAGATTTTCTCTGAAACTACGTCCCTGCATTGACGAAGGTAACTTAACTCCTGCATAGTCGGCAAACAAAGCTGCAAAGTCGATGTTCATGATTATGTCATCAAGGCGCTTACCTGCCGGTATCTCTTTGGGGTAGCAAATAACAAAAGGCATATGCAGCGACTCTTCATATATGAGGCGTTTGTCGAAAAAGCCGTGTTCGCCCAGAAAATATCCCTGGTCAGCAGTATAGATCACAACAGTATTTTTAGCCAGTCCCTCTTTTTCGAGATAGTCGAGCAGTCTGCCTATGTTGTCATCAATTGCAGCACCTGATCTGAGAAAATCCTTGACGAATTTCTGATAGATCTTCTTCCGGCGGGCAATGCTGTCGAGTCCCGTGGTGTAAAACGGCAATCCGGGATATTTACACCACCATTTGTCAGGAGCATCCGAGGCTTGCTTGTAACGCCATCCCAGATTCTCAAGTTGTTGACCAATGAATGAGCGCCCTGTGGTTTGCGGGCCAAAGTCATACAGGTTTTCGGGTTCAGGAAGGTCAATATTTTTATAAAGATCTTTGTACCTGGCAGGATAGTCGAACGGCTCATGTGTAGCCTTGAAATGTGTCATCAGCAGGAATGGTTTTGACCGGTCAATAGTATCCAGCCAGTTAACAGCAAGATCGGTTATAACATCTGTTGAGAACCCTTTGT
>JAOZOF010000062.1:12636-16859 GCA_029933425.1 Marinilabiliaceae bacterium
GTATCCAGCCAGTTAACAGCAAGATCGGTTATAACATCTGTTGAGAACCCTTTGTGTACATCCCACTCCTTTGGTGGTTTGTGAAAATTCTTTCTTGTTTTCAGTATCGGGTCCCAGTATCGTCCCTGGTCATGAAGTACGTTGTAATAGTCAAATCCCGACGGCTCTTTTTTCAAATGCCACTTGCCGATTATTGCCGTATGGTACCCTGCATTTCTCAGCAGTTTAGCGATATTCATGCTGTCAGGGTCAAGAGCATCGGCCAGGGTGTAGATGCCGTTCCTGTTGCTGTATTGTCCGGTAAGAATAGTTCCCCGGCTTGGAACACAAATGGAATTTGTGCAGAAAACATTGTCAAGTACCATTCCCTCGTCGGCAAGCCGTTTGATGTTGGGAGCATGAACATAATCCTTCAATATTCCGCCGTAAATACCCCAAGCCTGTGAAGTGTGATCGTCTGACATGATGAACAGGATATTGGGTCTGTTGTCATTTTTTGCTTTTTCGTTCCTGCAACCTGAAAAAACCAAAAGTGCTGTAATTATTACAAGGTAAGCTGACTTGTGTGACATTTTATTGATAATTTATTCTTATTCCGTTTTTGTAATTTTAGCTCCCTGCGAAAAACTGCCCGCTTCAAATCCTTTTCGTTTGGCATAAGCATCCACCATTAGCTGCAACGGCAGAATCCCCGTAATCGAAAACAAAAATTCGTTTCCGCCCGGCACCTTTATCACAAAGATATTCTCATCTGTTAATTTGGTTCCGGAATCGGTTATTAACAGTACTTTGCCTCCGAATCGTGCAATATCTTTTGCCATTTTCATGCTTTGATCAAATGTTTTCCCGGCAGGAGCAAAAAGAATGGCCTTAACACCGGGCTGAACCATTTCCATCGGCCCGTGCCGAAACTCTCCTCCGAGAATGCTGAAAGCCGGAACCTTATCGGCCTCATTGAACATCAAAGCACTCTGGCTTGCAGTGCAGTATGCCGGACCTCTTGCTATCACCGGCAAAGCATTAAGATCACCCATGAAATCAAGAGCATTCTCCACTGTCTCAGGCAACCTGTGCAAGCTATGCTTGAATTGTCCTGGTAATTTTTTTAACCGTTTTGTCAGGTCTTCATTCCATGCACCTGTGATTTTCCACCCGAAAATGTAAGATACAAGCAGAGTGGTAATGTATGTCTTGGTCGATGTCATCTCCTCAATTCCTGCTTCTACAGGTAACACCATGTTTGCATTGTGGCCAAGGGTGCTTTTTTCATTATTCGTTATCCCGATGCACGACGTATGCGGTTCTTTTTTCTTAAGCAGTTTTTTTATTTCAAAGCTTTCGCCCGATTGCGAGATGCACACGAGTAGCGTTCTTTTATCGATAACAGGATGTCCGTAGTGTAACAGCTCTCCGGCATTTGTGGCGACAGCCTTTTTACCCATGCTGCTTAGTAATATTGCTGCCGCATATGATACAAAGTATGAGCTTCCCATTCCTGTGAAAATGATGTTGTCGATCCCGCCTGCATTGAGCGTTGACACAAGTTCATCCATAACCTCCATTACTTCCTCATCCATATATAGCGACAGTGTTTCCCGTAATGCTTCGGGTTGTTCATGTATCTCTTCTAAAAACCTGTTCATCGATATAAAATTTTAATTGTTCAAGCGGAGTATCACTTAATAAAATTATCCTTTAATTATATCAATTACAAATTGAACGGAAACTAATGCTGCATTTTAATATTGAAGAACTTAAAACTATAAAGTCATTTAGTGTATTTTTCAATAAAAAAAATTAACTTGAGGTATCAATTCGGGAACTTAGATCCTGAAAAGTTTGAGTGAGAATCATAAAACATAATAAAATGAGCACAATAAGAGACATTTTCGGCAAGTCGAAAGAAAAAGCGGAAGAGACGATTGACAACGAAGAAAAGACTGAACAGATCATTGACGAAGCTGCTGAAAAAGCTGAGCAGGAAAAGGAATCGCTCAAGGGTATCTGGACACGGCTTCAATTGCTTTTGTCTCTTTTAAAAGATTATTTCTCGGGAGAATATACTCATATTTCAAGGGGACATATCGTGATCATGTTAGCCGGGATCATTTATTTTATCTTACCGATCGATTTTGCTCCCGACTTTATTCCGGGAGTCGGTTACATTGATGATGCATTCGTTCTGAGTGTGATAGCAAGGCAGCTTTTTTCTGTGATAGAAGAGTATGAGACCTGGAAAGACAATCTCGTTGTTTCATGATCTTTCAGCTTACAGATGATTTGATATTTCCTGATCCTGATCTTGCTGATGAAAGTGGCCTTCTTGCTGTAGGGGGTGATCTTAGTGTTAACCGGCTTTTATTAGCGTATTCTTACGGCATATTCCCGTGGTTCAACCATGACGACCCCGTAATGTGGTGGTCACCTTCGGTACGCCCTGTTTTTTATCCCGGTAAGATCAAGGTGTCAAAAAGCCTTCGACAGTTGATTCGTAAAGACATGTTTGAGGTGAAGATGGATACGCGGTTTGAGGATGTTATGCGTGCCTGTAGTGAAGTGCGAAAAGAAGGTGGAGGCACATGGATAAATGAGGATATGATCAAATCATATACCCGCTTGCACGAGTTTGGATATGCTCATTCTGTAGAGTGTTTTCTTGACGGTGAACTTGCAGGCGGATTGTATGGTGTGGCTCTTGGTAAGGTTTTTTTCGGCGAATCGATGTTTTACAGGATAAGTAATGCATCAAAGGTTGCTTTTTTCGCTTTGTCAGAAAATCTGAAAGATTGGGATTTTCAATTGATAGATTCTCAGGTCACAAATAATCATCTTTTAAGTCTGGGTGCTGAAGAGGTGTCAAGAGATGAATTTATGAAGATGCTTGATGCTGCTCTGCAATTTGAAACAAAACCCGGAAAATGGCATAACGATATAGAAAGATTAAGTTCAAGACTTTGATATTCAGTGTCTGCGTTATCCCGGAAATATTCTTTTTATCTGCTTAGTATAGTTTGGATTTAATGACTATTATTAAGAAATTAGTTTATTCACTATAAAGATAGTTGATAAACTAAAAAATTAATATTATGTTTGTATTGAGTTTCTGTTAAACAAATATCAGATTATGAAAACACTGACAAAAGCAGAAGAGGAGATAATGCACATTTTATGGGATCTTGAGAAAGGACTCGTTCGTGATGTGCTGGATCGTCTTCCTGATCCAAAGCCGGCATACAACACCGTTTCTACGGTTATCCGTGTTCTTGAGAAGAAGGGTTTTGTGGGGCACAAAGCCTATGGTACCACGTATGAATATTTTCCTCTGATAACTAAGAAAGAATACACAAAGTTCCGTTTCGGAGAGTTCATGGAGAAGTATTTTAACAACTCATTCTCTCAGCTTGCATCGTTCTTCTCAAAAGAGAATGACCTTTCGATGCATGAACTGGAAGAGATAATGAAAGAGTTGCGTAAGAACGTTGACGATAAAAAATAAATGCCATGAACCTTTTATTGATATATTTTCTAAAGTCGGCGATCTCGTTGGCGTTGTTTTATACCTTTTACTGGTTTTTCCTGCGCAAAGAGACATTTTTCGGATTTAACCGTTATTATTTTCTCGGAAGTATGTTCTTTTCGTTCCTGATGCCGCTGATTGACGTAGGTAAAATGTTACCGTCAGGTGAAGCAGTTCCCGTGAGGACTATCTCCGAAAGTTATGTTTCGTTCCAGAATGCTGTGATATCGCCTGTTGTTTCAGCTGTTCCTGTTGATGAGGTGCATAATTCAGGATTGTCGGCCGGGGATTATTTTCTGATGATTTACCTTTCAGGCGTTATTATACTCCTGTTGCGCCTGATAGTTCAGGTTGTTGTTCTGACTGTCAGGATCAGAAGTACTAAGGTAATTAATATCTCCGGTGTTAAAGTAGTGGTGCATAAAAAGGTGAAAAGTCCGTTCTCTTTTTTCAATTATGTGTTCATTAGTCAGGAACAAATGAACGAAAAAAATATCGGGGATGTGATCCTGCACGAAAAAGAGCATATCAACCAAAAGCACAGTGTTGACCTGTTGTTTGCAGAATTGCTGACCATACTTCAATGGCCTAATCCTTTTGCATGGCTGACCAAAAGATCATTAATAGAAACTCACGAGTACCTGGCAGATTATGCCGTTTTGAAGAAAGGTGTTCCTGTTGACGAATATCAACGGACACTCATAAG
>JAOZOF010000285.1 GCA_029933425.1 Marinilabiliaceae bacterium
GCTTCCTGGTTCTGACGAAGAGTGGTTTCGTCGAGAAGGTTACGCTCTTTTGATTTTCCCGAAGGGTCACCTATCATGCCTGTTGCACCGCCAACGAGAACAATGGGTTTGTGGCCGGCAGCCTGAAAGTGCTTCAGCATCATCACACCCACAAGGTGGCCTATATGCAGTGAATCGGCTGTCGGGTCAATGCCTACATAAGCCGAAGTCATCTCTTTTTCAAGTTGTTCCTTTGTTCCCGGCATGATGTCGTGGATCATACCTCTCCATTCCAGTTCTTCTACAAAGTTCATGATATCTGATATTTTACTGTTTCGATTTTTGAAGGTGCAAAGATAGTAATTTTTCCTGCTCTCCTGCACTCATACGATGACTCGAATACGATAAGATATGCTTTGTGTCTTTGGGTTTACCCCCTTCCGTCCCCCTATAGGGGGAAACCCGAAGGGAGGGGGTCAAAAAAGCATTGTAATTTCGCGTTAATTCGCCCCAATTCGAATAATTCGCAATCAAAAATCACACAAACACAAGCCTAAACCAAATATAAGTAGTACCTTTGCGCCCTCATTTACAAAGAGTATTTAAAATGGAAATTAGAAATGTGGCCATTATTGCCCACGTCGACCACGGAAAGACAACATTGGTTGACAAAATGCTGATGGCCGGAAAGTTGTTCAAAGATCATCAGAAAGTTGGTGAACTGATAATGGACAGCAATGATCTAGAAAGAGAAAGAGGAATTACAATACTTTCGAAGAACGTATCCGTTGTATGGAAAGGTGTTAAGATCAACATTATCGACACCCCAGGTCACAGTGACTTTGGCGGTGAGGTTGAGCGGGTGCTTAATATGGCCGACGGAGTACTTCTTTTGGTCGATGCCTTTGAAGGACCTATGCCTCAGACACGTTTTGTGCTGCAAAAGGCATTGAACCTTGGTCTGAAACCAATTGTTGTGATCAACAAAGTTGATAAACCGAATTGCCGCCCCGATGAGGTGCATGAGATGGTTTTCGACCTGATGTTCAACCTTGATGCTACTGAGAGACAGCTTGACTTCCCTACTGTTTACGGATCGGCCAAAGAGGGCTGGATGACTGATGACCTGAAAGTAAGAACAAACGATATTTCGGTTTTGCTCGATACAATTGTTGATCACATTCCTGAACCCGAGGCGTTGAAGGGTACACCGCAGATGCTCATCACATCGCTTGAATATTCAAACTATGTGGGACGTATCGCAATCGGAAGACTGCATCGCGGAACACTTAAAGCAGGAATGGATGTTAGTCTTGTTAAGGCTGACAGTTCAGTAAAACGGACAAGGATCAAAGAGCTTCACATTTTCGACGGTCTAGGGCGTACCAAGGTTGATGAGGTTTCGGCAGGGGAGATATGTGCACTTGTAGGCATCGAAGGTTTCGACATCGGCGATACTGTTGCCGATTTTGAAGATCCCGAACCGCTTGATCCCATTGCCATCGATGAGCCTACCATGAGTATGCTTTTCACCATCAACAACTCTCCTTTCTTCGGTAAGGAAGGAAAGTATGTGACATCGCGCCACATCAAAGACCGTCTTGACAAGGAGCTTGAAAAAAACCTTGCATTGCGTGTTGAAGAGACATCGTCGAGTGATGCATGGAATGTTTTTGGAAGGGGTGTTTTGCATTTGTCTGTTTTGATAGAGACTATGCGCCGCGAAGGATATGAGTTGCAGGTTGGTCAGCCGAGGGTGATCATCAAAGAGATTGCAGGAGAGAAACACGAACCGATAGAGGAGCTGACCATCGACCTGCCCGATGAGTATTCGGGAAAGGCTATTGAGATGGTAACCCAGCGCAAAGGTGAACTCGTTTCGATGGAGCGTAAGGGCGACCGTGTTCATCTTGAGTTCAAAATTCCTTCAAGGGGTATTATCGGATTAAGAAGCAACATGCTTACGGCAACAGCCGGTGAAGCAGTTATTGCACATCGTTTTGTTGAGTTCGGCCCATGGCGCGGACCTATCGACAAACGTACAAACGGTTCGCTTGTGGCTATGGAAAACGGACTAGCCATTGCCTATGCTCTCGACAAGCTTCAGGACAGAGGCCGTTTCTTCATCAATCCTCAGGAACCCGTTTACATGGGGCAGGTAGTAGGCGAAAGCAACCGTGATGGCGACATCGTAGTGAATGTAACAAAAACCAAGAAACTGTCGAACATGCGTTCTTCTGGAGCCGACGAAAAGGTAAAACTTGCACCGCCCATCATCTTTTCACTCGAAGAGGCTTTGGAGTACATCCAGGGAGATGAGTATGTGGAAGTAACGCCGCAGTCGATACGTTTGAGGAAGATTTTCCTTCATGAACATGAACGTAAGAAACTGGCAAAGCAGAAGTAGGGTTTAGTTATTGGATATTTTACAGCGCCCGGTAGTTAACTGCCGGGTGTTTTTGTAAAAAGATAAATCTCAAAAGATGTACATTGAAGACAGGAAGTTTGAAAGCGTAGATTTTACAAAAGAACCGTTCGAAAAAGGTGATTACGAGTATTGCACTTTTATGGGTTGTAACATGGCAGGCATTGACCTTTCTGATGTGTCATTTCTGGAGTGCGAATTTATCGATTGCGATCTGAGTCTTTCAAAAATACAGGATACCGCATTCCGCGATGTGAAGTTCAAAGGGTGCAAGCTTCTCGGTCTGAGTTTTGATGACTGCAATACCTTTGGACTGTCGTTTTCATTTTCCGGCTGTCTGCTCGATAACTCAACGTTTTACGGGTTGAAGCTGAAGAAAACAAGGTTTGAAAAAAGCCGCCTTTCCGGTGTTGATCTTACCGATTGTGATCTTTCAGGTTCTGTTTTTGATGATTGTGACATGCAGGGAGCTGTGTTTCAGAATACAAACCTTGAAAGATCAGATCTCACTACATCGTACAACTACATGATAGATCCGGAGCAAAACCGCATAAAAAAGGCAAAGTTTTCTTTGCCGGCTGTGACAGGCTTACTTGCGAAGTATGATATTGTGATAAAGTAATTACCTTTGTGTTAGTACCTCACTCTTTATTCCCTCTCCTCAAGAATAGGGGAGTTAACATAGATTAAGGTGTTTACAAGTGTTCTTAAAGGGGTGAGGTGGATAAAGGAAACAGATTTTCAGCCATTGGTTAAAGCTCATAATCCTCTATTAACATGCCCTACATCGACATCCATACTCACAACGCCAAAGCACAGGAAGAAGTACTCAAAGTTGTAAACATCTTTCCGTGGGATGATGTTGAGGTAAATTCGCAAGAGGGATTATTTTACTCAGCAGGGATACATCCCTGGTATATCGATGAGGTTGATGTTAAGGATAGTCTTAGAAATGTCATGGAATGGCTGGATACAGGAAAGATAGCTGCTTTAGGTGAAGCAGGGCTCGATGCCTTGCGCGGACCGGAGATTTCGTTGCAAGAGGAAGTTTTTCTAAGGCATATTGAATTATCGGAAGAGTTTGAGGTGCCGCTGATCATTCACTGCGTAAAGACTTACAACGAGATATTGGCTTTAAGAAAGCGAACCAAGGCAAAACAACCATGGATTTTGCACGGTTTCAACAGTTCGGTGCAGATGATGCGGCAGATGACAGAAGCCGGGATTTACATATCTTTGGGGCCGGCATTGTTGAAAAACAAAAGGCTACAGGATGTTTGCCGTGAAGTACCGGAAGAAATGCTGTTTTTTGAAACTGATGTGTCGGATGTGCACATTAATGATATTTACACCAAGGCGGCTGAAATGCGGGGTGTGACGGAAGGGGAATTAAAAGATCTTGTGAATAACAATTTCAGAAAAATATGTTGAAAACTTTACAACTTTCAACTTTCAAAACTTTTAACTAAAATGGAATGGCTTACACGAACAGAGTTGCTTCTTGGTGAAGAGGGGATGGGAAAACTGCAGAATGCTCATGTGCTTATTGTGGGCCTTGGCGGAGTGGGAGCTTATGCTGCCGAACAGCTTGCCCGTGCCGGTATCGGCAGCATGACCATTGTTGATGGAGATACGGTTCATCCGAGTAATCGTAACAGGCAGATCGCTGCACTTGTCAGTACTGAAGGGAAAGAAAAGACAGAAGTTGTATCGGCAAGGCTAAAAGACATAAACCCCGAACTAAACCTTACAGTCGTGAATGAGTTCATCAAAGACGAGCGCATTCCGCAACTGCTCGATGAGGTTAAATACGATTTTGTTGTTGATGCCATTGATACCCTCAGCCCGAAGGTTTTTCTGATAGTGGAGACTTTCAGGCGCGGTTATCCTTTGATTTCTTCAATGGGTGCAGGAGGCAAGTTCGATCCGTCGAAAATTGAAATTACCGACATCAGCAAAACGCATAACTGCAAGCTTGCCCGCATGGTTCGCAAGCGGCTTACAAAGCACAAGATCAAAAAAGGGTTTACCGTTGTGTTCTCGCCCGAGCCCATCAACAGGGATCATGTGATCGAGACTGAAGGTGAGCAGAACAAAAAAACAACAGTGGGTACTATCTCCTACATGCCCGGCCTGTTCGGAATGTTTGCCGCTTCGTACGTGATTCGCAAGATAATAGGTATTTAAGTACGATAGGACACTGATGAACACAGATGAGGCTGATTGGCACGAATCAGTTCAACAAGCACTCATTGTTTAATAAAAATCTCAGTGTCTCTG
>JAOZOF010000063.1 GCA_029933425.1 Marinilabiliaceae bacterium
CCCTTCCAGCAGTAGCTCAACCTAAATTTCCGGAAAAAGATAAGCAGGAGATAACCTCCCTTCTCGACAAGCAGGTAGAGGCCTGGAATGAAGGCAATCTTGAAAAGTTCATGGAGACTTACTGGCACTCTGACAAGCTGGTTTTTGTCGGTTCCCGCGGCCCGACATACGGATGGCAGGCAACCCTTGACAATTATAAAAAAGGATATCCCGACAAGAAGACAATGGGACACCTTGAATTCAAAATACTTGACATTTCAAAGGTTGACAAAAACACGGTTTTTGTTATCGGAAAGTTTGATGTAACGAGAGATGCCGGAGAGCTGAAAGGCTCGTTTACTCTGGTGATCCAGAAAAAGCAAGGCAAATGGGTCATCATCAGCGACCACTCAAGCGCTGAATGATAAATACATAAATAATTTATTAATTTCCCCTTTAGGGAGTTAGGGGGTAAAACCGCAAAACAGTAACATAAAATGAAAAAACTAATTGTTGCAGCAGGCATCTTGCTTATCGGATTAAGTCTAAATGCACAGAAAAGAAGATATAAAGAAAAGATTGCTAAAGGAGTTATAGAGTCACAGAATCTCTTCAACAGCTCGATGAAAGAAGGAGTTGCCTGCTACAGGATACCTTCATTGGTAACGGCCCCGAATGGTGATATTATTGCTGCAATAGATGAACGTGTACCCTCATGTGCCGATCTGCGTGGCAGTAAGGATATCAATATTGTTATTCGCCGCAGCCATGATAATGGTAAGACCTGGTCGGATATTGAAACTGTTGTGGACTTTCCGTACGGACAGTCAGCTTCTGATCCGTCGATGATAGTTGATGAGGTTACAGGCGACATATTTCTTTTCTACAATTTTATGGATCTGAAAAAAGAGAAGGATACTTATTACCTGCATGTGGTGAAAAGTGCGGATAACGGTAAAACATGGTCGGAACCTGAAGATATCACTTTACAGATATCAAAACCCGAATGGCATAAGGATTTCAAGTTCATTACATCCGGCAGGGGAATTCAGACAAGTACAGGCAAACTGTTGCATACTTTGGTAAACCTTGATCACGGCCTGCATCTTTTTGCCAGTGATGACCACGGAAAAACATGGTATCTGATAGATACGGCGATAAAACCGGGTAACGAATCAAAGGTCGTTGAACTTGCCGACGGAAGCTGGATGATAAACAGCAGATTTAACGGAAAAGGTATGAGATGGGTACATATTTCAAAGGACGAAGGTAAAACATGGGATACATCACCTTCTCCGCTACTTGTCGATCCAGGTTGTAATGCAAGTATCATCCGGTATTCATCGGTTAAGGACGGGGATGACAGGAACCGTTTGATCTTTTCCAATGCTAAAATGAGAAAAGGGCGTAAAAATTTGACTGTACGCATTAGTTACGACGAAGGAAAAACATGGAACGAAGGTAAAACGATCTATCCGGGTGGCTCGGCTTACTCATCAATGACTGTACTGCCGAATGGTGATATTGCTGTTTTGTTTGAAAAAGACGGCTACAAGGAAAATGAATTTGTAAGTTTCTCTCTCAAATGGCTTACTGACGGGAAGGATAAGGGAGTTAGAAGGGAAAAGTAGAAAGTTGAAAGATTGACACACCGGGGGCCGGTAAAGACAGGTTATCTTTTGATGAATTAAACAAAGATATTTTAATATGGAAAAAATTAACGGTTACATAGCAGCACCATTCACACCGATGCATCGGAACGGAGATATAAATTATGATCTTATTCCCGAGTATGCGGAATTTTTATTGCGTGCCGGACTTGACGGGGTTTTTGTTAACGGCAGCACGGGAGAAGGGGCGTTGCTGACAAAGGATGAAAGAATGCTTACTGCTGAAAAATGGATAGAAGCAAGTAACGGCAGGTTAAAAGTGATTGTTCATACGGGAGGAACGAATGTTCGGGAGCAGCAGGAACTGGCAGCCCATGCCGAGAAAAGCGGTGCGTATGCGGTTGCTGCAATGGCACCGGCATTCCTCGCTCCAAAACGAACAGAGGAACTTGTTGAGTATTGTAAAGCCATTGCCTCTGCTGCTCCGTCGTTGCCGTTTTATTACTATCACATTCCTCCGCTTAACAATTTCAGGTTGTCGGTGATTGACTTCTTAAAGGCTGCCGACGGGGTTATTCCCAACCTTGCCGGTGTGAAATTTACCGATAACGATATTTTTGAGTTTGAGCGCTGTCGCTACGTGGCAGGCGGAAAATATGAGATGCTCTGGGGGTATGATGAGATGTTCCTTGATGCACTTGCTTATGGCAATGTTTCGGGAGTGGGAGGTACTTACAACCACTGCTTCAGTCTTTACAAAGATATGAAAGCTGCCTATGCCGTAAAGGATATGGAGAAATGCAGGGAATTGCAGCATCAGTCACATCAGTTTTGTGAGATCCTTGGTAAATATCGAGGGAATATCATGGCAGGAAAAAGGATGATGAAGTTCCTCGGGTTGGATATGGGACCAAACCGTATTCCGTTGCAAACCATCACCGAAGTGGAGGAGAAGCAGGTGAAGAAAGAGCTGGAGGAGATAGGATTCTTTGATTATTGTAACAGATAAATTTATGACTGTCGGTGTCGCTTTGAGCAATGCCGACAGTTTGAATGTAAAACCTTTCTTCCTCCCTTAGGGGGTCTGCCTGCCGGTCAGGCAGGGATCGAGGGGGTAACTTTAATAACATGAAAAAAATACTTATATTCCTATTTTTCATTACTTCATCGGTAAGCCTATTTTCCCAATCCAAATACAAAAATCATTTTATCTGGGAGGAGTATCCGGAAATACCGCCTCCTCCCGGAATGGAAAAACAGTTTGGTCTGGCTTCACCTTTTGCCGGCCGGTCGGGGGATGCGGTTATAGTTGCAGGAGGGTGTAACTTTCCCGGTGTTCCCGTTCGCGACGGCGGTAAAAAGAGGTACTACGATGATGCGTTTGTTTTTGTGGAACGAGGCGGTAAAAAGGAGTGGCTTTCCGGATTTCGTATTCCCAATAAAACCGCCTATGGAGCATCTGTTTCATTACCCGACGGACTGCTTTGTATCGGTGGGAACAATAATGAGCAGTCATTCCCGGATGTTTATCTTTTAAAATGGAATGAAAAGGCCGGGAAACTTGCTGTTGAAAAGTGGCCGTTGCTACCGTTCCCTGTTTCGCAGGCGGGAGCAGCTGTTGTTGATGACAAAATTTATGTTGTGGGAGGTGTGGCAAACGGAAAACCGGCAAATACTTTTCTCACGCTTGACCTGACGAAAAAAGGCACATCTGATTTTAAGTGGATAGTGCTCAACGGATTTCCCGGGCCTGCACGCCTTCAGCCGGTAGTGGTGGCACAAAATGCTGCAGAAGAGAAACATCTCTATATTTTTGGCGGTTCGAGCTTTCCTGAGGATGCCGATGAACCGTCAGTAACTACTAACGGTCTGGAATTTAATCCCAGGATAGGTAAATGGACAGTGTTGCATGATATTCAACCCAAAGGTTACAAGCCGTTCTCTCTTCACGGGGCAGATGCCGTACCGGTAGGAATGAACAATATTCTTGTTATCGGCGGTGTTAACCATGATATCTTTTACGATGCCTGGAAAAAAGAGAGGGAGCTGAAAAAGGCAAAAGCAGCAGGAGATACTGCCACTGTGAGCCGACTTACAAAGTGGAAAAAAGAGTATTTGTCTCATAACCCCGAATGGTACAGGTTCAACAAGGAGGTTTTAGTTTTTAATACGATTACAAAGAGCTGGGCAGTGGGAGAGGAGTACCCTTACCCTTCGCCTGCCGGAGAGAAGATAGTGCCATACAGTAATGGCTGGCTGGTGATAAACGGTGAGGTAATGCCGGGTGTCAGGTCTCCGAATGTCTATTACGGCCGAATACAGGCTGCCCCTGATTTTGGTTGGATAAACTGGCTTTTGCTCATATCGTACCTGTTTGGAATGTTGTATCTCGGATACTTCTTCATGCAGCGTGAGAACGGTACTGATGATTTTTTCAAAGGAGGAGGGCGTATTCCGTGGTGGGCAGCAGGTATGTCGATATTTGCGACCATGCTGAGTGCCATTACTTTTATGGCAATCCCGGCAAAGGCATATGCAACCGACTGGAAATATTTTCCGCTTGCTTTTACCATTTTGTTAATGGCTTTCCCTGTTGTTAAGTATTACCTGCCCTTTTATCGCCGTCTGAATGTTACCACTGCATACGAATATCTAGAAAAGCGCTTTAACTACTCTGTAAGATTTGTTGCAAGCGGCATCTTTATCCTTTTTATGGTTGCGCGTATGGCTTTGGTGTTGTTCCTGCCTTCGCTGGCACTGTCAGTGGTTACCGGTATTGATATCTATCTGAGCATTGTGCTGATGGGAGTTATCACTATAATTTACTGTACCATGGGCGGCGTCGAAGCTGTTGTGTGGGGAGATGTGATACAGGGCTTTGTACTGCTCGGTGGAGCAGTGCTTGCTGTTGTCTTTCTTGTTTTCGGTGTTGACGGTGGACCGGGTAAGGTGATCGAGATAGCTCTGGAAAATGATAAACTGACCATGTTCGATTTCTCGTTCAGTTTTAAAAGTGCCACATTCTGGGTGATCATTCTAGGCGGACTGGCCAATAATCTTATTTCTTACAGCTCCGACCAGACAGTTATCCAGAGGTATCTTACAACAAAAGATGAAAAGTCGGCCGGGAAGGGAATAATCATGAATGGTATTTTGAGTGTGTTTGTTCTTGTGATTTTTTACTCCATCGGAACGGCACTTTACGTTTTTTATAAAACAAAGCCTGAAGAGTTGAATTTTGCAATGCAGAACACCGATTCCATTTTCCCGCATTTTATCATGGCTGAGATGCCTGTGGGGATAGCCGGACTGCTTATTGCAGCTATCTTTTCGGCAACGATGTCAACCGTGTCGTCTAATGTTAATTCTATCTCCACGGCTTTTACATCCGATTTTTACAGGCACTTTTTTCCGAATGCTTCAGATAAACGTCAGCTTCTTGTTGCCCGTTGGTCGGGAATAGCTTTTGGTGGGCTGGGAGTGGCTTTTGCTCTCCTTATGGCTACACTTAACATCCTGTCGTTAATGGACTATTTCAACTATATTCTCGGGTTGATGACAAGCGGCCTCGGCGGGTTATTCCTGATAGCAATATTTTTCCCGCGCGTTAACGGCAGAAGTGCACTTGGCGGATTTATCTTTGGAACAGCAGTTCTGTTCTATGTTAAAGCACTGACCAATATCTCATTCTGGATGTACGGGTTTACCGGCATTGTGGTAACAGTATTGTTTGCGTGGATATTCAGTCTGATCTTTAAAAATAAAAAGGATATTACAGGACTGACGTGGAAAACGCTTAAGAGGTAGATGCTTAACCTGTATATACTCATCAGATAACTGACAGTCATCTGATGAGTATTTGGATATTGAGATCGTCATCTCTTTTTTCTGTTACTTTATAATTTTATCGAATCCACTTTGCCTTTCACTCTCACATAGCCGCTTAGCTTCATGTCGGCATCGTCGCTGAATTGTGCACTTATTCGTATGGTGTTGTCACCTTTCGAAAGTTTCAGGCTTTCAACATCCAGTTTAACTTTTGTTTTGAACCTGCCTTTGTTGTCGTAAACAAGTATTTCATTTCCGCCTCGATAAGTTATTGCCCAATTAGGTTTCAGTTCTTTTTCAATTTCAATGGTCTCTATGGAATTGAACTCAATGGTTATTTTTTCAATAGCTCCTTCATTACCAACAGCGCCGATAACAAAATACAACGGCTCTTCACCTTTGCTCTCAATATCAACACTTACATCGTTTGGCTGTCCGGGCTGGACCATAATGTTCTCCAGCTCAAACTTCTCTTTGTTGTAATGTTGAAGTTCAAATGTTTTATCATCAACTTTTGTAAGACTGAATTCATTGTTTACATCCTTCAACTCTTCAATCTGTTTTTCATTGAATATCTTTCTCAGGCGTGCTTCTTCCCACGTACGTATGGCAAGAGCAATATCATCAAATTCCGGATTTCGCTGCATATCTTTCAGGTTACTGAACAATGCGTATCCGGCATCATATCCTGCCGAGCGGGCAAGCATGTATTCAAACTCCTGAAGAGTTGTATGAGGAGTAAGCAGGAACCATCCCAGCATATTCGGAACGTAGTTACGTTTAAGCAGTGCCTGGTTTTTATACCTGTAATGCCCCTGACTTTTTGTAAATCCGCCGTACCAGGGTTCGCCCCAGTTGATGTAAGAATTATTATGCCAGTAATAATGATTCAATCGCGATGATCCGTTCCTTACTTCATGAGTTACAAGTTTGAGGAAATCTTCGCTGAAGTAATCCATACCGAAATCACCTTCACCTGTTCCCCATCCGCCTTCGTGTCCGTCGAAATCTAATTGCCCTACGCCAGTTTCGTTGAAGAAATTAGAAAGGTAAAGGATCATCCTTTTCTGCATTTCAAAATCGGGGAAGAATACTTTGTATGGATGGTCAACCAGGCGGGCAACCTCATCACCTGCATTATGTGATGATGCTTTTGTTTTGTATGCTCCCCGTTTAACTTTAAGGAGTTTGTATGGAGCTTCTTCCGATACTCCACTGAACTTTATCAGCTCTTCACCAATCATTACTGTCTGATTGGTGTTTTTGAAATCATAATCTTTCGGATCTTCAATGTAAATTTCGTTATCTTTTTCCGAAACGGGTTTCGCCAGCTTTGTTACGGCAAATTTCATCAGATTCTTATCGGGTACCGGAGTAACAAAAGGGTCGTTGGTTGTGATGAAATTGGTCAGCGTATGCACCCCGACACGTATTCCCTCTTTATTTGCCTTTTCGACACAGGCTTTCATCCCGGCATAACCTTTTGGAAACTGCTTGTCGATCAGCTCAAAGTGACCCCAGTTTTTGAATGGATGTCCATGATAGATGGTATTGTAACCCAGTTTTTTTGCAAACCCGATTATCTCATCAATATTTTCTTCATCAAAGGTCGTGATAAGGTACGGCTTATTGGCATCAGGACTTCTTTTCACCCATACACCGTTTATCGTTGGATGAGGCAGTCCTTCGCCTAGTTCTATCTTCTCAATGATATCCAGAACCTTATCCTCTTTTGTTCCGAACAATGCAATAGCACTACCCTTTAAATTCCCGTCAGGATTGGCAGGAATGTATGCATCGGGTATTGAATTGTTCCAGATATTGTAAACACGTTCCTTGTTGCGATTAATGCAGTATGCCTGCAATGCACTGCCGTACTCCTCTTTTGTTGCCGTTGTTCCTCTCGAAGGATCAGAACCGTCGGGATTTACCATTTTTCCTCCTGTGGTTTTGGTATTCAGACTTTGTATGCCGATGGCATACTCCCCGTTTCGTACAACGCCAACAATCTCTCCGATTGTTTTATTTATGGATGTAGGGAAGGGGCCGTAAAACAGGGCATCAACAGCAATTGCATTTTTTACATCAACTACGGTAAATGTTATGTAATCATTCTTAGCTTTAGCGGTTATTGTTATCTGTATGCCTTTGTTAAATGATATTTTAACTTCATCATCTTTCCACCTGGCCGATTTAGGCAGAAGTATTTCATCTCCTGTCTTTATCCTCATCAGATAACTTTCAATACCGGAAGGCAGGTATTCTTTATCGCCTTTGAGCGATATTATCCTTAATTTTTTATCGAAAGAAACAGCCAATCCGTTTGTCGAAATGGTCTTTTGTGCGCTGAGTAAAGTGGCAATCAGCAATAACGAAATAATTAAAAAAGATCTCATAGTTAATAGTATTACTTTCAGAATGCTCAAAAATAACACCTGTTAATATCTTTTTGATAACTTAAATCATAAAAATCTTTAAACAATCCTTATTCCTGATATTTTTGTTTGTGTAAGATCGACTAAGGGAATACTGTGAAAATCAGTAGCTGTCCCCGCAGCCGTAAGTTGCAAAACAGCTTTGACACTACAAAGCCACTGTTCCGGTTATCCGGGACGGGAAGGTAAGTCAGAGTGCAATAAGCCGGAAGACCTGTCTCTCTTACTTCACTATTCGTAGCTTTCGGGTGAAAAAGCTGATGGAAGACTGACCACCTTTCGTATTTTTTATTTACCCCCTTGCTACCATTAATTGTTTAACTTCTTAATTTATTTACAAAATGAAAATTAATGGTAAAATCAAGTCGGTGCAGAAACGTAACGGCACAATCGTTCCGTTCGACACCGAAAAGATCTCTTATGCCGTATTCAAAGCATTACGTGCAACAGGCAATCCCGACAGGGGTTTGGCAGAAAAGATCGCAGATAATGTGATCGAAAAGCTGAACAGCGAAACTCCCAAAGTCGAGGAGATTCAAGACCTTGTCGAGATGGAGCTGTTCGGCCAGAAACTGTACAAGACAGCCAAGGCCTACATTCTTTATCGTAAGCAGCATGAAGGTATTCGTAACGTTAAAGAGCTTTTTTCCAATATTGACATTATTGACGATTACATCAACAATAACGACTGGCGGATAAAGGAGAGTGCCAACTCCACTTACTCGTTGCAGGGAATGAACCAGCATGTGTCGCAGATAATCAGTTCTCAATACTGGCTGAATAAGATATATCCTTCAGAGATTGCTGATGCCCATAAAAATGGGAACCTGCATATTCATGATCTCGGTTACGTAAGTGTTTACTGTGTCGGGTGGGATTTGCAGGAGCTTATAACAGTAGGGTTTAAAGGTGTTCCGGGAAAGGTGGTCAGTAAACCTGCCAGACATTTCCGTACATTGCTCGGGCAAATAGTGAATTTCTTTTACACTATGCAGGGCGAGGCTGCCGGCGCACAGGCATTCTCAAACTTCGACACTTATCTCGCACCTTTCATCCGCCACGACAATCTGACGTACCGTGAGGTAAAACAGTCATTACAGGAGTTTATGTTCAATATGAACATTCCTACCCGTGTAGGCTTTCAAACACCTTTTACAAATATTACGCTCGATCTTGTTGTTCCTGAAAACATGAAACACCAGGCGGTTATCATTGGCGGAGAGATACAGGGATCTGTTTACGGCGATTACCAGTACGAAATGGATATCTTTAACAAAGCCTTTGCCGAAGTAATGACAGAAGGTGATGCAAACGGACGGATATTTTCATTTCCGATACCTACTTACAACATCACGAAAGATTTTGACTGGAATAATGAATACCGGCAGCCGATATGGGAGATGACTGCTAAATACGGTATTCCTTACTTTTCAAACTTTGTTAATTCTGATATGTCGCCTGATGATGTGCGTTCAATGTGTTGTCGTCTCAGGCTGGACACCACTGAGCTTAGATCACGCGGAGGAGGACTGTTCGGTGCAAATCCTCTTACAGGGTCTATCGGAGTGGTAACATTGAATCTGCCAAGAATAGGTTACGAGGCACGTAATGAAGAGGAGCTTTTTCAACGAATAGAAAAACTGATGATACTTGCCAAAGAGAGTTTAGAGATAAAGCGTAAAGTTATTGAACGACTGACCGGAAACGGATTATATCCGTACTCAAAGTTTTACCTGCGAAACATCAAAAAGCGTTTCGGTTCGTACTGGGAAAACCATTTTTCAACTATCGGACTTGTTGGGATGAATGAGTGTTTGCTGAATTTTGCCGGAAAAGATATCACTACTTCGGAAGGGAATTTCTTTGCTCAGAAAATAATGGATTTTATGCGTGATCGCCTTCAGGAGTTTCAGGAGGAGACAGGTCACATCTACAACCTTGAGGCAACACCTGCCGAAGGGACTACTTACCGTCTTGCAAAGCTCGACAAAGCACGTTACCCTGATGTCATTGCTGCCAATGAATCTCAGGTTCGTGAACAGGGGGCTGCTCCGTATTACACTAATTCGAGCCAGTTACCGGTTGGTTTTACCGATGATATTTTTGAGGCGCTTGAGTTGCAGGATGAGTTGCAAACCCGCTATACCGGAGGAACGGTATTTCACACTTTTGTGGGCGAAAGTCAATTGCCGCCTGAAAGCATAAAGCGGCTTGTGAAAATGGTTTGTGATAATTTTAAGCTGCCGTACTTTACTCTGTCGCCTACATTCAGTATCTGTCCTGAGCATGGTTACATCTATGGCGAACATAAAACCTGTCCTAAATGTGAGGCCGAAGGAAAAGAGAACCGCTGCGAAGTTTACTCCCGTATTGTGGGTTACCTGCGCCCGGTTGACCACTGGAACGACGGCAAACAATCGGAATTCGGCGACAGGAAATTGTTCGACAGTAAGATTGAAGTAGAAAGAACTCTTTAGATTTATCAAAATACCTAACCCTTTGACCCTCAAGATCAGGTTTTTTCCCTTCCCTTAGGGGAACCCTGATCTTGAGATTTCAAAGATATATCATAAATATTATGAAAATAGCAGGTTTCAAAAAACAATCACTCATCGATTATCCCGGACATATCAGTTCGGTAATTTTTACACAGGGATGTAATTTTCGCTGCGGGTTCTGCCACAATCCAGATCTCGTCCTACACGAAAAATTCGGACACACCTACAGCGAAGAAGAGATCCTGATATACCTGAAAAAATACGAAAAGATGCTTGATGCAGTATGCATCACCGGCGGCGAGCCGACTATTCACAAAGATCTCCCTTTGTTCATTCAGAGAATCATAAATCTCGGACTAAAGATCAAGCTCGACAGCAACGGCACAAATCCTGAAATGCTGAAACTTCTGATCAGCAATAATCTCATAGATTTCATTGCAATGGACATAAAACATATCCTCGATCTCGACAAATACAAAAAAGCAACGGGAAATGTCATCAACCGGAAGATTTACGAAAAGATACTGACATCAATTGATCTGATAAAAAGTTCCGGCATTGAGCATGAATTCAGAACTACCGTTGTAAAAGGATTGCATACTGTTGAAGATATACTTATGCTTAAAAACTCTTTTAAAAAGAATTACAAAATACAGAACTTCAACCCTGAAGTGGTGCTTGATCCTGAAGTAAAATATGAGCCATTCACAAAATCCGAGCAGAAGATATGGAGCCGTTAACTTTCCGGTTTTAATTCTGTTAGGAGTGGAATACCTGTTGACTTGGAACCATGAGGTAAAAGCTACAAAATTTTGGTGCAAGTTTTTTGCAACTAATGCAAAAATCCTGCTTCACCGGCAGGCAGGTGTAACAAAACCACTTACGTAATTCCTGCTCTTGTCCCCTGCACATAATATCTGACCAACATTAAATTTTTCATATCTCCCTTTATCAGCCTGGAGAAAAAGAATAACCGGGAACAAGTACAGAATAACAAACATCATTGTTTCATGGATATGTTTTTCATACTTTTGCAAAAAACAAACAATCATGTCAGGGTTCAGCATCTATAAAATGTTATTCATTTTTGCTCTCCACATCTACCTGAACATCAAGAACAGGGATGCGTTTTAGCAGCTCCCCCTCTGTCTCCCTTAGCTTGGTCAGTCGGACAAGCCAAAGGAGGGAAGTAAATTCTTCTTTTTACACTTTCTGACTTTTTACTTTCAACTTTAAACTATTTGTTATGGAACTTCCATTTGCAGAATCATATAGAATAAAGATGGTTGAACCCATCAGAAAAAGCACACGCGAAGAGAGAGAACAATGGATCAAAAAAGCTAAATACAATCTTTTTAACCTTCGCAGCGATCAGGTGTTCATCGACTTGCTTACCGACAGTGGTACAGGTGCCATGAGTGACCGTCAGTGGTCGGCGCTGATGTTGGGTGATGAGAGTTATGCCGGTGCATCATCGTACTACAACCTGAAAAATGCCATCAAGAACATAACCGGTTTCGATTACTTTCTGCCTACACATCAGGGTCGGGCAGCCGAGAACGTGCTGTTCTCAACCCTCATAAAAGAGGGTGATGTAGTACCGGGCAACTCGCACTTCGACACAACAAAAGGACATATCGAATTTCGCAAGGCGACTGCTATCGACTGCACCATTGATGAGGCATTCGACACAACACTTCAGCATCCGTTCAAAGGAAACATTGACCTTAACAAGCTTGAAGATGTTTTCAAAGAATATCCGAAGGAGAGGATACCTTTAATGATAGTAACTGTTACCTGTAACTCTTCAGGAGGACAGCCGGTATCGATGCAGAATCTGAAAGATGTTTATGCGCTTGCCAAAAAATACGGCATCAGGGTATTCTTTGACTCGGCCCGTTTTGCCGAAAATGCCTACTTCATCAAGATGCGTGAAGAGGGCTACCGGAACAAGACCATTAAAGAGATTGTAAAAGAGATGTTCAGCTATGCTGACGGAATGACCATGAGCAGTAAGAAGGATGCCATTGTGAATATGGGCGGTTTCATAGGTTTTCGTGAAGAAGAGCTTTTTAAAAAAGCATCACAGTTCAATATCATTTTCGAAGGATTCATAACCTACGGCGGAATGTCGGGACGTGACATGAACGCATTGGCACAGGGCCTGGATGAGGGAACAGAGTTCAACTACCTTGAAACACGCATCAAGCAGACTGAATACCTTGGCAACCGTATGATAGAGTTCGGCATTCCAATTCAGCAGCCTATCGGAGGCCATGCCATTTTCATCGATGCCAAAAAGTTCCTTCCGAATATTCCTAAAGAAGAATACATTGCACAAACCCTTGCTATTGAGATTTACGAGGAGGCAGGAGTAAGAGGTGTTGAAATTGGCACTCTTCTTGCCGATCGTGACCCGGTAACACGCGAGAACCGCTATCCTGCTCTTGAACTGGTACGACTTGCTATTCCGCGGCGCACATACACCAACAATCATATGGATGTGGTGGCTGTTGCGGTTAAGAATGTGTTCGATCGCAGGAATGAGATCAGGAATGGTTACCGTATTTTGGAAGAAGCACCCATAATGAGGCACTTTACCGTAGAGCTGGAGCCGGTGAAATAAAACAACAGCACTTGCTCTTATGTTTCACTCTACCGATTCCCTTCTCCCTGTTTAACGCTATGCGGGGAGAGGGAAGAGGTCACCTCATGGGGTTGAGGAAAAACCGGAAAATAATAGAACTCATGTTTACCTATGGTGTCACTTTGAGTAACGCTGTAGGTTTCTTTTTTTAATTTTTTTGAAATAATTTTCAGAAAAGGTTAAAAACAGTTTGCTTTGTTATCTCTACTCATTACTCATCTGATAACTTTGAGTCATCGTATGAGTAAAAAAATGCCAGGATGAAAGACCTTACCACAGGAAAAGAGGTGGGAGTAATATTCAGGTTTGCATTACCAATGTTGATCGGTAATCTGCTGCAACAGATGTATCAGGTTGTGGACAGCATTATCGTGGGTAATTTTCTAGGTAAGGAGGCACTTGCAGCTCAGGGAGCTTCATTCCCGATATTCTATGCACTTATTGCATTTATCATTGGTATTGGCAGCGGGGCAACAGTGGTTATTTCACAATATTTCGGGGCTAAAGACCTGAAAAATGTAAGAAAAGCCATTGATACCATTTTTATCTTTCTCTTTTTTGCATCCATTGTTTTAACCACAGTCGGCTTAGTATTCAGTGATGAGATATTCACGATGCTGAAAGTAGAAGATGCAGTGAAACCTTTGGCAATCTCATATTTTAATATCTACATGTCGGGGCTGGTGGTGTTTTTTGGTTTTAACGGCACGGCATCGGTACTACGGGGACTGGGTGATTCGAAAACCCCGTTATGGTTCCTTCTGATTGCAACAGTGATTAACATTGTGCTCGATCTGCTTTTCATTGTTGTTTTCGGGTGGGGGATTAAAGGTGCAGCTGTTGCAACAGTAATAGCACAGGGAGTAGCATTCATATCAGGAGCTGTTTATCTTTCGTACAAACATCAGATCATTTCATTCAGGATATCGTCATTACAATTCGACCGGCGGATATTCACTCAAAGTATACGGATAGGATTGCCAACAGGATTTCAGCAGACATTTGTTGCGTTGGGACTTATGGCCATGATACGTATTGTGAACAATTTCGATACCAATGTTCTGGCTGCATATACCATAGCCAGCCGTATCGATGCTCTTGCTGCAATGCCTGCCATGAACCTTGCAAGTGCCCTGTCAGCATTTGTGGGGCAGAACATGGGAGCAGGAAAGATAGACAGGATAAAGAAGGGGTTCAGGTCCACACTTTTAATGGCAACCGGTTTAAGCCTGTTTGTGATGCTGGGAGTATACTTCGGAAGTGAATGGATAATTGGCATTTTCAACAAGGATCACATGGTAATAAAGTACGGTACCGATTACCTGGTAATTGTAAGTACTTTTTACATCATTTTATCTTCAATATTTGTCATCCATGGAGCGTTGCGCGGCGCCGGTGATACTCTGATCCCGATGTTCATCTCTCTGTTCTCGCTATGGATAGTACGTATTCCTGTTGCGGTATTTTTATCAAAACATTTCGGGGTTGACGGAATATGGTGGTCGATGCCTATAGGTTGGAGTATGGGATTGTTTGGCTCGTATTTATATTTTCTGACAGGCAGGTGGAAAACAAAAGGAATAACCAAAAGTGCAGCAGACATGTCCTGAGGAGGATCAACAGCCGGAACTTGTAATTTTATTTTCTTTTATTTCAGTCAGTATAGTGTTAAAAGTTTTGGACGAACAGACCATTTTTGCATTATTCAGTTTTTCAGAAACCTGTTTCACTTTATTTTTAATGTTCATGCCGGATATCAGTTTCAATATTTCCGAATAATTATCATTAAGGAACGGTACTATCTCTTTTATCAGTTCCTGGTCGGAACAAGTTGAATCGACCGATAAAAACAGAATATCCTCTTTTCTGATACTGTTTGTCGATCTTAATGACTCCATCGGAATAGAGGGGCCAAGGTAGAGGACATCAAAGCCTGCTTTACGGGCAAGCAAACTGTAGAACAAAAGGATTATCTCACTCCACTCGGCTTTCGGCATAAAAAAGACGATCCGTTTATCTACAGATATAATATTATCACTTTTGATCTTGTCAATAGCCACTATGAGTTTCTGACGTATAAGGTTAAAAATGAAACTTCTCTGAACTTCATTTATAGTTTTTTCATCACATAAAAGTCCCAACCTCTTGACTAATGGGATCTCCACTTCTTCAAATGTATCTTCAGTTCCCAGTTTCTCAATTGAGCCGTTAAGTACTTCCAGAAACTTATTTTCATCAAATGACAACATTGATACGATAAGTGCCTCTATTATAATTTCCGGATCTCCTGATTTGATACTGGATTCAATGACACACTTCCGTAGTTCATCATTTGACAGGCCTGCAATTATAGAAATGCGGTAGCCGCTTTGCTTAAGGATGGAAATATTTAACAGTTTAAGGAGTTCACTTTCGTTGTAAAATCTTATATTGGTGTTTGTTCGTTCAGGTTTTATCATTCCGTAACGCCTTTCCCACATTCTTATTGTATGGGCTTTAATCCCCGATAATCTCTCCAGATCGCCTATTGAAAAATATTGCTTTTGCACAAAATAAGGGTTGATAAGTATAAGGATCAATTGTACAACACTTAATTCGTGATATTGTTTACATTGTGTTGGGATTTTTATCGGGTGAAAAGATTAACTTTGCAACAAATAAAAAAATATAGAAAATGATCTTTTCAATGACAGGATACGGTAAAGCCGTTTGTGAACTGCCGCAAAAAAAAGTAAATATTGAAATTCGTTCTCTTAACAGTAAACAGCTTGATATCAATACGAGAATTCCGGGGTTGTATCGTGAAAAAGAGATCGAGATACGTAACCGGATAAGCAACAGGCTTTTCAGGGGAAAAGTAGATATCAGTTTCTTTGTTGAAGCTGAGGTGCCTGATAAGGTAACCAAGATCAACACGGGAATCATAGAATCATATTACGGGCAGTTGAAGCCGGTTGCAGAAAAGTTGAACATTGAACAAAATGTTGACTTCTTAAGAATAATAATGCCATTGCCTGATACTACCAAAACCGAGCAGACTGAACTTGATGAAAAGGAGTGGGCCGAACTGGTAAAAGCTATAGACAAAGCTCTAGACGATATTGTTGAATTCCGCAGGCAGGAAGGAGAATCATTATTGAAGGAAATAATACAACGTATAGAGAATATCAGCAGTTTGTTGAAGGAGGTGGAGCCGCTCGAAAAGGGGAGGATAGAAAAAATAAAGGAACGGGTAAAGGATGGATTACAATTTTTAAATGATAAGACCAATGTTGACGAGAACCGTTTCGAGCAGGAACTGATCTATTACCTTGAAAAACTTGACATAACAGAAGAGAAGGTACGTCTTGCAAATCATCTTGATTATTTCATGGAGACACTTGTTTCCGGTAAGCCTGTTGGTAAAAAACTTGGTTTTATCACGCAGGAAATTGGAAGGGAAATAAATACCTTGGGCTCAAAGGCCAACGATGCGGCACTTCAGAGGATCGTTATCAGGATGAAAGATGAACTGGAAAAAATAAAGGAACAGATATTGAATGTTTTGTAAACTCGCTAAAGCTCGTGTCGTGGGTGGTCATAAGTTCGCTACGCTCACATCAGGGATAGTCAGGTACTCGCCTGCGGCTCGTGTCAGGTATTCGCTACGCTCACGTCATTTGCTCGCTTACGCTCGCGGAAACAATGTGAGTGAAGCATCTGACGGCGAAACCTGATTACACGAATAAAGTGAGTTTTATGAAAAATAGAAATGAAAATGAAAGGTAAACTCATAATATTCTCAGCCCCGTCGGGATCGGGGAAATCGACAATAGTA
>JAOZOF010000501.1 GCA_029933425.1 Marinilabiliaceae bacterium
TGGAGAGGGGAGAAAAAATACAGAAAATGTCAAACAAAAATAATTACAGCAACAATCCACTTTCTTCCCCCCTTAGGGGGGATAAGAGGGGGGCAACAAAATACTACATAATTGCCGGCGAAGCCTCGGGAGACCTTCATGCCTCGAACCTGATGAAAGCCATAAAAAAGTATGATCCGGAAGCTGATTTTCGTTTCTGGGGCGGCGACCTGATGGCAGAGGTAGGCGGAACACAGGTGAAGCACTATCGCGACACTGCTTACATGGGCATTCTGGATGTATTGTTCAACATGCATAACATCCGCAAGAATTTCAAACTTTGCAGAAAAGATATGCTCGATTATGCCCCCGATGTTTTTATCCCTGTCGATTACGGAGGATTCAACCTGCGCATGGCAAAGTTCGCACACGAACACGGCATTAAAGTCCATTACTACATCCCTCCGAAGGTGTGGGCTTCATTCACAAAGAGGGTAAAAAAGATAAAAGAGTATGTTGACCATTCGTATGTAATACTTCCTTTCGAAGAGAAGTTTTTGAAGAAATACGGGATAGCAGCAACCTTTACAGGCAGTCCTGTTGTTGACGCTATACACAACCGTAAAAACAAGAACGAACCTTTCGATGAATTCATAAAGCGTAACAAATTGGACAACAGGCCGAAAATAGCACTACTGGCAGGCAGCCGCCGATCCGAGATAAAATACACCCTGCCTGAAATGCTGAAGATGATACCAAAATTCCCGGATTATCAGTTTGTAATTGCCGGTGCTCCGTCATTCAAAAAAGAGGACTATGCACCGTACATCGAAGGCAAGGAGGTTGCACTGATATTTGAGCAGACTTATGAGCTTGTTCAGCAGGCACGTGCAGCCATTGTTACATCAGGCACAGCCACTCTTGAAACGGCCCTATTGAACTGTCCGCAGGTGGTAACATACAGGATGATGGGAGGCCGTCTGTCACATCTGATCGCAAAAATCCTGATCAAGGTAGAACACATCTCTCTTGTAAATCTTATTCTCGAAAAAGAATCGGTAAAAGAGTTGTTCCAATGCAATTTCTCTCTCGAGAAGCTTGAAAGTGAACTCTCCGCTTTGACCGGAGATACTCCCCGCCGAAAGCAAATGCTTGAAGATTATGCTGAACTTCAAAAAATAATGGGAGGTCCGGGAGCAAGTGAAAAGACCGC
>JAOZOF010000286.1 GCA_029933425.1 Marinilabiliaceae bacterium
CCGATATTGTTAGTTTCGTTCTTACCGCAGTTCCTTTCCACTCTTTGCGCACTACGCCCCACATGTTGGCTGTAAGTATGATGGTTGACATGTGGAGTATCCATGAACTTGCTCCGTTGCCAAGCTTGCTCTCTCCCATTCCGTAAAAGAAAAACTGTAAAAACCATGTTGTACCCGCCAGTGCCGAGAACATAATATTTTTGGCTATCGGCGAATCCGGATTTACAAAATCAGTGTATGATTTATTCTTTATGCTAAGGATAGCTGTCCAGATAAGGTTAGTTGTTAGTCCGCCCCAAAGGATAACCACAAAGGTCACATTGTTCTGGAACAAATGACTGGATCCTTCAAAAAGAATATCGGGACGGGTAGCAGCAACTTCTGCCATTGGTTTTCCTGCCTCTATTCCGAAATTAAAGAATGAACTCAAAATACCTGAAAGAACGGCAATGGCAAGCCCTTTGGTAAGATCGAACTCTGCAACACTTGCTGCCTGATCTTCCGGCGACATCTCTTTTTCCTTCATCATGCCTGCCCAGCCCGAAAGGGCAATACCCACAAGCGTAACAAACACACCGAACAATACAAGCTGACCTCCTGAAGTGTGCAGCATATCGGTAAATGAGATCTTTCCTTCGGTTGGCACAAAAGTGTAATAAACGGACGGCACAATGGCACCGAATGCGGCACAGAAACCGAGAACAACTGAGTTACCGAGTGACATACCGAGATATCGGACACCCAGTCCGTACGACAAGCCTCCTACTCCCCAAAGGAGTCCCATCAGGAATGTAACATACACGATGGTATCAGAAGCATTGGCAATGATCTCGCCAAAATGAGGTATTGTAAAATATGCAGCTATGGGCGGCACTATCAGCCATGAAAAAAGTCCGCCAACAATCCAGTAACTCTCCCATGCCCACTTCTTAACCTTGTTAAAGGGCATGTAAAAACTTCCCGAGGCAAATCCTCCGATCGAATGAAATAAAACTCCGAGTAAAACTCTCATGCTTTCTTTTGTTTAAATATTCTGATGCTAAATTATAATTCTCTCAACTCTGTCACAATGGATAAAATGGGAATATTTTTACACAATATGAGCCTAAGTGAGCGGATGACTCGAAGTCACCCGCTTACTGACACTCCTCCGTTTTGCCTGCGAAACTGTGACGGCGACACTCCTGTTTTACTCTTGAACAAACGACTGAAATAGTAAACCGAATTGAACCCAAGCTCATAGCTGATCTCGCTAACACTCTTATCCGAAGTAAGCAGAAGCTCTTTGCCTTTCAACATCCTGAGATTAAGATGGTATTTTAACGGAGAGACCCCCATATACTTTTTGAACATCTTACGGAAATAGGCATATCCAACATTGTTGTCAGCGGCAATAGCTCTGAGGTCGATATCACCTGTAAGACTGTTTTGCATTGTAAAACATGCACTCCTGATTATCTTCTCAACCCTGTTTCCCGAATAACCCTTCTGCTTCTCAAAAGCCACCAGATAACCCGTCATCTTCATTATCAGACCTGCTGCTATCTGCTGAAATCCCGGAGCCTCATTTTTTATCAGATCAAAAATTTTAATGAAAGTATCTATAAGTTCCTCCCTGTCCCCCAATTGCCTCACAGGACTTTCTGTTTTAAATATTTCATTCCCGAATATCTTATCGGTAATGTCTCCCTTAAATCCTATGTAATTTTCGACCCAACCTTTACTGGCATCAGGACCGTACCTGTGCCACATCCCCGGCTTCAGAATAAACAAGCTCCCTTTTTTGATCTGATACACTCCCTTCTTTGTTTCTATCGATCCTTGTCCTGAAGTTATGTAGTTTATCTGATATTCCTGAAGAATCCTGCCCTTTTCCCAGGAGAAATAGTAACCTGTGGGATGATCGGGATTGGGATACAACTCACCCGGATCAACCTTTTTCCTGCCGGCAACGGTAAGATAAAGTCCCCACTGCTCATCAAAATCATTTATGTTCAGATATTTGAAGAAATCGGTCATCAGAAAGTTTTTTATCCTAAGCTGTGATTAAAAATTCAACACTAAAAATCTCTCAATCCTTTATTTTTCAGATACTGCAAAAGATCGGCAGGATTGTCGGTTTGAATTATGTTCACTCCTTTTTCTATCAGATGTCCCCAGTTAGCATCCGGGTTTTCCATGGCTTTAGCATCTGTATAGCCGGCACAAAGACTACCCCACAGGGTATTAACCCATACTCTTGCGCCTCTTTTTCTTATAAGATCCGATTCACTAAGAAGTGCATCATCTTTTCTTAAGATCACTTCGAAAGCAGCTGGCTTAACCTTTTTAAGATATACTTTTATCTCATCAGCTACCTTTTCGTTATCACTGAAAACAATAGGCATGAAAAATATATTCCTATCCATAAATTTAATGTCTTTCTTTACCTGTTTCGGATCTGACACACCCTTGAATATTCCTATATCAACTGTTCCCGTTTTAACCAACAAAGGGTAGATATCATGCATCAGGCCATACGATTTGTCAAGGTTGACCATTATCTTTCCTTTGGCAGCCAGCAGTACCTCCTCTAAAGTAGGTATTCTTTGATCAGTCAATTCTGCATCATCACCACCCTGATTGTTCTTTAGGTATAACTTTTTCAGTTCGGCAAGTGTATGATCAGAAACTTTACCCGTTCCATTCGTAGTTCGATCAATAGTCGCATCATGCATCAACACAAGTTTTCCGTCTTTGGTTTTCCGGACATCAACCTCAACAATATCAATACCCATTTTAATACTATTCTCTATCCCTTTTATCGAATTCTCGGGGGCATGACGCCAATCGCCGCGATGAGCCGCAACAAGGACATTTTTACTATTCGAATCTTTAAATTCTTTAACTATAAGATCGGCCCGGTCCTGAGCCGTCAGCGAAAATGCCAGAAAAAGAGGCAGCAATAAGAAAATTCTTCTGATTCCTTTCATCATATTTTGTTTAATAAAATAAATACTTTAATTATTGTTGTTTTCTTTATAAAATTTTGTCTTTTCATAACTTCCTGAATAAAACATTATTTACCTTAAATTCCAACCAGACATCAAGATAGTAATAAAAACACCAACCATTTTGTCTATTATACCTAAAATAATAATTTCAACGCTAAAAACATTTTCCAATTCTATTATTCATTTTTCTTTATTTTACTTTAATAATAGTTTATTGGATAATGTAAGATTGTTTCAACAAAATATTTCTTGAAGAATTTCCAACTAATGCAATCTTACTACTATCGATATTATATTTATCTGCATTTTTCTTTAACTATCTTATTTACATTGTAAGATTGTGATGGGTATTTTGTTACTTAACAAACCCATATTGAATACTCGCAGTAACGTATCTCTTTTGAACAATATAAGTTGAAAAACTTAATACCCACCTGCCCAATGCCTTATTAGCGCCAGTTTGTTTTTTCTAATTTATCAATTCAAGGATTACTTTGTTAAACTCATCAGGATTTTCCATCATTAAAAAATGCCCAACCTTTGACATAATAACCGTATTGATTCCTATTTCTTTAAGATCTTCACTATCTGTATTTCCAAAATCTGAGTTTATTGCAGTCATCTTTATTCCTCTGTTTTTGAGAGTAATAATTTTCGATTTGATGTCATTCAGAAAGAGATTTCTAAATGCTGAGAGAGCAACATCAATATTTGCTTGTGACATATCATTTGAAACCCATTCTACCAGATCCGGATTTGATTCAGGGATGAAAAAAGGCGGACCTATAACCCATTCCCGTGTAGTGGTCACGAAATCATCTTCAAATGGAATTAGAAACTTATCCAGATCTTTCTCTTTCCAGGGTACCGGAGTATTCCCAAATCTATCAATAAGAAATAATTCAATATTGTCAGAGTTGTATGAAGCAGCTGCTTCAACAATAACATCAGCACCCATTGAATGCCCCACTAAATATACTTTCTTATAAGTAAATTGCTTTAAAACGGAATTAACATCATCTCCAAATGAAGACATTGTCCAATTTTCTCTTCCCAGTCCTGACTTACCATGGCCGCCAAGATCGATAGTAACAACTTGATAATCGTTCTTGAAATATTTAACCTGCTTATCCCAATATGTTTTATCACACGACCAACCATGTACGAAGGCTATTAGTTCTTTTCCTTTTCCATAAGATGAATAGCAAATATCTACACCATCTGTTGATTTAGTAAATAGATCAGTTCCATTATTCTTACTGCAAGAAACTAATAAGAAAACAGTTAGAACGACTTGTGATATATTTAATACTCTTTTCATAGTTTTAGGTTCTTTTGATATTAAAGATAACTTCAAAATGGAGCTAACGTAAAAATAAACACAATTGTATTTATTTTTCCTATGTCTTTTCCTAAAGGTACATATATTCCTACAAAATAAAGGAATATATACAACTAAAAATAGGACAACAAAAAAGGCCTCCCCGCGGGACGACATTAATAAAATCTATATCCGTGCTTACCCATGTAATTATAAGGTAAAGCTTAGTATCCATTCGTTTACTCTGCCCCTAAATGAAGCGAATTGATTATCCTTGTTCCCTTTAGGATAAGGTAATTAAATTGATAAATCAATATATTTCACATTGATCTATTCAA
>JAOZOF010000287.1 GCA_029933425.1 Marinilabiliaceae bacterium
AAGGGTTTGAGATAAATCAACATTGTTTGTGATTACTCATCTTTTTGCTTTACTTGTTCAAAACTTGCTACTAAATAATTGTTCTGCTTCTGATGAGCTTATTTATTCAAATTACTTAAAAAAGTACCAAGCAGGGTAACAGCATTTTCAATTATCTTTTCATTATCAACAGGTATTTTCAGGTAAGTTTTACCTGTTTTCTCATCTTTTTCGGTTACGGAGTCGACAAGTTTCCTCGTTGCTTCTTTATCGGCAAGGGTTTCCGATAGTTTGCCAAGGAACTTCAATCCCTGCGATAAAATATTTTCTTCTGCTGCCGGTTCTTTTTTTTGTATTGTTTCCTGTTCTTCGAATGCCTCATTGGCTGCCGGTTCGGCATAAGGCTCAAGCTCTTTTTTGTTATCGTGAGGCTGTAATTCTTTTGTTTTTTCTTCTTTAAGTTCTTCTTCCTCAATAGTAACCGGTTTCTCATGTACATCGTCTGCTTCTATCAGGTCATCTACTGCCGACATGAATTTGTTAAACTTGCTGTCGGCCATGAAAATTGTATCTTCTCCGCCGTCAAGAATGCCATCCGCCATTGACGATTTAAAGCTCAGCACATCAAGCATACGATGTTCTATGGTATTTGCCGAGACAAGATTTATCACCGATACATTGCTTTTTTGTCCGATACGGTGAATGCGGGCGATGCGTTGTTCCAGGACTGCCGGGTTCCACGGAAGGTCTACATTTACAAGGTATGATGCAGCCTGAAGGTTTAGCCCTGTTCCGCCTGCATCGGTCGATAAAAACACTTTGACCTCGGGGTCGTTGTTGAAATTATAAAAAAGAGACTCCCGTTTTTTGCTCGGAATACCTCCGTGAAGATATTCATATTTGATGCCTCTTTTGTCGAGCTCCAGGGAGATGATACGTGTCATGCGTTCCCACTGGCTGAATACTACTATTTTTGAAGTCTCCTGTTGGTCAACCAGCTCAATAATATTCATCAGCTCCTCAACTTTGGTGTCGTGCCGTGTCTCCTGATCGAGGATAAACGAGCTGTCGCAAACCATGCGCATCATGTTCAGGTTTATCATTAGACGGTTGCGGTCTTTTTCGCTCAAAAAGCCCATGTTCCGCCATTTGTGAATAAGTTTGGCTACAACAGCCTTATAACTTTCATGAAGGTCCATCTGATATTCAGTCATGGGCACATAAAGTATCTTATCCATTCTTTCAGGCAGTTGCGAAAGAACTTCTTTTTTTGTGCGACGTAGCATAACACCCGACAGTTTTTCCCCGATTTTGTTCAGCTCTTTGTACCCGATGATCTTTCCGTTATCATCCTTTATCTGGTGGTAATTTATAAACTCATGAAAAGGCCCGAGGACAAATGGATCGACAAACTGAACAATAGAGAACAACTCTTCCAAACGGTTTTCGAGAGGTGTGCCTGTGAGTACCAACGCGTATTCTGACGGTATTTTTTTTATGGCTTGTGATGTTTTTGTTTTGAAGTTCTTAATTCTTTGAGCTTCATCAAGTATCACAAAATCGGGCATCATTTTTTTTATTACTTTGATGTCGTTAGCCGCAGTCTGGTACGAAACGATTTTGTAAAATTTATTGTCGTTGTACTGGTTTGGCCTTTTGTGGGCAGGACCTTCAATTACTGTTATGTCATCATCAACACCTGTGAATTTTATAATTTCGGTTTTCCACTGGTACTTAAGTGATGTAGGGCAGACGATAAGGACCTTTTCTATGCCGAATTCCTTTTTTATAAGTTGGGTTACGGCAATTGCCTGTATGGTTTTTCCCAGTCCCATGTCGTCGGCAAGAAGTGAGCGTCCTGCTCTCGCTGCAAAATGCACTCCTTGTTTTTGATAAGGAAACAGCCTGGCATTTATCAATGAGTCGATAGAGTCACCCTCAACAGGATACCTGTCCTTGATCAACTTTTTCCGGGAAACAGAGGTGAGGTAATTAACCACCAAACTAATTACGTCCTGATAACAGCGAAACCCGGGATTGATCTTGTTGGCTTTCCGGTATATCTCATAATAACGGTCATAGTTAAGCAGGGGAAGCTTTAGTGATTCATCGAAATATTCCCTCGCAAGTTCCTCAAATTCTTCCCTGTTTTCTGTTCCAATCCGCAGCTTAACTGAACGGTTATCCCTGTAGTCGACATAAAGTGATGAATAAGGGGGTATGTAAGGTTTTGACAGGAGTTTATGGTTGCGTTTATTTTTACTTATGCGTAAAAGTACCGCTTCTATATGTTTGCAGGTGCCAAGGTTATTGGTCTTGAAGTCGTAGCAACTGCAATAGTTCATCGAGTTTGAATTATCGCGTATAGCCACTTTGTATTCATTCCCGGTAAGCGGATTTCTTACCGTGTAGTCGCCAAATACCTGATGGACATTGTCATCTTTCCATATCCCAAAAGTTGATTGTTCGGCATACTTTCGTCTTAATGCATATTGCCACTCATGAAGGTTTAACTCAGGGTGTTGCTTGTGGTACGAAACTTTTTTGTAATACTTGTCTATTTTGTTTATATCTATCTTACACATTTTTAAGGGTATTATTTTTTTACTAAAATAAAATATATGAGGATAACGGTATTTAAAAACTCAGTAAAAGTTTTCAAAATGTTATCAACCATCAGAGAAGCATTCTTTGATTCGGGATTGATCGAATGTGATCTTTGTTTGCGAATTGTGCGAATGTTGCGTATTGTTTATTGTTCCTTCTCATATTTCAGATACGCTATCGCATATCAATATTCGGTGTTGCACAGCACTACCGTTTTTTTACTTAAACTGCAAAGGCGCAAAGGATCCGCAAAGTGCGCTATGTTGTTGTGTTCATTGTGGTTTTGTTTAACCGCGAATTTAGATAACCTGCTACCGTCAATCTAATCCTGTTTTTTTTACTTGTTTAATCTAATAATTTCACATTAATAAGAGGGGATGTTTGGTTTTAATACCGTATAACTTCTTTCATATTTTTCCATGAAATAAAGCTGGCTTTAGAAGTTTTAAGACTATTGTCACCACCATAAATTACATGTAGATATTCTGAGTCTGTTTCTGTTAATCTTTGCCAATACAATAAATTATCCGCAAAGTGCTCATTCATTGTTCTACCCGATTTGTGATCTTTATCCGCTAATAACACGAACCTGTCCGAAGCAGGCGGGCCTGCCTAACCGCCAGGTAAACCTACTCGACACAGGCGAATTAGCACGAATTTTTAATTTTACGAATTAACGCAAAATTACCGTTCTTTTATTTTGTGTCTTCTAAAATAAATATTAATTTGGAATAGTATAAACTAAAATAAAAACTAACGGATTTTAGAATGAAAAGAAGAGGGATTTTTGATACTTTATTGTCTGAAAAGGATACCCAAAAAATTACCTTAATATTAGGTCCAAGGCAGGTTGGGAAAACGACATTGTTAAAGCAACTATATGACGTTGTTTGTAAAGAATCGCCCGGAGTGTTTCTTGATCTTGATGTTTTATCAAACTATGAGAAAGTATCAAGTTATGAGAATCTCATTAATTTCATAGTCTTGATGGGATATAAACAAAACAGCACAGAGTATTTTTATCTGTTTCTTGATGAATTTCAAAGATATCCGGGTTTCTCAAAAGTATTTAAGAATGTATATGATAATAACACAAATATAAAGATATATGCAACGGGATCATCCTCGATAAAAATAAAAGATGAGATACAGGAATCACTTGCAGGAAGGAAAAGAATCCATTACTTATTTCCGTTAAGTTTTAACGAGTTTGTTGATTTTAAGGGGAAAGAAGAGGCAAAACTGCATTTAGCCAATGTGAAAAATTTAAAAGGAGAAAGATTAAATATTCCGCTGTTAACAGAATTGTTAAATGAATATCTTGTATATGGAGGATATCCGGAAGTAGTTTTGACTGAAAACAGAGAGGAAAAGATCCAGATCCTGTCAGATATATTTGATCTGTATGTGAAAAAAGATATAATAGAATATTTAAATATTAATAAAGTATTGAATGTAAAACGACTTATTGAAATACTTTCGGTCAACAACGGACAAAAGATAAAGTATGAAGAACTTGCGCAGGTGTGCTCTTTGAAAGAATATGAAGTGAGGAACTATTTAGAGATATTGAAAGAGACATTTTTGGTATATGAATTAAGACCTTTTTTTACGAACAAAAATAAAGAACTAATTAAAATACCAAAAGTATATTTTATAGACCCCGGGGTGAGGAACTATTTTCTGAATAATTTTAATGAATTAAATATCAGGAACGATTCAGGTTTTCTTTTTGAGGGTTTTGTGTTAAGTGAGTTGATCAAATCAGGAACAGATAGAATAAAATATTGGCAGGACAAGAACAAAAGAGAAGTTGATCTCATTATTGATAAAGTGTCGGAACAGATACCAATTGAGGTGAAATATAAAGGAGTGATAAAAAGTAATGATTTTTCAGGACTGATTGCGTATAAGAAGCAGTATACTAAAACTGCGCGGAGTTTTTTAGTTGCACCTTCTTCTCAATATTACTCTGATAAATATGAAACAAATGTTATTTTGCCTTTCCTTGTAAAGGATTTATTATAGTAATTGT
>JAOZOF010000288.1 GCA_029933425.1 Marinilabiliaceae bacterium
ATGGGCATAGTAAACAATGCTGTTTACCCGGCATACTATGAAGTTGGCAGAACCATGATGTTTCGCGAAATGGGATTTCCATACAAACAGATGGAAGAAGATGGCGTTCTCATTCCCCTTTCCGACCTTTACGTAAAATTCCATTTCCCTGCATATTACGATGAAGAACTGACCTTAGTGACAATGCTTAAAGAGATGCCTGCCGCAAGGATAAGATTTGATTATGAAGTGTATAACTCAAAAGGGAAACTGATAAATTCCGGCTATTCCATTCAGGCCTTTATCAATTCAAAAACAAGAAGACCAATGCGTGTACCGCAATCCATTAAAAAATTACTAGAACCTTTTTTCAGAAAAGAATAAAGTAAACTAACGGACAGACCTTATTATCAGTGCTGATATTCGAGCATCCATACTGCAAAGGCAATAATAACAAAAACAATAATTCCCGCCCCTGCGATCTTATTTATCCACCAAAGTCTTCTCAGGTTGATATTGGTCTTGAACAGATTCACAATACTGGTAAGAATAAACCACCAGGAAGCAGCACCAACAAAAACACCACCTATCAAAACCAATTGCCCTATCCAGTCACGGTCACGCGGCACAACACCAAGACCGGCAAAGAAACCGAAGAACAGAAAAATTGCAAGCGGGTTTGTAATTGTAAGAAAAAATGTTGAGATGAAGTCCTGTACAAAATTGCGGCTTTTATTACGTTGTCTTCGGAGCTGAATAGCAGGATTTGAGTAAAATATCTTCAGTCCCAAACCAATCAGCACCAAAGCTCCGAATATCTGTATCCAAAACAATTTAGATTCAACAAAACCTACAATAAATGACAGACTGTATGCCGCGATCACAGCATAAATGGTATCAGAAAGAGCTGCCCCCAACCCTGAAATAAAACCTGAAAGTCTTCCTTTATTCAAAGTTCTTTGAATACACAGAACACCTATCGGCCCCAAAGGCACTGATGCTGAAAATCCAATTATCACCCCGTCCAGTATGTAATGAAAATCCATCAAACCGATTAGCATGTAAGATTTCTGTAAAATATTTTTCAAAAGTAACGAAACCTTTTAAATAAAGTTACCAAAACTTATTCCAATAAACATATGCAGACCTGCTTTTTATGATTATTTAAAGATATTTCAAGTAGTTAACAATTTCTTAACAATCGCTTAAAATAGAATAAACATTACCGGTTTCATAAATATTTATGTTTGTTGAATCAAAACATCAACCAAATAAAATTATGGAAAATATCTATTTAGTATTTGTAGTAATACTGTTCATTCTGGCAATTTCCGATCTCATTGTAGGTGTCAGCAATGATGCAGTAAACTTTCTGAACTCAGCCATCGGAGCCAAGGCAGCTCCTTTCCGTATCATCATGATCACTGCTGCAGCCGGAATATTTCTCGGCGCAACTTTTTCAACTGGAATGATGGAAGTAGCCCGTAAAGGAATTTTCAATCCGCAATTCTTCTACTTCTCTGATATCATGGTCATTTTCATGGCTGTAATGTTAACAGACATCATTCTTCTCGATGTTTTTAACACCATAGGATTGCCAACCTCTACAACGGTATCTATCGTTTTCGAACTTCTCGGAGCAGCCACAGCTGTAGCAATCATCAAGGCAACACACAATCCCGACATACCGGTAAGCGAATATATCAACTCGGCAAAGGCCCTGACCATAATTTCAGGGATATTGCTCTCTGTTGCTGTCTCATTTATTGCCGGCGCACTAATAATGTTTTTAACACGTCTGTTCTTCTCCTTTGATTATGCAGGCAGATTAAAGTACTTCGGAGCTATATGGGGCGGTATTGCAATTTCGGCGATCACTTATTTCATTTTGGTCAAGGGTGCAAAAAACGCATCATTCATGAATGATGACACCAAAACCTGGATAAGCCAGAACGGAACGACAATAATCATGTTAAGCATGGCAGGATGGACTCTCTTGTTAGCTTTGATCAAAACACTGTTCAAAGCCGACATCCTTAAAATAGTTGTACTGGTAGGAACTTTTGCCCTGGCTATGGCATTTGCAGGCAACGACCTTGTAAACTTCATCGGTGTACCACTTGCAGGTTTTGAATCTTTTAAGATATTCACAAGCACTCCCGGAGCATCGCCCGACACACTGTTAATGCAGGGACTTTCGGGCAAAGTCCATACCGACACATATCTACTTGTTATTGCAGGACTGATAATGGTTGTAACTCTGTGGACCTCCTCAAAGGCAAAAGCAGTTGTAAAAACTTCTGTTGACCTTTCACGCCAACAGGAAGGTGAAGAACGTTTCGGATCTTCTTTCTTTGCCCGTTCAATGGTACGGGGGGCAATTAACACATCAAAAGTCATAAATAAGTTCATCCCGGCAAGAGTTAACACATGGATCACAAAACAATTCGACCAATCGAAATTAGAATTGGAGAAAGAGAAACTCGGTAAAGATGCTCCCGCATTCGATATGGTAAGAGCATCAGTGAACCTTGTTGTTGCAAGTATACTAATCACTATTGCAACAAACTTTAAATTACCTCTTTCCACAACATACGTTACATTCATGGTAGCCATGGGTACCTCACTTGCCGATCGTGCCTGGGGACGTGAGAGTGCGGTATACAGGATCACAGGTGTCTTATCCGTGATAGGCGGATGGTTTCTGACTGCATTTACCGCCTTCACTGTTGTTTTCATCGTAGCTAATATCATCTATTTCGGCGGTTTTACTGCTGTAATAATCCTAATTGCTGCCGTAGTCTTCTTCATCTACAGATCATACCGCAAGTTCAATAAAAAGAAAAGCGATGTATCAGAGGTAAGCGAGCTTGAGATAGAAGAGATCGACGGCCACATTCTTTCTTCTTCTGTACTTAACAAATGTAAACTGAGTGTTTCTAAGATCATCGGAGAGGTAATTAATGTTTACGATAAAACACTCTCAGCCTTTGAAGCCGAAGACAGAAAAGGTTTGAAGGAAGCTGTTAAAGAGGTAGAACAGATCAACAAGAAAACCAAGAAGCTCAAGAACAATATATTCACTACTGTTAAAAAACTTCAGGAAGAAGATATCGATTCAAGTCTTTACTATGTGCAGGTTATCGACTACCTGAGAGAAACGGCTCATTGCCTTACCTACATTGCAAACCCGTGTTTCGAACATGTGGACAACAACCACAAGATATTTACAAAGCAACAATTCAACGAACTTGCAAATATCAGAAAAGAGCTTGCCGGTATCATCGAAGAAAGTGAAAAAATGATCGATAATTCATCTTTTGAAGAACTTAATACATTACTGTCAGATTCACAAGGTCTCATCGAACACCTGCGACTTTACAGAAAGGAACAACTTAAAAGGATCAAAAAAGAGAAAGCAAGTACCAAAGGAAGTTTGCTTTACCTGAACATCCTGCACGAAACACAAAACATGATGCTGCACCTTGTAAATCTTCTGAAAGCTCAGCGTGACTTTGTAGCATTCAAATCAAACAACAAAGAATAATATTATCACATTCATCCTTAGATTGATGTCCTGCAATAAAATTTGCAGGACATCGTATAATAAAGTCAAACAAGATCGCACACAACAACACACAGTAACATTATGAACAGGAAATTAATACTAACAGTAATTTCAATCATTTTCATTAATCTCGGCATTCAATCACAAGAGAGTGATAAAAAGTTCAAACCTCATGGAAAGATAGAAGGAAAGATCTTCACCGATTTCAATGCAAGTCTGAACAAAGGAGATGACACCAAAAACTTTGAACTGAAAAGAGCCTATTTCGGTTACAAGATGGATTTTGCCAAAAACTTCAGCGCTAAAGTCAGGCTTGACGTAGGCGGTGCAGAATTCATAACACCCGAGATCAACAATCAGTATGTATTCTTTAAAACTGCAGCTGTTTACTATAATACCGACAAAATAATGGTCGGCTTCGGCTTGCAGGACACCTATCAGTTCAAGGTTGAGGAGAAGCTCTGGGGAAAACGATATGTTTTACCTACGATGCCTGACTATCAGAAGTTCAATTTCAGTGCCGACATCGGCGCAGCATTTGTTTACAAACTTGACAGATTTGATTTTGACGTTAGTTTTTTTAACGGACAAGGATATAAACAGTTTGATGCAGATAATGCTTTCCGTTCAGGTTTAGGTGTCACATCCTATTTTTTGGACAAAAAGATATTGCTGCGGGCTTTCGGCGATTACTCGACCGACAGCACCCACATGGCATCATTCACAGGACTTGCCGGATTAAAACTAAAGAACTTTTCACTTGGGGCAGAATACACTTACCAACACAACTATATCTACACCGAGGGACACATGCGTAACGGATATTCCATTTTCAGTCAGTTCAACTTCACGCCAAAACTTGACATCTGGTTACGGATAGATGACGTATGGTCCAATTTCAACGAACTCTCACCCGATATACCCGACCATGAAGGATATATCTCAAAATGGGAACAACGTGACGGTCTGTATGCCTTTACCGGAGTTGAATACCTCATTGTACCCAAACATCTGAGGGCATCAGTTAATTATCAGCATCACACCCCAAACGGGACAGTATTTAAAAA
>JAOZOF010000502.1 GCA_029933425.1 Marinilabiliaceae bacterium
CTTATCCACGACCTTGTGGATGAAAAATTCTTTGTGCCGGGAAAGGCTGAAAAAGAGATACGTTCCAAACTGAAGAACTTTGAATTTACAAAAGATGAGATCGGACACATTTTAAGCATAATCACTTCAATGTCGTTTTCGAAAGAGCTGGACGGATCCGGTTTCGATTCATTGGAATTCCGCATAGTTCAGGATGCCGACAGGCTTGATGCAATAGGAGCTATCGGAATAGCACGTGCCTTCAGTTACGGAGGACACAAAGGGAGAGAGTTTTACGATCCGGAAATTCCATTTACCGAAATAACCTCAAAACAGGAATACCGCAACAGCACAAGTCCCACAATAAACCATTTTTACGAGAAATTGCTGAAGCTGAAAGATCTTATGAAAACCCCGACCGGCAAAAAAATGGCAGAGGAAAGACATGTTTTCATGAAGCAGTTTTTAGATCAGTTTTTTAAGGAATGGGAAGGAAGGTGAAAAGTCTCCGTTAATTTTCAGATTTATCACTCACCACTTTCCCATCCTCAAGTGTAATGACCCTTTCAGCCCTTTCGATAACTCTTTGGTCATGGGTTGAAAAGATGAAAGTAACTTTCTCCTGACGGTTCAGTTCATGCATGATGTCGAGCAGTTCGGCGGTAGCTTTACTGTCGAGGTTTGCCGTAGGCTCATCAGCAAGTATGAATTTCGGTTTAGATGCAAGTGCTCTCGCCACTGCCACACGTTGCTGCTGACCTCCTGACAAGCGGCTTGGCTTAATATTTTCTTTACCTGCAATTCCAATGGCTTCAAACAACTCGGCAATTCGCCTGTCCCTCTCCACTTTTGGCTTCCCCTGAAGCTGCATTATGAATTCGGCATTCTCCCTGGCTGTTAGTACAGGTATCAGATTATATGCCTGAAATACAAATCCTATGTTATTCAGCCTGAAGTCTATCATTTTACTCGAAGAAAAAGTGCTGATATCAATGCCGTTAATGAACACCTTACCTGACGTAGGTGCATCCAGTCCGCCTATCATATTCAGGAAGGTTGTCTTTCCGCATCCCGACGGCCCGACAATAGCGGTAAATTCCCCCTCCTCAAACGAAAGGTCTATCCCGTTAATTGCTTTCACTTCAACCTCGGTTTCGGTATATGTTTTATGCAGGTCTTGTACTTGTATTATTTTCAT
>JAOZOF010000289.1 GCA_029933425.1 Marinilabiliaceae bacterium
CTTCCGCTTATCGTTACCATCATGAACAACCAGTACGGCATGGGCGGACAAACAGCAGGTGAAACAATGGGATACTCTGTTGCAGCACGAATCGGTGCAGGCGTTAACCGTGAGCAGATGCATGCCGAGCGCGTTGATGGTTACAATCCGCTGGCTGTGATCGATGCATATAAGAGAAAGCAAAAGATACTTGAAGAGAAGGACGGCCCTGTTTTGCTCGATGTGCTTACATATCGTTACAGCGGGCACTCTCCTTCAGATGCTTCATCATACCGTACAAAAGAGGAGGTTGAAGCCTGGGAGAAGCAGGATTGTATCCTTGGTTACGAGAAGCAGCTTATGAATGGAGGTATTGCAACAAAAGAAGAGCTTGACTCCATAAAAGAAGAAATAGACGATCTTATTCTTGAAATGTTTAAACTTTCGATCGATGAAGAGATTTCTCCGAGAATGGATCTGGAGAAACATCCTGAGATTATCGGTGATATGATGTTCTCGAACGAATCAGTTGACCGTATGGAAGACCGTGAGCCGGAGGTACTGATGCCGCTTGAAGAGAATCCGAGGGTTAAGCAGATCGCACGAAAAGAACGTTTTGCACTTGACAAGGACGGTAAGCCGTTCTCAAAGATGAAGCAATATCAGCTTCGCGACGGATTGTTTGAAGCTATCGTTGATCGTTTTTACAAAGATCCTACAATGATAGCTTATGGTGAGGAGAACCGTGACTGGGGTGGCGCGTTTGCCGTTTACCGTGGATTAACAGAAGCATTGCCTTACCATCGTTTGTTCAACTCGCCTATCGCAGAGGCTGCCATAGTTGGTACTGCCATCGGATATGCAATGTGTGGAGGTCGTGTGGTACCTGAGATAATGTATTGTGACTTCCTTGGTCGCAGTGGTGATGAGGTGTTCAACCAATTACCAAAATGGCAGGCAATGAGTGGTAATGTTCTGAAGATGCCTGTTGTGATCAGAGTTTCTGTTGGTTCAAAATACGGTGCTCAGCACTCACAGGACTGGACCTCACTTGTGGCTCACATCCCGGGACTGAAAGTTGTATTCCCGGCTACACCTTACGATGCCAAAGGACTGATGAATGCTGCCCTTCAGGGAACCGATCCTGTTATCTTCTTCGAGAGCCAGAGGATATACGACATTGGTGAGTTGTTCCACGAAGGCGGAGTGCCTGAAGGATATTACGAGATACCTATCGGTGAGCCGGACATCAAGAAAGAGGGTAAGGATGTAACGATACTTTCTATCGGTGCTACTCTATACCGTGCTTTGGATGCAGCAAAAGAACTTGAAGAGAAGTACGGAATGAGTGCAGAGGTTATCGATGCCCGTTCGCTTGTGCCGTTTAATTACGAATTGGTTCTTGAGTCTGTTAAGAAGACAGGTCGTATTGTTCTTACCAGTGATGCATCTGCAAGAGGTTCGTATCTGAACGATATGGCACGTAACATCGCCGAACTTGCATTTGATTATCTTGATGCACCACCGGTAGTTGTGGGGTCACGTAACTGGATCACTCCTGCTTTCGAGCTTGAGAACTCCTTCTTCCCGCAATCGCACTGGATCATTGATGCAATTCACGAAAAAATCGTTCCTTTGCAAGACCACGTTGTGAAAACAAACTTTACAGACGCCGAGCAGATCAGAAGAAATAAGGAAGGGGTATAACCTCATCCCCTCATTCCCTCCCGAAATACTTCGGGACAAGCTCTCTCTAGAAGGAGTGGGGGAAGAATGAAGAGAATTGACCTAACATTTGTTTTATCAAGGGGGTGAGGAAGAACCCCGAAAGGAATTCCATGTTTTTGACCCTTGCTCCTTAGAAGGGGAGGAGAAGAGCTCCGTAGGAGCGAAATATTACATACCCCGAGCGTCAGCTCGGGGTATGTAAGATAAAATGAAACTCATTTGGCGCATTTTTTTGCCTTGCCCGAAGGGCATGCAAAAAATGTGACAAACATTTCCACCATCTCAAATGTTATCTGTTTAGAACTAAACACATTTATATGAATTTCTGGCAAAAACTGATAAAAGAAGAACCACCCAAGATCACAAAAAAAAAGCAGGGACCTCTTAAGGTCAATGCTCACCTTCATACACCACATTCTTTCAGCGCATTTTGCTGTGTTGAGGAGGCGGTGCTTCAGGCAAAAGAGGAAGGGGTGAAAGTGATTGGTGTAAATGACTTTTTTACATTCGATGCGTATGATGCATGGTCGTATCAGACAATTAAGAATGGCCTTTTTCCGTTGTTCAATGTTGAGTTCATCGGACTTGACGAGGAGAAGAAAAGGAAAGGCCAAAGAGTAAATGACCCTGCTAATCCGGGACGTACCTACCTGAGCGGTAAAGGACTTGCTTATCCGGTAGTCCTCCCAAAGGAGGATCGTGAGAAGATCAGTCACATCCTTGCAAAGAATAATGAACAGGTTAAGATGATGATGGAGAAGGTGAATGGTATTCTGAAAAAGAAAGGATATGCGTTCTCTCTTTCGTTTGAGGAGATAAAGCAGGGATTTGCGAAAGATCAGGTTCGTGAACGTCATCTTGCCCGTGCCATTCGTGATCTTGCAGTTAAGAAATTCCCGAAACAGGATGATCAGAAGGAGTTTTACAAGAAGCTGTTCGGGGGTAAAGAGTTAAGCTCAGACATAACTAATGAGGCAGCTGTTGAGAATGAGATACGAAGCAAGCTTCTGAAAGCCGGCGGTGCTGCCTTTGTTGAGGAAGACCCGTCAACTTTTCTTGATACTGAAACAATTCATGATGTCATCATCAGGGCAGGAGGTATTCCTACATACCCATTCCTTGCCGATGATGCAAAAGGAAATTATACCGATTTTGAAGGTGACTTGCCGGTAGCCATGGCAGAACTGAAAAAGCGGGGCTTTTACTCGGTTGAGTTTATCCCTACACGAAACGACCACGACAAGATGAAGTCCTATGTTTTAAAATTGGTGAAAGAAGGATTTGTGGTAACTTTCGGTACCGAGCATAATGCTCCGGGCAAACAACCCATAGAGGTATTTGCCGGAAACAACACACCGCTTGATGAAGATCTTCTGAAAATAAATTACGAAGGTGCCTGCATAGTTGCCGCGCATCAATACCTTTTTGATCGTGACGGTGAAGGCGTTTTGGATGCTAAAGGTGTATTCAAATCAGAAAAACGTAAAGAGTTTGTCGATCTCGGCGACAGGCTTATAAAAAGTGTGGTGAAGTAACACCTCTCCCCCTTCCGAAATACTTCGGGACAGGCTCTCTCCACATAGTCGGACAGGGAGAGAGGAAGAACAAGGAGTATTGGAGTAACGATGGTTACATTAAGGAGGTTAAGAAGAACTCTGAAAGAGTTCAACAAAAATAACCCGGGGTGTAAACTCCGGGACACTGAACAAATAAAAGAATCCGTTTGGCGGGATTTTTGCTATTTCGCAAAAATTCTGACAAACATCAAAAAAAGAACAAAAACAAACCTTAATGGATATTTTAGAAATTCTGTCGGCAGTACGAATGCTGGCCTCAAAAAACGGACTTGTGACCTGCCGCCTTACAGATGAAAAAGGTGATGTGTCAGATGCAGGCGTTAAGACACTTGTGATCGAAAAACCTGAAGAGATCAAAAACTCTTTTGGAGAATGGTTCAAAGAAAATACAGAAGCTCCTGAAACTGTAGTGTTGAAGGATGTTTGTTCTATTGCAGTGTCATCACTTGGTGAGACAGGCAGGCAGCGCATTCCGGGACGTGTGGTTATCGTTACCGGAGGAGCACAGGGTTTCGGAGCAGGAATTGCAGAAGAACTTTTTGAAGAGGGTGCCAACATTGTTGTGGCTGACCTTAACGAAGAGGTCGGCAGTGAAATGGTTGGTAAGCTGAATGCAAAGGATTATGCCAACAAAGCATTGTTTGTGAAGACAGACGTTTCTGATCCCGATTCTGTAGAGAATCTTGTGAAAGAAACCACTTTACGTTTCGGTGGTCTTGACGTAATGATCAGTAATGCAGGTATCCTGCGTGCCGGCGGGCTTGACGAGATGGACCCGAAGACCTTTGAGATCATGACAAAAGTAAATTACACAGGTTATTTCTACTGTGCAAAATATTCGTCAAAAGTGATGAAGATACAGTCGGAGTACAGCGATGGTAATCATTTTATGGATATCATCCAGATCAATTCCAAATCGGGACTTAAAGGAAGTAACCGTAATTTTGCCTATGCAGGCGGTAAGTTTGGTGGGATAGGCCTGACCCAGTCATTTGCATTGGAACTGATGCCCAATCAGATCAAGGTTAACTCTATCTGTCCGGGTAATTTTTTTGACGGACCACTCTGGAGCAATCCCGAGAACGGTCTTTTCGTTCAGTATCTGAAGGCAGGTAAGGTTCCGGGTGCAAAGACCATCGAGGATGTGAAAAAGTTTTACGAGAATCAGGTGCCTGCACGTCGTGGCTGTCGTGTGATCGATGTGGTTCGCGCCATACTTTACGCGATAGAGCAGGAATATGAAACCGGACAGGCAATACCCGTTACAGGTGGTCAGGAGATGCTGAAATAAAAAAGATAG
>JAOZOF010000290.1:0-1858 GCA_029933425.1 Marinilabiliaceae bacterium
TCAGGCAAGACTTTGAAAGGTATTGAAGTGAGGATATGTGATGAAGACGGCAATCCATTACCAATCGGAGGAAAAGGTGAAATAGTTATCCGGGGAGAGAATGTGATGGCCGGTTATTGGAGAAATGAAGAAACAACAAAGGAAACCATTAAGGACGGATGGCTTTATACAGGTGACCTAGGTTATCTCGACAAAGATACTTATCTCTATGTTCAGGGCAGGTTCAAAAGTCTTCTGATAAGTAACGACGGAGAAAAATACAGTCCCGAGGGCATTGAAGAAGCCATAATCGACAATTCAGAGTTTATTGACCAGTTCGTATTACATAATAATCATAATCCTTACACTGTAGGTCTTGTGGTTCCTAATAAAGATAAGATAATGAGCTGGGCCAGGAATGAGAAAAAAGACCTTGCTTCCGATGAAACATTAACCGAGGTTATTATGTTGATAAAACGAGAGATCGATGAATTTAAAACAGGCCAGTTCAAGGATATGTTCCCTCAAAGATGGCTGCCCTCTACAATTGCAATCCTTCCTGAAGCATTTACAGAGAATAACAAATTACTGAACAGCACCATGAAGGTTGTAAGAAATAAAATAGAAGAACATTTCAAAGAGGATATAGAATTTTTGTACACTCCGGAAAGTAAAAATCCGGCTAACAGCAAAAATATTAATAATCTGAAAACCTACATCGGCCAATAAATTCTAATGAAACTAACATTTGAAATAAGTATCGATAGTGTTCTGTCTGCTAAAAATGCACAAGATGCAGGTGCAGGCAGAGTTGAGCTGTGTGCAAGCCTGATCGAAGGAGGCACAACACCAAGTATCGGTATGATAAAAACAGTGCGGAACAGCATTGACATTCAGATGTTTGTTATCATAAGGCCCCGGGGAGGCGATTTCCTGTACTCCAAAGAGGAATTTGAAGTGATGTGCAACGATATACTTGAAGCCAAAAGGAACGGAGCCGATGGTATTGTTTCAGGAGCATTAACTGCAGACGGTAAGATAGATATCGACAAGACCGCAAAGATGATCGAACTGGCTTACCCGCTGCCATTCACATTTCATCGTGCTTTCGATATGTGCAAAGATCCTTTTGAAGCATTGGAGCAGCTTAAAAAGTTAAAAGTTTCCCGGATATTGACATCAGGGCAAAAAAGAACAGCCGAAGAAGGGATCCCGTTGTTAAAAGAACTGATAAGAAAAGCTGACAATGGAATAACAATTATGCCGGGAGCAGGAATAAATGTCAATAATATAGTTACTTTGATATCCGGAACCGGTGCTAAGGAGTTTCATTTTTCAGGAAAAAAGAAATATCCTTCAGAAATGCGATATTTTAATGAAAATATCAGCATGGGTAGTTTAAACGATGTTGATGAGTATTCGGTTTTTGTATCAGATATGGAAATTATAAAAACTGTAATAACTAAAGCTGAAGAATTTTAAAAAACGATGAATTAACAATAATATGTAAAAAAAAGGTCGATCTGTAAACTTTTTTTCATTAATAACGTAAGTTTTTTAATATTTGTAGTGTTTGTATTTTCAATTTATTAAACTTTTTTACATTTTTACACTGTTCAATTGTAATTTAACAAATAATTAAACGTATGCCATCGGGATTCAGATATTTTATCACCTTAATAACAATATTAATTATTCCTTTTGTTTCGCATGCTCAATATAGAAATAGAGTCAGTTTTTGGGATGGATTCACAGTTTCAGGATTGGTTGGGGTTAACTTTTTTTATGGTGACCTTGTAGATAAGTCCCGTACAAGTTTTTCCGGTGGTGCTATTGCTGAGAGAGAATTTAACACTTATCTGTTGGGAAGATTCCAGGT
>JAOZOF010000290.1:1958-4579 GCA_029933425.1 Marinilabiliaceae bacterium
AGCTTCACTAATATGTATATTGATGCTGCTCTTGGTGTATCTTTTCGCCCTCTTGATCTTATTCTTGGATATTACAAGCAAAGGCCTTTCAATCCATACATATTTCTACAGGGTGGAATAATTTATTATGATGCAACAGAAGAATTCCATGAGGGTTATCCTGTTCCAGATGCTCCTGACAGGTTAAGGTCGGGCGTATCTCCTCAGGTATCTTTTGGTCCGGGTTTGTCATATTGGATAAATCCAAGGATAAGTATTAGGGCAGAACTTAACGGCACATATGTATTCGGTGATGAAGTAGACGGTCATAAAGAGTGGGAAAGTCCGGATGGAACAGTTCATCCTACAAAAGATAATGACTATTATTATACGGTTACAGCAGGAGTTACTTATCTTATCAATGACTCAAGATGGAAAAACGATCCAAAATACAATCGTAAGGCTTATCTGCAAACACGATCAATATACCGCAAATCAAGTCTAAAATCTTATAATAAGAAAAAATACAAAAAGAGAAAACACAAAACACACAAACCTAGAAAAAGAAGATAATCATCAAAAGGCCATTATAATAATGGCCTTTTTTATTAATTTAAATGCCTGTTTTTCAAAGGCAGAAATAATGAACTTCAAAATACGATCCAATTTCATTCCAACAGGTGACCAACCGGAAGCCATTGAACAACTTTCCAATGGCATTTTATCCGGGATGCCTTACCAGACATTACTGGGTGTTACCGGATCGGGGAAAACCTTTACAATTGCCAATGTGATTGAACGAGTGCAAAGACCCACACTCATACTGTCTCACAACAAAACACTGGCAGCACAATTATATGGTGAGTTCAAGACTTTTTTCCCTGATAATGCAGTGGAGTACTTTGTTTCTTATTACGATTACTACCAACCTGAAGCGTACATTTCTGTTACCGACACATACATTGAAAAAGACCTGTCGATCAATGAAGAGATCGAAAAACTTCGCCTCAGTGCCACCTCCGCTTTATTGTCAGGCAGAAGAGATGTAATTGTAGTTTCTTCCGTGTCATGTTTATACGGAATAGGGAATCCTGATGACTTTCATGAAAGTACTATCAACATTAAAACAGGACAACTGCTTGGCAGAAACGTCTTTTTACGTAATCTTGTAGACAGCCTGTATTCAAGGAATGAGGTATCGTTTAACAGGGGAAATTTCAGGGTAAAAGGAGATACTGTAGAAATATTTCTTGCTTATGCCGATCATGCTTTTCGGGTCATTTTCTGGGGAGATGAAATAGAGACCATAGAAAAGTTTGATCCTCTTTCAGGTTCCAGACTTGAAACTGTTGATGAAGCATTGATATATCCAGCCAATATCTTTGTCACATCAAAAGACAGAGTTCAGGAAGCTATAAGAATGATACAGGATGACATGGTCAAACAGGTTGAATTCTTCAAATCGATTGGAAAACACTTTGAGGCTAAAAGATTACAGGAAAGAACAGAATACGACCTGGAGATGATAAGGGAATTAGGTTACTGTCCGGGCATTGAGAATTACTCCCGCTATTTTGACGGCCGCATGCCGGGTTCTCGTCCGTTTTGCCTGCTGGACTATTTTCCTGAAGATTTTTTATTTGTTGTTGATGAGAGCCATGTCACCCTTCCGCAGATAAGAGCCATGTACGGAGGTGACCGCTCACGAAAAGAAAACCTTGTTGAATATGGCTTCCGGCTACCTGCTGCTCTTGATAACCGGCCACTGAAATTCGAAGAGCTTGAACAGATAATAAACCAGGTAATTTACGTCAGTGCTACTCCTGCCGATTACGAACTTGAAAAGAGCGGAGGTATAATAGTTGAGCAGGTGATCCGGCCAACGGGACTTCTTGATCCTGAGATAGAGGTAAGGCCAACACTCAACCAAATAGATGACCTGATAAACGAGATACATGACCGGATAGAAAAGAACGAAAGGGTTTTGGTAACAACTCTTACCAAACGAATGGCAGAAGAGTTATCCAAGTACCTTACCAATCTGTCGATAAGTTGTGAGTACATTCACTCCGATGTGGAAACCCTCAAACGCGTAGAAATAATGGAAAACCTGCGCAAAGGCACATTTGATGTGCTGATAGGAGTAAATCTTCTGCGAGAAGGTCTTGACCTGCCTGAAGTTTCTTTAGTTGCCATCCTTGACGCTGATAAGGAAGGCTTTTTAAGATCAGAAAGATCGCTTACACAAACAGCAGGCCGGGCTGCACGTAATCTGAACGGTAAAGTGATAATGTACGCCGATACTATCACCCGGTCGATGCAGGCAACCATTGATGCCACCAACCGACGCCGTGAAAAACAGATAGAGTACAATCTAAAACATAACATAACACCTCAGGCCATACAAAGAGAATCGTCAAGCATCCTGGATAAAACAGGTCAGAATGGGCCTAAACCATACATTGAACCGGAAAAGCCGGATATTGCTGCCGATCCTGTGGTAGGATACATGAATGCTGATGCTATTAAAAAAGCCATTGAAAAGACTAAACGATCAATGCAAAAAGCAGCCAAGGAACTTGACTTCATATCCGCAGCACAGTACAGGGACGAAATGTTCAGGCTGCAGGAACTACTGAAAA
>JAOZOF010000291.1 GCA_029933425.1 Marinilabiliaceae bacterium
CATACTACCGGAGGCAGCGGGATAAATATGATCAACTATGATTCCGGGGTTTTATTTGAAAGGATAAGGGTAACAGGTGATTTCTCATACCTTACTGAGCAGACTCTTGATTTTTTCGGATTCAACGGTTACGAGGCAGAGTACAATCCCGATTTTGTCGACAGGGATAGTCCTGATTACATAACAAGCGTTTACTACAAACACGGCAGAAAGCTTTTCAGGCTGACCGGCGATTTTCAGTATAATTTCGAAAATACCAATCTCTGGCTTTTAACAGGATTCGGGGTGTATTACTCGCAAATTGCCACGGTGGATATCGACAAGCTGAACAAACATAAGGATGAGGATGAAAAACTACCTGATGTCAATACCCTGTACGATAACTACATTGATTGGGGTATCATTCCTGAGGATGAGAAAGACGGCGGGATGACGAGCATTTTGAAACTCGGCCTCATTTACGATTCGCGGGATAATGAAGCAAGTCCCATGCACGGACTATGGTCTGAAATGTTCATTCAGTATGCACCTTCGTTTTTGGGGACAAACAGCTCATATGCCCAGTTCAATGTTACACACCGTCAGTACTTTACTTTGATAAAGGATAGAATGAGCTTTGCTTACCGGCTGGCTTATCAGACTGATATCGGCGGAAAGATGCCTTTTTACATGCTTCCTTTTATTTTTTACGGAAACAGGGCAACACGTGACGGACTGGGCGGTGCCCGTACTCTGAGAGGGGTTATCCGCAACCGGGTAGTAGGCCAGGGGGTAGCCTACGGTAATTTTGAGGTGCGTTGGAAATTCTTTGAAACCACTCTTTGGAAACAGGATATTTACCTTGCATTAAGTCCTTTTACCGATATGGGTATCGTAACCAAGAAGTACAAATTCCCGACGGAAGGCGTTCCTGATGATGTTAACCTGATCGTGGATAAAGAGAAACTGCACATCTCTTACGGTGCGAGTTTCAATTTTGCTCTTAACCACAACTTTATTCTTTGCTTCAATTACGGTATGGCCGCGGATAAACGTGACGGATCGAGCGGGATGTACATTACTGTAGGGTATCTGTTTTAAAGGTTTGAGATTGAAAAATGATCATTTTCAGTCATATGCCTTAACGAAAACATCCGGTGTCCGGGTTATCTTTTTATTAACGTAATCGTAAAATACAATGTTGGTTTGGGCTTTTGCAATAATTTTGTTATTGGCAGTGTTGACAAGGCGGTAGAACATATCGCAACCTGCATTTGTAATGTCACTTACTGCAACATCAATCCTTATCCTGTCTCCGTAAAAACCTTCTGAAGCATAAACAATAGCTGCGCCGGTCATTATTATTCCCGTTCCGCCAATGTCTCCTTCGGTGAACCCTTTTTCTGCCAGCATTCTTATCCTTGCTTCGTGAATGATGCCCAGCACAGAGTCGTTACCGAGATGCCCGCCGTAGTTTATGTCCGTAATTCTAATCTCAACCTGAGTTGAAAAATTGAAATTTTCTGGAAGAGTTAATTTTATGCGTGCCATGTTATATGTTTATATATTCATTTTTAAGAATCTTGCTTTCTTCTTGTATTTTCATTCGACGATTGCTACGATTTCGTTAGCCCTTCAATCGTAACAATGTCTTTTTAACTCTTTTGACATTAAAGACCTTTCCGTATCGAAACAAAGTAAAGATACGGAAAGCGTCAAAGAAATTAAATACAGGGATGTCTGTTCTCACAGCGACACCGTGGGTTTGAGGATCAATCCTCTGTGTCTATCTCCTTCCACACCACACTGCTTCTGCCTGCAAGATCGGCTGCGGAGACTTTCATTCTGTACTTTCCGGGTTTGTCAATGTTGAATTTCAATTTTACGGTTGCGGTGTCGTTATTTTCCTTAACGATCACATTCCATCTCTCATTCCAATAATCGGTGTAATCCTCCTCTTCGGGACCGTACAGCTCCCAAAGTACATAGGTGTTTCGGTAAATTCCCTCTTTGTTTGCACCCTGTGTGTAGTAGACCGGGGCAGAGCCTGCCGAAACAGTTGCGGTTGCAGTATAGCTCCCGGCTTTATTTCCGTCAGCAGCTTTAACCTCTACTGACAGGTGTGGAGGGATCCCGGCAGGGCGTTCAGGAGTGCGGGCAGCATCAAGTACCGTACTTTCCCCGTTCCTGGTAATTTTCACTTTCCCGTCTTCCCGTATTTCAACAACTTCATCGTAACCCGTGAGGTTCAGACTGTCGAGGTTCCAGAACAGGTCATAAGAAATGCCGAGACGTATGCAGCGCTCGATCTCGACATAAAAATTGCTCATCATGTCGCGGTACTTTATTCCGTAACTGTTTTTTTGCTCCATGTTAAGTGCAGGGAGGCCGCTTATGTTCCCTATGCCCATCTTTACATGTCCGAGGTTGTATCCGGGTGGCAGCAGGATAGCAGTCTTTGCTCTCTCTTTCAGTTTGTCAATATTGTTCCTCGGAAAGTTACGCGAGTGTTCCCTGAGGTTTTTCGATAGTGCCAGATACTCATCGTAAGGTACGGCAGCAAGCTGATAGCTGTCCCAGTAAAAGAACAGGGTTGCCCCGAGGTCGTAGGCATGTGTCATGTACCAGAAAGCCTCTGTGGGTATCACCTGCCCGTAAATGCTGATACCCCACTGTTTATCCGTTACCCGGGCTGCTCCACGAAGAAAACCGGTGATCATCTCGATCATGTTTTTCGGGTCATCAGCAGGTATTTGACAGTCGAAACTCATGTTCAGCTCGGGAAGGACCCTGACGGAGCCGAAACGTCCCGGCGGTTCAAAGACCATGGCATACGGAGGATCGTCATTTCCTTCCGAAAGCTGATAAACGGCTGATGCAGTCATCGTCTCCCATGAGTAAATGTTCTGTTGCAGGAAATCCATGTCGCCTGTGTTAACGTCATCCCTTGCCGACAGACCTTTGATCAGCATGGTGGGGTATCCCTCATACTTAGCTTTGTGGAACTCATGTTTGAACTTTTCAAAAACTACTTCCGGGGTCAGCGTTTTTGCAAAATCAGGGTCTTCTTTGATCAGTGGTTTTAGCACACGGTCCCTTGTGTGAACCATCGGCTCATCGAAAAAAATGGCAGGCCCGATGTAATTGCTTGTGTAGAGGCATTCGGGATACTGCACATCCTTTCCGCCAATTCCCCAGTAGTAAACATTCTCTGTTTCTATCCACTTTGCCTGTTCTGCATTAAACCTGAAAACATTAATACCGTTATCCATCATCTCCCTGTAATTCTCCTTTGTTAACGGAACATACTCGTAATCGCTTTCATCGAACCTCCTTGTTTCGTCCTTTATTTTCGAATTGTGCGGAACACCTATCAGCAGATCGGGGGTAAGGCTGATCACTTTTGTTTTGCCTGGAGTTGCAGAGACCTCAGTGGCTTTGCGGCTTGCAAGCTTGAATTCTGTCCCGAGATACTTTACTGTTTTGACTTTTGAGTTGAAGATGTTGTTATCACCTTCTGACCGTGGCAGAAGGTATGGCCAGGCACCGGTATTTGGCAGCACCGCACCACCGGTTGTTTCGCTTGTGAACTCAAGCGGAACAGAATTGCCCTTTTTCAGAATGTACCTTGCGATCTCTTTTTCTGCCTCTTTTAAGGAGGAGGAAGGAAATGCAGAAGCCAACGTCCATACCGAGAAAACTTCACCGTTCCCTTTTTCGGCATTTAGTTTTAACCATTGGTAAGTAACCTGAGCGATGACTTCTGTTGGGCCTGTAGTTAACGTAAGTTTTTTGACATTGGAAGTAGGGAGATCATCCAATGTTGAAATGTATGTGATCTCAAGGCCTGGTTTTCCGACAGGATATTTTTGATCGTTTTTAGCACTAGCTGTTGCCTGTTGAAATGTGGCGGCGAAAAAGCTAATAACGATAAACAGGATGAGTTTTTGTTTCATGGTTTAGGATTTATTGACTAACACAAAGAACTGCCCGTGTCAGGCGGACACTGAGGCGCAGAGGATCTTTCCGGATCGAAACAAAGTGAAGAGCCGGAAAGCGTCGAAAAGGTAATTGGTGTGTACGTTCTACGATCGATTAAGTCTAAGCTGTTAGTCATAGTTTATTCTACTTTAAAAGAATCTTTTAAAAGAATATTTCTCGATGAATTGCCTATCAGGACCTCGAATTCACCCGGTTCAACAGTCCACTTTGCGGCCTTAACATCGTAAAATGCAAGAGCAGATCTGTTGATACTGAAAGAGATGGTTTTGCTTTCTCCGGCTTTCAAATTTACTCTTTTGAATCCTTTCAGCGATTTTATTTCCCTCTCCACACTTGCCTTTTTATCGCTGATGTATAGCTGGACAACTTCGTCACCGTCCATCTTGCCTGTGTTTTTTATGGTCAGACTAATTTTCAGTGTGTCATCTAAATCAATGCTTTTCTTGTCAAGTGTCAGGTTATTTAACTTAAATATCGTGTACGACAGGCCGTAACCAAACGGGAACAGAGGTTCGATATTTTTCTTGTCATACCA
>JAOZOF010000292.1 GCA_029933425.1 Marinilabiliaceae bacterium
CGGCTATGGTTACGGCTATGGTTACGGCTATGGTTACGGCTATGGTTACGGCTATTATACTGATGATAAACCGGATAAAAAGAAATCGTTTACAAAACGATTGTTCAATAAGCTATAAAGAACTCAAATTACATTCCTGATGGAAAAAAGAAAAAGAAAGAAATTTGCTCTCATTGGAGCGGCAGGATATATTGCTCCCCGCCACATGAAAGCAATAAAAGAAACTGGTAATGAACTGGTAGCCGCCCTTGATCCTTTTGACAGTGTAGGAATAATCGATAGTTTTTTCCCTAATGCAGATTTTTTTATTGAGCCGGAAAGATTCGACAGGCACCTTGACAAATTAAGAAGAACAGAAAAAAACAAAGTAGATTATGTAAGTATTTGTTCTCCTAATTATTTACATGATGCCCATATTCGTATGGCATTAAGAAATGAGGCCAATGCCATTTGTGAAAAACCGCTTTTGCTGAACCCCTGGAATGTTATGAATCTCCAGGAAATTGAACAGGAAACAGGAAAACGCATTTTTAATATTCTTCAGTTACGGCATCACAACTCAATTAAAATACTGAAAGAAAAATATCAGAATTTACCGAATAATAAAATACACGACATTCAATTAACTTATATTACTTCACGGGGGAAGTGGTATTTTTACTCCTGGAAAGGCGACATAAGGAAATCAGGAGGAGTTGTAACCAATATCGGCATTCATTTTTTTGATATGCTGAGCTGGATTTTTGGAGGCGTCGTAAACAGTACCGTAAATATTCAGACCGAAAATAAAGCTGCCGGGATACTTCGATTAAAAAATGCAAATGTGAGATGGTATTTAAGCCTTGACAAAAACGACCTTCCAAAAAAAATCGCTGCGAAAGGACAACCAACATATCGCTGCATTATGATCGATGGAGAAGAACTCGAATTTAGCGGAGGTTTTACAGATTTGCATACGATTAGTTACAAGGAAATTCTATCAGGAAATGGTTTTGGTATCGAGGATGCGGTGAACAGCATCGAAATTGTTCACATGATTCGAAATCAGCGGCCAATCGGGAGAAGAGGTGATTATCATCCTTTCGTCAGATAATAATATCAAATTTCTTCAGCGTGAAAATCTGGTATGCCATTTATGTTAAATCCAGGACAGAAAAAAAAGTAGCTTCGGAACTACAGTTTCTTGGTATTGAACATTACCTCCCTCTTATCAAACGATTAAAACAGTGGAGTGACCGAAAAAAATGGGTTGAAGAACCGTTATTTCGATCTTACATCTTTGTCAGAATAGAGGAAAAAGATTATTACACTGTACTTCACATACCAGCCGTTGTTAAGTATGTTACATTTGAAAAGAAAGCAGTTCCTGTTCCCGCTCAACAAATCGAAGCCATACATTATTTTTTAAACGAAAAAGAACCTGAAATAGTTGATGAAAAAAATTGGGCGAAAGGACAAAAAGTAGAAATAATATCCGGTAGTATGTCAGGATTAATCGGAACTTTGGTTGAGTTTAAAGGAAAACGCCGCGTCAATATAGAAATTGAAGCAATCGGGAAAAGTTTATTAATCCAGGTTCCAAAAAACAGGCTAAGGGTAATTAAATATTAAATATTGTTTCCGTACTCATAAGATTGGAGTATTTTAGCCGGACTTTAAAAACATGATAAACAGAAATGAATTCATATACAATAAATAATTTACGTGAACTGGAGGCAGAATCCATTCACATTATCCGGGAGGTTGCTGCTGAATTTGAAAACCCCGTTATGCTTTATTCCATCGGAAAAGATTCCTCGGTGATGGTTCGACTGGCAGAAAAAGCATTTTATCCGGGCAAAGTTCCTTTTCCTTTAATGCATATCGACTCAAAATGGAAATTCAGGGAAATGATAAAATTTAGGGACAATTATGCTAAAGAAAAGGGATGGGATTTGATAGTTCATTACAACAAAGAAGGTTATGAAGCCGGTGTAGGGCCTTTTACTCATGGGAGTAAAGTACACACGGATATCATGAAAACCCAGGCACTGTTGGCAGGTCTTGACAAATACAAATTCGATGCAGCATTTGGAGGCGCCCGCAGGGATGAAGAAAAATCAAGAGCTAAAGAAAGAATTTTCTCATTCAGAGATCGGTTCCACCAATGGGATCCAAAAAATCAAAGACCGGAACTTTGGAATATTTATAATGCACGGGTACACAAAGGAGAAAGTATCAGGGTTTTCCCGATTTCGAATTGGACGGAACTGGATATCTGGCAATATATCCGACTTGAAAAAATTCCAATAGTTCCATTGTATTATGCTAAAGAACGGCCCGTTGTGAATATCGACGGGAATCTTATTCTTGTTGATGATGACCGGATGCCCGAAGAGTACAGAAAAAAAGCTGAAATGCGAAAAGTGCGTTTCAGAACACTTGGTTGTTACCCCTTAACAGGTGCTGTTGAGTCGGAAGCCGATACGATTGAGAAAATTGTAGAAGAAATGATGACTGTTACCAAATCGGAACGGACAACACGCGTTATTGATTTCGACCAGGACGGCTCAATGGAAGAAAAGAAAAAAGAAGGCTATTTTTAAACGACAATGATCAGCAATATGGATATCAAGTCATTTTTAGATCAGGATCAAAAGAAAGACTTATTACGATTGTTAACCGCAGGTTCGGTAGATGATGGAAAATCAACATTAATAGGCAGATTGCTTTTTGATAGTAAAAAAATATACGAAGATCAATTAGCTGCGTTGCATAAAGATAGTAAACGAATAGGTCATGCCGGAGAAGACATTGATTATGCATTGCTTCTGGATGGTTTAAAAGCTGAACGTGAACAGGGAATTACCATAGATGTTGCTTACAGGTATTTTTCAACGGCAAGGAGGAAATTTATTATTGCGGATACGCCCGGTCATGAACAATATACCCGCAACATGGTTACAGGTGCATCAACAGCCAACCTTGCGATTATCCTTGTTGATGCCCGGCACGGAGTAATTACACAAACCAAACGACACACCTACATAGTTTCGTTGCTTGGGATCAGGCACGTTGTTCTGGCTGTTAATAAAATGGACCTGGTTGATTTTGATCAGGATGTGTTTAATCAGATATGTAACGATTACAGGGCTTTTGTTACGCAGCTTGATATTCCCGATATCACATTTATCCCCATGTCGGCGTTGAAAGGAGATAATGTTGTGGATATATCTGAAAGAATGCCCTGGTATCATGGAAAAAGCATGCTTGAATTTCTGGAAAGCGTGCACATCAGCAGCGACAGGAATTTCGAGGACATGAGATATCCGGTACAATATGTGCTCAGGCCATCGTTAAATTACAGGGGATTTGCTTCAACTGTTGCATCCGGAGTTATCAGGAAAAACGATGAGGTGATGGTTTTGCCTTCAAGAAAAACCTCACGCGTAAAAGCAATCACAACTTATGACGGTGAAAAAGATTATGCCTACCCCCCTCAAGCCGTTTCTGTTACATTGGAGGATGAAATTGATATATCGAGAGGTGATATGCTGGTCCATCCGGGAAACTTACCAAAAATTGACCGGCATTTTGAAGCCATGCTTGTCTGGATGGATGAAAAACCCATGAATCCGGATACCCATTTTTATATCAAACATACAACGAACACAACCAAAGCCCATATTGATATTATTAATTACAGGGTGGATGTAAATACGTTAAAGAAATCGGAAATCGACCATTTTTCATTAAATGAAATTGGAAAAGTGGTCATAACTACAAATAAACCGTTGTTTTTTGATCCGTACAAAAAAAACAGAAACACAGGTGCATTTATCCTGATTGATCCGGTTACGAATAATACCAGTGCTGTTGGGATGATCCTTGATCGTTATACAGGAAAGAACTTGAATTTACAAATAACCGGAGCGGAAAGGGAAAAAATTATTAAAGGCGAGAGCCTGATAAAAACAAAGGAAAGAGAAAAAAAATACAACCAAAAAGGTCACACGATCTGGATAACGGGACTGCACGGCTCTGGCAAGAATGATGTGGCCTATTCACTGGAAAGACGTTTGTTCGACATGGGGGCCACGGTTGTATTACTTGATGGTAAATCAATAAGATCAGGTCTTTCGAGAGAACTTGATTATACACCCCAGGACCGGGCTGAACATTTGAGAAGAATTGCACACATTTCCAAAATGTTAAACAGACAGGGTATCATCACCATCTGCTCATTTATTTCTCCTGCAGAGGATATTCGCAATCAAGTAGCGGAAATCATCGGAAAGGATCGCTTTAATCTTATATATATGAATGCCGATATTGATTTTTGCCGGAAAAATGATAAGTACGGGTTATACGACAAAGCCGATACCGGCGATCTGCATTATATGCCCGGAATAGATATGGAATATGATGTGCCTGAAAAATCTGATATTGTTCTCGATCCGGCACAGGAAGAAGAAAATATTGAGATAATACTGGATTATCTGTCCAGTCATAAAATTTTCCCGATACAGTAA
>JAOZOF010000293.1 GCA_029933425.1 Marinilabiliaceae bacterium
AGTATAAGAGACAGTGGTACAGAACCATGGATCGACGCCGATGCCGAAACCGCAGAAAAAATTATAGAAACGATAAGGAAATGTCCTTCGGGAGCATTGAGTTATTCCGTCGATGGAGAGTTGTTCAACAGCTTTTTTGAAGAGCCTGAGATCCGTGTTACAGAAGACGGCCCGTACTTTGTTAAAGGAAGCATTGCCCTGAACGACGATGATCATCCTGAGTCGGAGGAACATTATTCATTGTGCCGTTGTGGAAAATCGAAAAACAAACCTTTTTGTGACGGACAGCACTGGTACCATAAGTTCAGGGACGAAGGTAAAATTACTCCCTTGGAATTCAATAAAGATGAAAAGACAGCTAATGTTCAGAAGCTGGCAAGTTCAGGGAAAAGTGAGAATTCGGCCATGGGTACTCTTAAAGAGTTTCCGACACTTGATTCAATTGTTTTTAAAGGAGCACAGTTAGCTAAGATGCCATTGAACGAAGATGTGGAAGTAAACACAAAGACGGTTATCGGCAGAACAGCAAAACAACCCTTAGAGCTGGAAATGCCGTTTTATGTTTCGCACATGTCGTTTGGTGCATTATCGCGGGAGGCGAAAACAGCACTTGCCAAAGGGGCAACGAAAGTGGGAACAGCAATGTGCTCGGGTGAAGGAGGAATGTTGCCTGCCGAACGTGAAGCATCTGATAGATATATCTACGAACTTGGAACTGCTGCTTTTTCACACATTGACAGTGTTATCAAACAGGCCGATGCCGTAGAGATAAAAATTGGTCAGGGAGTAAAGCCGGGGTTGGGTGGTCATCTTCCCGGTGATAAGGTTACTGAGGAGGTTGCCAAAATACGGGGATTAAAACCGGGTGAGCCGTCAATCTCGCCGGGAAGAATTTCAGGCGTGGATAGTCTGGAAGATCTTCAAAAAATGGTAAACCATATCAAAACCATAACCAAAGGAAAACCTGTAGGAATAAAATTTGCTTCGGGCAGGATTGAGGAGGATATTGATTTTGCACTGAAAGCGAATCCTGACTTCATAACAATTGACTGCCGCGGAGGAGCAACCGGTTCATCACCAAAATTCCTTAAGGACAACGTTGGCATACCTGCTGTCTTTGCTATCCGCAGGGCAAGAAAATATCTCGACAAAGTAAACAGCAAAGTAACACTATGCGTTACCGGTGGGTTCAGGGATAGCGCTGATATTGCAAAAGCCATAGCGCTTGGTGCAGATGCAGTAGCGCTTGCAACAGCTTCACTGATAGCAATCGGGTGCATACAGGCTAAGGTTTGTCATACGGGAACCTGTCCGGCAGGAATAGCAACGCAAAATGAGCAGTTGAGGGAGCTTTTCGACGAAGAAACTGCAGTAAGGCAGTTTGTGAATTTTTTTACTGCAACAAATAATGAGATGAAAGTCTTTGCACGTACTAACGGAGTAAATGACATTCATAAACTTAATGTCTCTGACATTGTTACAGATAACAGAACTGTTGCTGAATATACGGATATCGAACATGTTTAATATCAGCAGAAAATAATGGATATGATAATAATAAAAAAAACTACCGAAGAGGTAGTTCAATTAGTTGATAATAAAAATGTAAAAGTCATTGATGTCAGACCTGTTGATGCATACAATGGCTGGGAGTGTAAAGATGAGATCAGGGGCGGCCACATAAAAGGAGCAAAGTCATTGCCTTTAAAATGGACAAAATATATGGATTGGATAGAGATAGTGCGTTCTAAAGAAATATTGCCTGATCAGGAAATAGTTGTTTATGGTTACTCTTCCGGTGAAAGTGAAAAGGTTGCAAAAATGTTTGCAAAAGCCGGTTATGAAAATGTTTCTGTTTACAATCTGTTTGTTGACGAATGGACAGCAGATGCGGATCTCCCAATGGAACATCTTGCGAGATATAAAAATCTTGTTTCGGCAAAATGGCTTAATAAACTTATTTCAGGCGGCAAGCCGGATGAATACGATAATGACAAATATGTGGTTGTTCATTCCCATTACCGTAACAGGAATGCTTATTTGAGCGGACATATACCCGGAGCCATTGACATGGATACACTGGCTCTTGAAGCTCCCGAGACCTGGAACCGACGATCGCCTGAGGAGTTGAAGTCCGCTTTGGAGCAGCATGGCATCTCCCATGATACTACTGTTGTACTTTACGGAAAGTATATGTCGCCTGATAATGCGGATGGTTTTCCGGGTAGTGCGGCGGGGCATATCGGGGCAATTCGTAATGCCATGATAATGCTGTATGCAGGTGTGAAAGATGTCAGGATCCTTAATGGTGGTTTTCAGTCGTGGAAAGATGAAGGATTTGAGATCACAACTGATGATGTGAAAAAGAAAGCCGTTGCAAATTTTGGAATTGACATCCCTGCTCATCCTGAAATAATTGTTGATATCGAAGAGGCTAAAGAGATGCTGAAGGCTGAGGATGCAGACCTGGTATGTGTCAGAAGCTGGCCTGAGTACATTGGTGAAGTTAGCGGGTATAACTATATTGAAAAGAAGGGACGAATACCCGGTGCAATATTCGGGAACTGTGGTACGGATGCCTATCACATGGAGAACTACCGTAATGTTGATCATACTGTGAGAGAAGCACAGGAGGTTGCTGCTATCTGGGAGGAGGCAAACATTACTCCCGACAAACATCTTGCTTTTTATTGTGGAACAGGATGGCGTGGAAGTGAAGCATTCTTCAATGCGTGGCTGATGGGATGGCCGGAAGTATCAGTCTTTGACGGGGGATGGTTTGAGTGGAGCAATGACCCGGACAATCTGTTTGAAACAGGTATTCCTGCCGGAGACAATTCCGTTTTAATGAGTTATCGATAATGAGTAAATAAAATTTTAAAGGAGAAAAAGATGAAAGCAATATGGAACGGAAAGGTGATAGCTGAGAGCAATGATACTTTTAATATAGAGAACAATCAATACTTTCCGCCTGACTCGGTGAAGGAACAGTATATGGTCAGTTCGGAAACTCATACCGTATGTCCGTGGAAAGGACATGCATCGTACTATGATGTGGTTGTTGATGGAAAAATAAATGCTGATGCAGCTTGGTTTTATCCCGAGCCTAAAGCATTGGCCAAACAGATCAAAAATTATGTGGCTTTCTGGAAAGGCGTTCAGATAGTTGATTGAAACAGTTGTAACATGAATTATTTACAAAATATAGTACGATCAGAACCTAATGTAAATGTAAAGCTGCTCAACTATTTACCTAAAATAGGGATTGGTAGTGCCAGGGAAGAGATATTCACCGGCTTAAGGGCAAAACAGAAATATATCTATCCTAAATATTTTTATGACGGCAGAGGATCGGAGCTTTTTGAGGAGATAACACAATTGGAGGAGTATTATCCTACCCGTACTGAGAAAAAGATCATAGCCGGATTAACTAAGAAACTATATCTTGATTTTTCCGGTCTTAACATCGTGGAACTTGGTAGCGGTGATTGCTCTAAAATTAGTTTATTGCTTGAGCAGGCAAGCCGCGAAGAACTTAAAGAACTAACTTACGTTCCTGTGGATATCAGTGAATCAGCAATAGAGAAGTCGTCAGTTGAGTTGTTAAAACGATTTACGTTGAAAAATGTCACAGGCATAGTTGCGGATTTTTATTGTCAGTTGAATCTGATACCCAAAAACAGAAACCGGTTATTTTGTTTTTTCGGAAGCACCATTGGTAATTTCAATGCCGGTGAAGCAAAGGCATTCATGACCTCGTTAGGTAAGACAATGCAGCCCGGCGATTCATTGTTGCTTGGTGCGGATATGTTGAAAGACATCAATGTTCTTGAAAGGGCGTACAACGACAAAAAGGGTGTAACAGCACAGTTTAATAAAAACATACTTAATGTTGTAAACAATTTGACAGGGACAGAATTTGATACCTCTGATTTTGAGCATTATGCTTTTTTTAATGAAAAAAAGAGCAGGATAGAAATGCATTTGCGTGCAATGAAAGATATGGTCGTGAATTCAGAACCAGATAGAGAAGCTATAACTGTTCGACGGGGAGAAACAATCCATACCGAGAATTCAAATAAATTTTCAGCAGATGATGTTGAGCGTTTCGGGAAATGGGCAGGTCTGGAACTTCAGAAGATACTTACTGATAAAAATGATTGGTTTAGTCTGTCCTATTACAGAAAAATTTAACCCAAATTGGCCGTTAGAAAGCGAGGGACGAGCTGAACTAAAGGTCCCATGCGGGTATTCTGGGTTTGAAGCTTCAGCAAGGTGACAAAAAAAGGGACGATTTTATCACCGCCCCTCCTTACATCATTCAATCATTAGATCATTTCTCATTGGCCCTACCACGTGAACATAGGTCTGTCCTGCATCATATCATTCACTTTCTGGCGAACGGAAGCGATAACTTCCTCGTTTTCAATGTTTGAGATTATCTCATCGATGAATTCAACGATCACAGGCATATGTTCTTCAG
>JAOZOF010000294.1 GCA_029933425.1 Marinilabiliaceae bacterium
TGATTTAAGATAAATGAAAAACATAAATATTGGGTTGTTTGGAGTAGGCTTAGATACTTATTGGCCGCAATTCGAGGGGTTAAAATCTCGCCTGGAAGGTTATTTAGCATCAGTAAAAGAGTTGATAAATGTTAATGATACGAATGTGGTTGATGCAGGATTAGTAGATACAGTTACAAAGGCTTCAATGGCAAATTCATTATTCAAAAAAGGAGAAGTTGACGCTGTATTTATCTATATCACAACTTATGCTCTTAGTTCTACAGTATTGCCGGTAATACGCGATTTAGGAGTACCTGTTATTGTTTTAAACATACAACCGGCAAGTAAACCCAATTATGAACTTATAGAATCGATGCCCGACAGAGGCGATAGAACAGGAGAGTGGCTGGCAGGATGTCAGGCTTGTTCGGCTCCCGAGATTGCAAATGTTTTTAACAGATCAGGTGTCAACTATAAAATTATTACAGGATATCTGGGTGAGAAGTTTATTGAAACAGAGATAAAGGAGTGGTTGGAAGCTGTAAAAGTTGTAAAAACTTTAAAAAACACAACTATTGGTTTACTTGGGCACTATTACGATGGAATGCTTGATGTATATACTGATATTACCGATTTAGCCCAGACCTTTGGTTGTGAGTTTAAAATGATTGAGATGTGCGAATTGGACGCTCAGCGAAAAAGCGTTACCGATAAAGAATTAAATGATAAAGTAGTGCAGTTTGAGAATGAATTCGATATTTTAGGAGAGTGTGAAACATCTGAAATAATAAGAGCTGCAAAAACTTCGGTGGCTTTAGATAAGTTGGTTGCAAATAATAATTTAGGAGCAATGGCTTATTACTACGAAGGGCAAAATGGAAACTCCTACGAAAATATTGTCACATCACTCATTGCCGGGAACTCATTACTAACGGCACATGGGGTACCGGTAGCCGGTGAGTATGAAGTTAAGAATGTTGTGGCAATGAAAATTATGGATATTCTCGGTGTGGGAGGATCATTCTCAGAACCTTATGCGATGGATTTTGATTCAGACGAGGTTTTATGGGGACATGATGGCCCGGCCCATTTTCAGATAGCATCAGAAAAGGTGAAACTGGTACCATTACCGGTTTATCACGGAAAACCTGGTAAAGGACTGTCTATACAAATGACAGTACAAAAAGGCGATGCAACACTGTTGTCGGTAGTACAGGACAGAAACAAGGGAGTAGTGTTACAATATGCACATGGCAAGTCGGTAGATGGTGAAGTCTTCAATATTGGTAATACCAACAGCCGGTATAAATTTCCAATTCCGGTACGTGAATTTATGAGCGAATGGTCTTATGGAGGCCCTTCTCATCATTGTGCAATCGGACTTTCACACATTGGAGGAGTATTGGAGAAACTGGCTTTTATGTTAGGTGTTAAGACCAATAAGATTTGTTAGTTGTTGACAATAATGAAACAGACAGTAATATCAGTATAAAGAATCTTAACGAAAAGGCTTGCCTTATGAATATATTAAAACTAATAACTTTATTTATACTACTGCCGTTTATTGCAGTGGCACAGAACTGGGGGGATGAAGATGTGCTGAACCCATCTTTTGCTGATGACAACAGGTTTAACTCAACCCTCGATTTAAGCGGAAATTTAAACCAAACTCCAGATGTTCCCGATTGGACCCAGGACCTGATTTTATATCAAATGCGCATTGATAAATATGGGGTGTTACCAACAATTAACTCTGCCCGTGAAAAGTTGTGGGTTTTAGAGAGGCTGGGTGTTACAGGCGTAGTTTTAAATCCCGTTGCAAAACCCTTCAAATGGCCTGATGGAAACCATGAGGAGTGGAGTTACTACACCCACTTAGAGCCTGAAATACTTGATCCTGACCTTGGAACTGAAGCCGACTTTCAGGCTTTTGTCGATGAACTTCATGCTATGGGTATCAAAGTGTTTTTAGACTTTGAATTTCATGGAGTGTTTGACCGTAATGTATTTCTACAGGGAAAGTATGACGTGAACCAGGCCGCATACGATGCCGCCGGACCTGAGAGTGTATCGTCTTTAATTACAGAGCATCCTGAGTTTTTTGAAACAGTTACCGATGATAAGGGAACACATATCCGTTACACCGATTGGAACTCTGCTGAGTTGATGTGGAAATATACTAACGGTACGGTGAACACGGCTTTGATAAACTGGTACAAAGCTGTTTTGAAAGATAACTGGATTATTAAATACAATCTTGATGGTTTACGTCTGGATTTAGAGCCCTACGAGGTTGCCAATGTTATCGGCTACTCTTTTTGGGAAGACCTTATTGCCCAGGTTAAAGCTGAAACAGGCCGCACAATTGTGTTAATTCCTGAGGATGGGAATGCAGATACTCAAAATGCTTTTGCCTTTGCCCAGGAAAACTTTGGTGTGGATAATCCGCGGGTTGGCCGGTCATGGTCGCACGTCAAGGATTTTATGATATCAGAAACGCTTTACGATTATCCCACACCGGTAAACAAGGATGGTTATAACAATTTTGTAGAGCCTGTAAACATTGTTGATGAGGTTAAGGACAATGATGGCGATAGCTATTCACGTAAGGAAACCTATTACTCTTCATGCATCTCATCGCACGATAAGCATGAATACCCCTCACAGGGGCATCTTGTGTATTTCGGTTACGGAATGTTATTTCAACCCTTTATTCCCTTTTGGTTTATGGGAAACGAATTTAATGTCAGAAAATCTGTTCCTTATGGTGACGGTACTATTGATGTTAATAACTTCTACGATATAATATATTTTAGCCGTATTAACTGGGATGACTATACTTCTTTCCAGAATCATTTCAACGAGGTGCGAAAGATGATATACATTCGAAAAAAGTATAAAAATCTTATTGGAGTCTCTACACACAGATTAAATGACAAGCCAATGGTTAAGGTTGTTGTAATGGGCAGTCAACCTGATTTACCTGCCTATGGATATTATAGTACAGGAAGTGAGAAAACCGGAATTGTAGTTCTCGGAACAAAACAGACAGCCATTACTAATCCGGTTATAAAATTACCCTTGGCAGAGATGAATCTATATGGTTATACTTTGTATGAATTTCATAATCTGTTAACAGATACGAAAGATACACTCTCTGTTAAAGACGGTACTTTAGATGAGTTTGAGATTGATAACCTTGAAGCATGGGGCAATTTAATTTATAAAGTTGAACCGGTTCTTAATACCGCAATAAAAGACCGTGAGCAGTTGAGTTTTAACCTTTATCCAAATCCTGTTTCGCAAAAGCTGATAATAGAATCCGGGCACTTGCATCTAATACATGATGTAGATATCGTTGATATTTCAGGGAACATAGTTATAAAACAAATTGTTGACAATAGTGTGGCAGAGGTTAACACTTCGCTACTTGAAAGTGGAATCTATTTTGTCATTATAAGAGCTGAAAACGGAATCGCCTTAAAAAAACTAATAAAAAAATAATTTAGAGCAGCTCTTATAATCCGGTACTAACAGATAATAGTAACGCAATTATAATATTTCGCCTGAGATGTTTTAATGAATTTGAAATATGTGTTTCTACGGTACGTTTTGATATCCCCAGCTTATCTGAAATCTCCTGGTTTGACAAGCCTTTATAACGACTGAGCTCAAAAACCTCTTTACTACGGGGTGGAAGCTGATTGATACTCTCTTGTACAGTATTGTTTGTATCGGCAAGGTTAATTATATCATCGGTATTAGTTGATGAAATTATATTATCGATAAGTTCAACTTGAGAATTGAGTTTTCTATTGTCGCGTAACTCTTTATAAACCCTAAAACGAATTGCTTTATACAAATAGGCCTTTATATTATCGTTCTCTATTTTTTTCCGACGTTCCCAAAAGCTTATCCACACTTCCTGTGTTAAATCTTTGGCAATAACCTTATCCTCAATTATTGAGCATGAGAAAACATACAATTCTTCCCAATACCTGTTGAAAAGCATCCGAAAAGCATATTCATCAGACTGCTTTATACGCTCCATCAATTCGAAATCAGTAATACTATTTATGTTAAATACTGTTTTCATAAAATAACGCTAATTACACAATAAGAAATATATTGCAAGTTTAGCTCAATGACTTTGATAGGCTATGTTTAATGTAGTATTATTTTCACAAGTGCGTCTGCCTCTTATTGTTAAAAAACAACTCAAAGATATAAAAATACACTATCATTCGCAATTGGACACATAAAGTTCTTTGAAATATTTTATAAAAGAAAAGTATGAATTAGGAGTTTTATCCAAGAAGATTGAGGGGAATGCATTATAGGACTTGATAAGCATTTATTATTGTAAAGACGAATAACGACCGTACGTTCCTATTATTAACCCGACACCAATTAAACGTAAAAATATATGTCGATAGCAGATAGTTGATAGTTGATGGCAAACCATAGACCATAAACCATAGAC
>JAOZOF010000064.1:0-4288 GCA_029933425.1 Marinilabiliaceae bacterium
ATGATCCGATGCCTGAACCTGAGTGATCTTTATTTAATAAGATGTTTTTATCCTTATAAATATTTTCGTATTTTTCTTGTAATTCTATTTTAAATGTTTTGATTAAAAGAATACCTAAAATAACCATCCTGATTTTTTTAACGTTATTTCCGACAGAGTTGCTGCAGGCCGGCATTCAGGATATTTCTTTAAATGAACCTGTAAAGAAGGTATATTTTAAAAATCTTAGAAATAAAGGATTGCTGGGCTCTTCCATAATTACTGATATTACACAGGATAAGTATGGCTTTATGTGGATCGGGAGTTATTCCGGTGTTTTACGTTACGATGGCAATAATATAATATCAATAAATTCGATATGCCGGGATCAGGATCCTGTTCTTAAATCTGCTGTTTCTTCATTATACTGTGATAATGACAAGGATATTTTATGGGTTGGTTCGAGGGACGGTTTTTATTCACTTGACATAAGATCTTTTAGTGTCAGAAAAATTGAATTAGGACAGTTCACCGATATCCGGACACTTTACAATGAAAATGACAGTATTTTATGGATCGGAACTCAATTCGGATTACTTAAATTCAATAAAAATGATCTTAGCTACAAGGTATTTAATAATAAAAACAGCAATTTGAGTAATAACCTTGTACGTGCAGTATATAAAGATGATTCGGGTAATTTGTGGGTTGGAACATTGAATTTAATGAATGTTCTGTATAAAGGGAATAAAAGATTTGAGCATTTCAATCTGAAAGGTGATTATGCTCCTCAGATACATAATAATCTTATACTTAACATAACACGCTTTTCTGCTGCTTCTGATACTCTGATCTGGGTTGGAACAGGAACAGGGCTTATTCTTTTCAATCGAATTACTAAAAAATATAAAGCTTACAGAAAGAAAAAGAGTTTAAGCAATAATAAAATATTAGCTGTATTACCTGATGGTGACGGAAAAATATGGGTTGGTACCGACTTTGGATTAAACCTGCTTGATGTGAAGAGCGGTGAATCAATAGACTATTATCATAATCCTTTTGATCACAACAGTCTGACGAGTAATGTTATCCGTTCGTTCTTTAAAGACAACAGCGGGATTTTATGGATAGGAACATTCCGGGGGGCCAATTTGTACAATAAAAGCTTAACATCATTCGAGTATTATCCTGTCAGTTATCGTGTTCATGATCACATTGTGGGAAGCCGTACTTTGGATATTTTTGAAGATAAGCCCGGTGTCTTCTGGCTTGGTACTCAAAGAGGTGTACTGAAATTCTCTACTGAAAAAGGGATAATAAAAGAGATAAAGCATAAACCCGGAGATACAAAAGGACTTCTGGCTTCAAAATCGTTAAGTGTCTATTTTGACGACTATAAACGTTTATGGATCGCAACGAACAAGGGTCTTAATATCTGGGATTCGAAAAAGAATAAGATGTACTCTTATCCGGCCAGATATGGTCCGGGGCCCGGATTAAAATCCCAGTTCCTTAATAATATAATTGAAGCAGCAGACGGCTCATTCTGGATCTCCACATGGGATGCAGGCATCCACAGGGTCTATGGTTATCCTGAGGATATAGACAATTTAAAGATCAAACTTATACTTAATAAATCGTCTTCTATTCTTACAAGCAGTAAAGATGCCGTATGGACAGTGATCAGAGGTGTGCTTTACAGGATAGATCTTGTAACAAATAAGGTTGATGAAGTCAGGGATTTAAATGGGATATTGAACAAAAGAACATCATCATCCATCACATATTCAGATAAAGGAATACTTTGGATCGGCGGTGGCAATTTCCTTGCCGAGTATGATTACAGTAAAGATGAGTTTAAACTACATAACATTAAGCTTGGTCATAAGTATGAAATAATAAATTTGATAGAAACTTCAGATGGAAATATATGGGGAAGTACGGAAAGTGAAATTATTAAATACGATACAAGAAAAGAAGAATTTGAATTTTATCCCTTAGATAAAACAGTATTTGATATTATAATTCATTATGGGGGATGTTGCCGTACACGATCGGGTGAACTGGCATTTACCGGAGATGATGGTTTCTTAAAGTTTGATCCTGAGAAAATTTATAAAAGTGAATTTAATCCCAATGTTTGCATAAGTGAGTTTTATTTTGGCGGAAAAAAGATCCTCCCGGGAGAAAAAACAGATGGAAAAACTTTTTTAAAAGAAGATATATCATTCACAAAAGAAATCCGGCTTCCATATTCTAAAAATGCTTTAATGCTGACATTTGCATCGACGCACTATTATAGTACCAGGGGCAATTTCTTTGCATATAAACTTGAAGGTATTGATGATGACTGGATCTACACTACGGGTGAAAAGAATTTTGCTGTTTATTCGAATCTGCCTTCGGGTAAATACTTGTTTAAGCTGAAAGGCACAAATAATGACGGTGTCTGGTCTGATAAAATATATACTCTGAAGATTAATATAAAACCTCCGGTTTGGGCCGGGTGGCAGTTTATTGTTCTATACATAGTCGTCCTATCTTTACTGGTATGGGCAATTATTTATTTCTATAGATCGAAGCAGGCGTGGTTGCTTAAACTGAACAATATCAAACTGGAAAAGGAGCAGAACGAGAAATTGGCTCTTGCTAAACAGCGTTTCTTTATAAACATTTCACATGAATTCCGTACACCTCTGAGCCTGATCATTGGACCAGCTAATGAACTGGCAAGAAAAGATAGTATTAAAGGGGATGAGCTGAAACTTTCCGCTATGATAGTTAAGAATGCCAACCGTTTGATGAGGCTCGTTAATCAGATACTTGATTTCAGAAAACTGGAGGTGAACAGTAATCGTCTGATAAAAATACGTCTGGATATTGTAACATTTTGTAAGCGAACTTTTGAGTTCTTTACTCCACAGGCAGAAAAGCATAACATAAAGTACACATTCTCATCAAATGTGGGTAAGCTTGAAATGTGTTTCGATAAAGGAAAAATGGAAATGATATTGTATAATTTGTTATCGAATGCATTTAATTTTACTCCGGATAACGGTACAATATCAGTTGAACTGTACGTAGATCAGGAAGGAGATAACAAGAGGGTACACATAAAAGTCTCTGATACGGGAATTGGTATAGAACAGGGAGAAACAGACAAAATATTTGAGCGGTTTTACCAAAGTGAAAGAGGAGAAAGAACCGGGTATGGAACAGGTATTGGACTGACAATAGTTAAAGAGTACGTGGAAATGCATGAAGGAACTATCAAGGTTAGTAGTACACCGGGTAAAGGATCTGTGTTTGAAATTATTATTCCTTTAAAGACGGAGTTGGGAATGGAACGGGCAGATACAGATGGTTATTATGATATGGATGTTCTGAATGATGACTTTGAGCAAAAAGAAAGAGTTGATCCCAAAGATATTCTGTTTGAAAAACAAGTGATACTGATAGTTGAAGACGACAGTGAGGTGATAGACTTTATAAAACTCAGCTTTAAAAATAAGTATGACTTTTTGGTTGCGGCTAATGGCAGGGAAGCTTTGAACATAGTGGAGAACAAACAGGTTGATCTTGTAATTAGTGATGTCATGATGCCTGAAATGGACGGCTATGAGTTAATTAAAAAGTTAAAATACAACCCCAAAACCGGTCATATCCCGGTAATACTGCTGTCGGCAAAATCTCTGACCGATGATCAGATAATGGGGATCAAGAGCGGAGCTGATGCTTATCTGACAAAACCATTTGATATAAAATATCTTGAAGCTATTATTGAGAACCAACTCAGTCGCCGTGAACTGCTGCTTGAACATTTCAGAATGCAGTCGCTTCTTAATCCGACAGAAATTGAATTGACATCGGTTGATGAAAAAATATTGAAACAGGTTATTACATATATCGAATCTCATATTTCAGATCCTGACCTGAATGTGAAATTGATCTGTAAAGCTACCGGCTATACTCATTCATTCCTTTATCGAAAAATAAAACAACTGACAGGTGAAACACTGAATGAGTTGATAAGGGATATCAGGATAAAAAGAGCAGCCCAGTTATTAAAAACCGGGAAGTTCACCGTTTCTGAGGTTATGATGGAGGTCGGGTTCTCTAATCACTCTTATTTCTCAAAATGTTTCAGGAAAGTTTACAATACCTCGCCCGGAAATTTTTTAAATAACGATTAGTACTTTTCAAGATCAAAACGGTCCGGATGAAGTTTGTTATACTCTTTGTTCTGCCTTAATCCAAGGAATACGGGATCTATCATTTGTGAAGCCCATTCATTTTTCTTTTTCAGTAA
>JAOZOF010000064.1:4388-16078 GCA_029933425.1 Marinilabiliaceae bacterium
TTCCACTCCGGCATACTTTATTACGGTTGCAAATATGTCAAGAGAAATAATTGGTTTGTCATATTTTTTGCCAGCAGGAATTACATCAGGCCATTGAACAGCAAATGGAACGTGTATTCCGCCTTCATACAAACTGCCTTTACCCTCTCTCAACGGACCGTTATCAGAACCGTTATGTTTTTCAGGTCCCCCGTTATCCGACAAGTAAAAAATGATAGTGTTGTCAATTATCTTCAGCTCTTCAAGCTTATTTAAAATACGGCCGACACCGTCATCTATTGAACTCACCATGGCAGCATACTTTCTTCGTTTCGTATTCTCAATATTTTTAAAGCGGTTTAAATATTTATCCGTAACCTGTAGTGGTGTGTGAGGTGCGTTATAGGCTAAATAAAGGAAAAACGGCTTTTCTTTATTTCTTTCGATGAAATTAACCGCTTCATCCGATAATGCATCTGTCAGATATTTTTTTATATCGACGCGGGTGTTGTCTTTTAATATTTTGGTTTTATAGGCTGCAAACTGGGATTTAACTTCAGATATGTCCGACAAGGTAAGTTTTTCGGGAAAATACATGTGTCCGCCTGTGAGAAATCCAAAGAACTCATCAAATCCCCTGTTAAGCGGACGTTGTTTTTCATAGGCTCCCAGATGCCACTTTCCTATGGCCATAGTTCTGTAATCAGCTTGTTTCAGAACACTTGCAAGTGTTTGTTCCGTCAGGGGCAAACCCTGATTGGGATCATTGGGCGCAAACAGAGGATTACGTCCGAATCCGAACCGGTCCTGATATCTTCCTGTTATTAAGCCTGCCCGGCTCGGGCCGCAAACAGCATATGTTACATATGCATTAGTACAAACAATTCCATGCTTTGCTATTTTGTCTAGGTTCGGAGTTGGTATGTCTTTACATCCATTGAATCCTACATCCTGATATCCCTGATCATCGGTTAAGATTATGATCACATTAGGTTTCTCTTGCTTTACTTTCCGATTGTTTTGTGTGCAAAAAGTTGTAATAGCCAGAATTGTTAATAAAAGTATATTTTTTGTCATCATTAGATGATTTAAAGTTTGCTGATTATTATTTAAAAGTATCAAAAATTAAATTTCGAAGCAAAAAATGCATGATAACTTATGTTTATGTGACATTCGGTGTTATCTGTTGATATTTAACTTTATAAGTGTATTATGATCAGGTGTGTGTCGAATCTTTTTCCATAAATGATCAAAATGTGTCTATTTCTGCCAAACGGATTTCCATAATTGTCAAAAATAGTTCACGATTCCTAAATAATCTTTAGGAGATTTGTTGTATGAAAAATTTTTTGAATAAAAATTCATTCACATTGTTGCTGGCGATACTGGCATTGTTAACTGTGGCTATTGTAATCATAATAATATATAGCATATCCATTTATTATTAATTAAAATCTAGTACTATGAAAAAAATCATCAGGTTGTTTTTACTGGTTATCCTGATTATTACTCCGTTACTTGTATATGGTCAGGGTCAGAAAGTGACCATTACCGGTACGGTAATTGATAATTCAGGAGAACCTTTACCGGGAGTAAGTGTATTTGTGAAGAATACACAAATTGGAACTGTAACCGATGTTAACGGTAAATATTCCTTAACGTTAAATGATGACAATGTTGTCCTTGATTTTTCGTTTATCGGGTTTCTCACCAAAGAAGTCCCGATAAAAGGACAAAGTGTTATTGACGTTAAACTTGAAGAAGATTTTGTCGGTCTTAATGAAACTATTGTTGTAGGTTATTCAAAACAAAAGAAACAAACAGTTTCGGGATCAGTCGGAACGATCACTTCAAAAGAACTCATCCAGCGACCGGCAGCAAATACATCAGAACTTTTACAGGGTTTGGTTTCAGGTTTGGTAACCCGACAGTCAAGTGGATTACCGGGTGCTGACAATACAACAATTAATATCAGGGGTTTTGGTTCTCCTCTTGTTATGATCGATGGCATTCAAGGTTCAATTGATCAGATCGATCCTAACGATATTGAGTCGGTCAGTGTACTTAAAGATGCTTCTGCTGCTATTTACGGGGCAAGGGCCGGTAATGGTGTTATCCTGGTTACAACCAAAAGAGGATCGCAGCAAAAATCAAAAATAAACTATAACGGGGCTTTTTCTTTTACACAGCCTACTTATCTTCCTGACAGGGTTGGAGCTTTGAAATGGGCTGAAATGCTTCACGAAACAGGTTTAGACCCTAATAACTATTCACCTCATTACGTAGAATATGATCCGGATGCAAATAGATTGATAAATACCTTGGATAACAGTGATTATAAAGGGTACGACTGGAGTGATGCTTTATATAAGGACTGGGTGTTCCAACAACAGCATAATTTAAATGCTTCAGGAGGAACCGAGAAAGTTAAGTATTTTGTTTCGGCCGGTTTTACTGATCAGCAGAGTAACTTCAAATCGGGTGATTATAATTATAAACGGTATAATATACGATCAAATATCGATGCTAAGATCACAAATAACTTTTCCATTTCAGTTGATTTTTCTTATCGTAAAGGGATTCTTGACAAGGCAAATTTTAGTGCATCAGATATGTATAACTCTTTACAAACAGCAAAGCCTGTTTATCCGGTCATAAATGAGGCAGACCCGACAAGGGCTACCTATTCCGGCTTCTTGCAGCGTAGTCCTTATTATCAGACATTTAAAGATTATTCCGGATTTGTTAAGGATGAAAGAGCTTCATTACAGGGAGCTATTCAATTAAAGTATGATTTGCCGTGGGTAAAAGGGCTTTCATTAAAAGCCAGATTGTCATATGAAGAATCGTTCAGTTGGCTGAAAAATGTTTCAAAACCATTTGATGTCTGGGAGTGGGACCCAACGGAATCCACACCTGACGGATTGTGGATCTTCCAGGGAACACAGGGAACAAATAAAATGTTTGTTTACAGTTCGAAAGGAACAGAACTGCTCCCCCTTTTCAGCGTGGAATATAACAAGTCATTCGGTGATCACAACTTAAGAGCTTTTCTTATTAGTGAAACACAAACGTATGACGGAACAAGCCTCAGGGGCGACAGGAAGAATATCCTTTCTTATGAGTCACCTTATCTGAGATATGCTTCGGAAGAGGGTAAAGATAACTATGAAGGTACAACTCAAAAAGCAAGGACCAGTGTTATTGGACGTATTAATTATGACTACAAAAGAAAATATATTCTTGATTTTACATTGAGAGCTGATGCTTCAGCCGAGTATTCTCCCGATTCAAGATGGGGGTATTTCCCAAGTATAAGTGCAGCATGGAGAATATCTAATGAGCCTTTTATTCAGGATAATTCAAATGCCGTTGATAATTTGAAATTGAGGGCTTCTTTCGGTATGCTGGGTAATGATGCAGTTTCATCGTTCGACTATCTTTCGGGATATAATATTTCAACAGATTTTTATGTGTTCGGAAGTAATCCATATCCGATAATTTATTCGGCAGGTTTGGCTAATCCGGATATAACATGGGAATCAATGAAGATATATAATGTAGGTCTTGATGCTTCTTTCTGGAGGGGATTGTTTGGTTTTGAAATTGATGCTTTTTACAGGCTGAGAGAGAATATCCTGGCCCAACCAACGGAGCAGGTGCCTTCAACATTCGGTGCAAGTCTGCCAAGGACAAACCTTAATAAACGTGATAATCGTGGTGTTGATGTAATGTTGAAACACAGGAACAGGATAGGTCAGTTCGTTTATCATATTAATCCCATGATATCATGGGCCAGAGGTAAGTATGTTGATCTGCAGGAAGAGGTTTCCGAAGATCCGGACTGGAATTTCAGGTATGTGCAGGAAGGTCATTGGGATGACCGTCAATGGGGATATCTGACTGATGGTTTCTTTATGTCACAGGAAGAAATCAATAATCACCCTGTCGACCAGGATCTGACCGGCAATACAACACTTAGAGTTGGTGACTTAAAATATAAGGATGTTAATGAAGACGGAATTATTGACTGGAAAGACCAAAGAGTAATTGGTGCATCTGGATTACCTAATCTTATGTACAGTATAGATATGGGATTCGGATATAAAGGTATACAGTTGTCAATGCTTTGGCAGGGAGCCGGTATGTATATGGTTAACTTCTCCGGTTCTGCGGCAGCTCCGTTCTCGAATGAGTCAATACCTCTTGAGATCCATTACAAATACAGGGCTAAAATAGAAACAGGGCCTGACGGAGATTTTATTGCGAATGCAGATGAATTTGAACTACCGCCTGTAACTCAAAACGGCAGAACAAATAATAATGCTAAACCGTCTGATTTTTGGTCATACGATACTCATTATATGAGATTGAAGAATCTTAATCTGTCTTATTCACTTCCTAAACGTTTTCTCAGTCCTGCAGGTATTAACGATTGTGTTTTTTACCTGTCAGCAACTAACTTATTAACTTTTGATAATCTGGGAATATGGAAACATGATTTTGATCCTGAAGTAGTAGGACAAAACGGAAGGGATTATCCTCCGGTCAAGACTGTTACATTGGGTTTAAGATTTACATTTTAATTAAGAAAGGAGTAAGATCATGAAAAAGTATATAATTATAATATTTGCAATGATGCTGGTATTGCCGGCATGTAATGATGTTCTTGATATCAAACCTACAAATATGATATCGGAACAGGATGTAAAGAACGATCCTGTCCTGTTGGATGCATATCTTACCAATGTATATAATGCTGTTCGTTGGCAATCGGGAGGCAGAAGTAATAATATGGCAGTACTTGGGGTATGTGGTGGCGAAATGAATGTGTTTGCCGGATGGCAGGGACCTTACAGTACCGCAATGACAATTATTGATGAAAATGGTGCTCCCTGGTTACTCGATTACTGGCCGTATGACAATATACGCTCTACCAATGAGATAATTCAGATATTAGAGAATCCTGAATCCAACTTTGATGATGATTTTGCAAAGCAAAAAATAGCAGAAGCAAGATTCCTTCGGGCATTCATGTATTTCGAACTAGTTAAACGATACGGCGGTGTTCCGCTTATTACAGAACCGCAGAGTATAGATCAGCCTATTGAGGAGCTCTATGTGAAAAGAACACCCGAAGCTGAAATTTATGATTTTATTGGTAAAGAGATGGATGAAATATCTCAGGTATTACCATCTTCTTATGGTGCAGATGAGTTCGGACGAGCATCTAAATGGGCAGCATTAGCTCTGAAAAGCCGTGCCATGCTGTATGCAGCAAGTATTGCCAGATTCTCAACCATTACACTTCCTGACGGGGTTGTTGGAATACCTCAGTCAAAAGAGCAAGGTTATTGGCAGGCAGCTTATGACGCAGCCATAGATATTATAAATGATAGTCCTCATGCGTTGTACAATCATAATCCTGATCCTCAGCAAAATTATGCAGAGATATTTGTGAAGGATGGTAATGAGGAGGTGATATTTGCTGAGGTTTATGACCTGGGTCTTTTAAAGACCCATACCTGGAATTTTCTGTATATGCCGGATGGATTCAGAACCGGTTGGGGGTCTAATGGTCCTATATATCTTGAATTTGTTGAAAAATATGAATATGAGGATGGAACATCCGGTAAATTAAACTGGGATGATCTTAACGGTCAGGTTTTATTTGATATTGATTCTGTCATGGGTAACAGGGATCCGCGATTCAGGGCTTCTGTGTTTTATCCTGAAACACCATGGCAGGGCTCACATGTGTATTTTCACAGTAATACTGTCGGAACTATTGATCCTGAATCAGGCTGGCCTAAAAAAGCCCCTGCAAGGAATTATAAGAAGAGCGGATTCCTTCTGCGCAAAAAGATCAATGAAGCAGTTAAGCTCCCGATCTCAATGGAAGATGAAACAGATTGGATCGTTTTCAGGATGGGTGAGGTTTATCTTAATGCTGCCGAGGCTGCTTTCTATCTTAATATGAACGGTGAATCACTGGATCTTTTAAATGAAGTAAGGAAAAGAGCCGGTATGCCGGATAAAACTGAAGTTACGGAAGATCTGATCCGCAATGAGAGAACCGTAGAACTTGCTTTTGAAGAGCATCATTACTGGGATCTGCGCAGATGGAGAATCGCTGAGCAGGAATTAAACGGTAAAGGTTTCCATGGTGTAACCTGGGTATATAATTTTCCGGAACATAAATATACAATGAAACTGAAATCAGGAGAATACGGCGATATCAGAACATTCCAGGAAAAACACTATTATTTACCGCTTGGTACAGACAGATTAGCTGACAATCCAAACCTGATTGAAAATCCGGGGTACTCAAATCTGGGAGATCAGTAAAATGATAGTTTTAATAACAGAGGAATAGCACCCGCATTTTGCGCGTGTTTACCTCTGTTTTTTTATTATTATGTTTTAATCGATAGTTGTTTAGAATTCATTTTTAGATCTAATGATTATTTTGGGTTAAAAGTTATATTTTTGACAAAACCACTTTTTATAAACCACTTATTTATTCCCGGAAATGAAAGATGTAAAAAAAGTATTGTTTGTATTTGCATATATATGGGTATTGATACCTTATCCGATATTATCGGGGTGTCGTGAAAACACAGATCTATTAACCGGGAAGTGTTTTTATATTGATGCTATCGGCGGGAATGATGATAACGAAGGGTTATCTTCAGGGGCTGCTTTTAAAACTTTACAAAGAATTAACGGGGTAGAGTTAAATGCAGGGGATAAGATATTGTTAAAAGCCGGACAGGTTCATTCGGGAGAGTTAAAGCTTGAAGGCGTAAAAGGAATACAGGATCTTCCGATAGTAATAGGATCGTATGGGGAAGGAAACAGCCCTGTAATTGATGCTAAAGGCTGTCCTGAAGCTATATTACTTGAAAATTGCAGTTTTATTGAAGTCAGTGATATCGCGATCACTGCCAACGGGAAAGGAGATGATTTTGATCCTTCTCAGGGAGGAGATATGCGGTGTGGTGTAAAAGTTATTGTTACAAAAGAAGGTAATTACTCGCATATTATTTTGAGCAGGCTTGAGATAAAAGATGTTTTTTTCGAGAAAGAAGGTTTTATCCGTTCTGCCGATGAGGTTACCACTGCTAACGGTACACAAAAATACGGATACGGGATTAGGATTCTAAATAAGACAGATAAGGGGCTTATAACTGATGTTAATATCACAGACTGCTGTATTGAGAATGTCAGCCATACGGGAATAAAATTCACTTCTTACCGTAAAACTGTCCCGAAACAAGGTGTGAGAGATGTTGAAATATCAGGGAACAAGATCTTATTTACAGGCGGTCCGGGAATACAGATGTCAGGTGTTGCAGAATGTCATGTCAACAATAATATTGTTGATCATTCAGGCAGCAATGATGATACCCGTAAATGGGGGCGTGGAAGCGGATTATGGACCTGGGGTTCTGAAAATATTCTTATAGAGCATAACAGATTTACAAATGCTAACGGCCCGGGTGACTCGGCCGGTGCACATATCGATTTCAATTGCAGAAATGTGATAATTCAGTATAATTTCAGTGCTGATAATGCCGGAGGATTTTGCGAGATACTTGGTAATAACTTTAATTGCTCATATCGTTATAATATCAGTGTTAATGACGGTTATCGCGAAAAAGGAGCAGACGGAGCTTTTCAGGAGGGAAAGATTTTCTGGCTGAGCGGTTATTGCGGTAAAAGTTCAGAACGAAAAGGTCCTTTCAATACATATTTTTATAACAATACCATTTATGTTAAAAATGAGATTGTTGCAAAAATTGCTGTTGATAAAGCTTCATCGGGAATATTAATTGCAAATAATATTTTTTATATAATAGGTGAAAGCAAGCTTGTAAAGGGTGACCAGTACAAACCCGAAGAAGATGGAGGTACCTCAATTCCGAATGTAGTTTTTCGCAATAATCTTTATCTGAAAAAAGATAACTGGCCTTCTGAAGTTATAATACAGGATGAAGCACCGGTAATCGGTGATCCCGGCTTTAAAGTGCCCGGAGGGATGAATATAGATGATTACATACCGGGTAGTGCCGGTCTGATCAAAAATAAGGGGATAGAGATAGAAAAGATCCCGGGTGATAATATCGGTCTGAAAACCGGATTAAAAGTAAAATATGATATTTCAGGGAATGAAATTGAAGGTTTGCCTGATATCGGAGCAATTGAACTATAAAAAATTAAAGGTTAATTCAATATGAAAAATTTATTTCTAACAATTATATTATTTGCAAGTATTGGTTTTTCCTGCGTAAATAAACCTGAACAAACAGGGAAAAACCAAAATTCCAAACCAAATATCATTATTATTTATGCCGATGATCTTGGTTACGGTGACGTAAGTGCTTATGGCGACGGAATTATAAAAACACCTAATATAGACAAGCTGGCTCTTGGAGGAATGAAGTTTACAAAAGGATATGCTTCTTCATCAACATGTACACCGAGCCGCTATGCTTTGCTTACCGGCACTTATCCCTGGCGTAATAAACGGGCACATATTCTTCCCGGATCAGCACCACTGATAATTGATACTGCCCGCCTGACAATTCCCAAAATGTTAAAGGAACAAGGTTACCATACTGCTGTAGTCGGGAAATGGCATCTAGGGCTGGGCAGCGGGAATGTGGATTGGAACAAACATATTTCTCCCGGTCCAAATGAAGTCGGTTTCGATTATTCTTATATCATGGCAGCAACGCAGGACCGGGTTCCTACTGTTTATATCGAGGATGGGAATGTTGTTGCCCTGGATCCGGATGACCCGATAAAAGTCAGCTATAAGCACAAATTCCCGGGAGAGATCACCGGACTTGAACATCCGGAACTGCTTAAGATGATGTATTCACATGGTCATAACGGGACTATTGTTAACGGGATATCACGGATAGGACATATGATCGGCGGTGAAAAAGCCCGATGGATAGATGAAGATATGTCAGATCGCTTCCTGTCAAAAGCACAAGAATATATCAGGCAGCATAAAAATGAACCGTTTTTCCTTTATTACGGATTGCAGCAACCTCATGTGCCTCGTACTCCTAATCCACGATTTGTGGGAAAGTCAGGACTAGGGCCACGGGGTGATGCTATTATTGAAGAGGATTGGAATGTGGGACAGATATTGGCTGCCCTGGAAGAAGAAGGATTACTTGAAAATACCCTGATAATTTTTTCAAGTGATAATGGTCCGGTCCTGGATGACGGTTATAAAGATGATGCAGTGAAGTTAAATGACGGACACAAACCATGGGGGCCTTTCCGCGGTGGAAAATACAGTCTGTTTGAAGCAGGTACCAGAATGCCGTTCATCACTTATTGGAAAGGACATATCAAACCGGGAGTCTCGGATGCTATGGTGTCACAGATCGATATTTTGAATTCTCTTGCTGCTTTAACGGGTAGCAGTAAAAGATCCGGAGACGGAGAGGATCTGCTGGATGTTTTTCTCGGGAAAAGTGATAATGGCAGAGAGGCAATGGTATTTGAAGCAACCGGGCGGACAGGATACCGTAAAGGAGATTGGGTCATGATACCTCCATACAAAGGTGCAGCAGTAAGTAAAAGTGTAAATATAGAGCTTGGGAATGCAAAAGAGTACCAGTTGTATAATATTAAAGAAGATCCCGGGCAGAGGATAGATCTTGCTATGAAGGAACCGGAAAAATTGAATGAAATGATAAAAGAGTTTGAATCAGTTAGGGGGACAAATGCAGGAAAAGGAGTGAAAGAGCTTGAACTGAAGTAATTTTTTGATGTAATTAATAATATGTTTATTCATCCCGTATACAGGTATTAATTTTTGTATTTTAAAGCAATGAAAAAAAACAAATTCAGGATATTGGTTTTTATGTTGGCGATAGCCGGATTGTGGGCATGTAATTCAGAAACCAAACAGAGCCGGGGAAATAAAAAGAAGCCCAATATTATCTTTATTCTTGCCGACGATATGGGATATGCTGACATAGGGTGTTACGGCAGTGAAAAAATAGAAACCCCTAACATCGATAAGCTTGCTGCCGGCGGAATGAAATTTACGCAATTCTATTCCGGGTCTGCTGTCTGTGCACCATCACGGTGTGTTTTGCTGACAGGCAAGCACTCAGGACATTCCGACATACGCAATAATAATCCGTGGTCTTCGCGAGGTAATGTATGGAGTATGGAGGCGATGTTAAAGGATTCGACCCTTGAAGGGCAGCCTCCTATGCGCGAGAGCACAGTTACAATTGCATCAGTCCTGAAAAAAGCCGGCTATAAAACAGGTATGTCAGGGAAGTGGGGACTGGGAGCACCCAACACAACGAGCACTCCTACCCAGAAAGGATTTGATTTTTTCATCGGGTATAACTGCCAGAGAATGGCGCATACTTATTATCCACCGTTTTTGTATAAAAACGACAGACGTATCTACCTTGAAAATAAGGTAATGCCGTTATCGGAAAAGCTGCCTGCCGGAGCCGACCCGTACGATGAAAAAAGCTATGCAAGATATACGCAGAAAGAGTATTCGCCGGATATCATGTTCAGAGAGATAGAAAATTTTGTAACTGAAAACAAAGACACAACATTCTTCTTTTACTGGGCAACGCCAATTCCTCACGTTGCTTTGCAGGCTCCGAAACGCTGGGTTGACTACTATGTGAAAAAGTTCGGCGAAGAGAAGCCTTACACCGGAGGAAAAGGGTACTATCCGAGTCGTTATCCTCATGCCACTTATGCCGCTATGATATCATACCTTGATGAAAATATAGGAAAGCTGGTATTGAAACTTAAAGAGCTTGGAATTTATGACAATACACTGATCGTTTTCACATCTGATAACGGTCCTACTTTTAACGGAGGTGCTGACTCTCCCTGGTTCAGGAGTGCCGGGATACTGGGCAGTCGTCTTAATGAGATCAAAGGCTCGCTTGATGACGGCGGGGTAAGAATACCGTTCATTGCTCAATGGCCCGGAAAAATAAAGCCGGGAACCGTTTCTGATCATGTGGGAGCATTCTGGGATATCTTTCCTGCTTTTTGTGACCTGGCCGGCGTGAAAAGGCCTGAAGGCCTCGACGGAATTTCCATTCTGCCCGAACTACTTGGAGAAAAAGGTCAACAAAATCATGAATACCTGTACTGGGAGCTCGGTAACAAACAAGCTGTTCGTTATGGCAATTGGAAAGGGATCAGAAAAATGAAAGGAAAAGACAGAAAGATCAGGTTATACGATCTCGATACAGACATCAAAGAAAGGAACGATGTTGCCGCAGAGAATCCGGATGTTGTAAAAAAGATAGAAGAGATATTCTCCGGAGCACGGACTGTTCCGCAAAAGTATTATTGAATATGTATATTTGTATGCTTACCCATAAAGACTATGTTCACGATCAATTCGTTTACCCCGACCCTCGAAGGGAGCGAATTGATCGTCATATTTTCCATTAGTGTAAGGATGATCAAGCTTCGGTTCATGCACAAATAATGAAATTATAGAATTAAAACTACTAATACATTTACAATGAGAAATCTACTTTTTATTTTAGCACTGCTGCCTTTTATAATGTCGGCATGCGGGAACACTGCGACCAAAAGCAGTGAAAAAACAACAAAGCCCAATATTGTTGTTATCTATTTCGATGACCTTGGTTATGGCGATGTCGGTGCATACGGCAGCAAAGCTATAC
>JAOZOF010000065.1:0-8131 GCA_029933425.1 Marinilabiliaceae bacterium
GCCATTCAATATCTCATCCGATACTGACTCAATGTCCGGATGAAAAAGCTTTTTACGAGATAACTGATTCGAAAAAAGCTCTTGAAAATAAGTTCGACCTTAATGTCACGGGATTCGCCTACCCTGCGGGTTATTACAGCAACCGTGAAGTTGAAATGGTGAAAAAAGCCGGATATCTGTATGCCGTTACTGCTGATCCGGGGTTCAATACTTTTCGAACCGATATTTACAAGCTGAAACGACTTTCCGTAAATGATTCTGAAAATATTGATGAAATAATTGTGAAAACAAGCGGAGTGTGGGGGATGGTGAAAAAGTTTTTCCGGTAGTAGCTTTAGGCACTTTTGTTAAAAGAATATTTTATGGAAAAGCGACTTTAGTTTAATGCTTAATAAAATGTATGTGATCTTATTCTTTCCCGCAGTCTTTTTTAATTCATTTTCGTAATAATCATACTGCTTTTTGTGTCCTGTCTCCTTTGCCTCTTTTTTCATCGAATAAAAATAATTCACTAGGGCAGGCAGCGATATTTCATTTTTATGTTTTTCAATGAACTTTTTCTGAGACACGAAATGAATGTCTGTCAGTTTTTGTTTGTGCCCCTTGTGCCAGTTAACTTTGATTGTAGGCTTCGGATCACACCTGAAATCAAACTTTGCAGCAAAACGTATCGAGAAGTCATAGTCCTGGTTCCAATATAAATCTTCATCCCATTTAATCTCACGTGCTGCTTCTGCTCTGTAGAAATGTGACGGGGTTGGACAAAATCCGTCAGTAAGTAAGTAATCAGCCATTTTTTCATTTTTCATTAATGGCCTGCTTTTCTTGATCCTCTCCTTTTTGCCGTCAAAAATATAAGCACTGCCGAAAATCCCGTCACATCCCCATTCCTTTATTCTTTCAGATCTGCGTTTGAGATGGTCAGGTAGAAATTCGTCATCGGCATCGAGCATTGCTATGTATTCTCCTGATACTTCAGCGATCCCTTTGTTTCGTGCAACATTTGCATTTATGTGTTCCTCATTCCTAAGGTACTTTATTCTTTTATCGTTGAAAGAATCGCAAACACTCTTAATATCTTCCTCCGATCCGTCGTCCACCACAAGCATCTCAAAGTTTTGCCATGTCTGTCTGATAACACTTTCAATGGCCCTTTGAAGGTCCGCAGGATGGTTGTATACGGGTATGATAACTGATATGAGAGTTTCTTTATTCACAAGTTAAAGTGTAAGTTTTGTTTTAAAGAATCGACAATGAACTTTCCTGCTATTTCAGGTTTTTCCACAACTAAAAAGTGGGTTGCCTGTGCCTCTTTTACTGAAGTTATTCCGGGTGAACGGTTAAGCAACTCCTTGATCCTTTTTACGGGAATCAGGATGTCTTCTTCACCCGACATGTAGTAAACAGGTACCGGCGGATCAAGGAACATATCTGTATTGTCTGGTCTGTTCATCATACCTGTTTGCAGTGAGATCAGATTTTCTGAAGGGATTTTTTCAGCCATACTTGTGTACAGTTCTTTGAACCGGTCCTCTAAACTATTGATAAAGAATTTAAATATCAAATCTTTTCTCCCGCTTTTCAGCAGAGCAATCTCCCGCAGGCGTCTTCTCCTGTCTTTGCCGGCATCGGGGAAAGGGTTTGTACTTAACAATACCACTTTATCAATAAAACCCCTATACTTTTTTATCATTCTGAAAGCCACATAGCCTCCCATTGAATTACCGACAACGGAGTATCTTTCAAATCCCAGGTGCAATACCAGTTCATGAACCACATCAGCCATGAATTCTATGGCATCAGTATTCTCAGGCAGAAACTCTTTCCCGCTGCCGGGCAGGTCAGGCAACAATACAGAATATCCGTTGATCATACCGGTGACCGGAAGCCATATTTGGTGGTCTTCCATGTATCCGTGTAAAAATACAACACAATGGCCGTTACCGGTTAAATGGTAGTTTGTTTTGCGAGCCTGCAAAACTGCATTTATGTGACATCTGTCAGGCATATTCTTCTGCTGAAACCGTAATTAATTAGAATGAATATAAATATAGTTTTTATTTTTCATTTTTTCTTGCTCAAGCAATTAAACAGATTTACATTTGGGATTACTTTTCAAAACAAAGTTTTAATAATTAAATAAATGAATTCCTTATGAGTAACTTTCTTAGTTCTTCAATCGGGAAGAAGTTCCTGATGAGTATCACGGGACTTTTTTTAGTGACATTTTTATTTATTCACTTATCCCTAAATGCGTTATTGTTAGTAGATGACGGCGGAGAATTGTTCAATGCCGCAGCCCATTTTATGGCTACAAACCCATTGATCAAGATCATGGAGCCTGTTTTGGCCATCGGCTTCATTGTTCACATTTTCTACGCATCTCTGCTGACCCTTCAAAACCAGAAAGCAAGGGGCAAAGACCGCTATGCTTCAGGAAACAGCACACCTGATGTTACATGGGCCTCTAAGAACATGTACATTCTTGGTGCAACTATCCTGGCATTTTTAATTGTTCACATTGCACAGTTCTGGGTGAAGTTCAAGATCACAAAGGAGCTTGAACCAACACACATTGACATTGCAGGTGTTCATACTGAAGTTGAAAATGCCTATGCTCTTGTTAATGCGACCTTTGGTTATCTGTGGGTGGTTATTGTTTATGTGATCGGCTCTATCGGTCTGGCCTGGCACTTGTCACACGGAGTCTGGTCAGGGCTTCAGACCCTGGGTTGGAGTAACACTGTATGGAGAAAACGTTGGGAAGTAGTTGGAACTGTTGTTGCCTGGATAATGGGTCTTGGTTTTTCTGCAATAGCTGTAATACAGCACTTCTTTTTTCAATAATAATTGCCAATAAATTTGTAAGATATGACAAAGATAGAATCAAAGATTCCTGAAGGGCCTCTCGCCCAGAAATGGACTAATTATAAGAATAATCAAAAGCTGGTAAATCCGGCGAATAAAAGAAAGATCGATATAATTGTTGTCGGTACAGGATTGGCAGGAGCATCTGCTGCAGCCTCACTGGCTGAAATGGGATTTAAGGTGAAGAATTTCACGATTCAAGACTCTCCCCGCCGTGCTCACTCGATTGCCGCCCAGGGTGGTATCAATGCTGCTAAGAATTATCCTAACGACGGTGACTCAGTCTATCGTCTCTTTTTCGATACCATTAAAGGAGGTGACTACCGTTCACGTGAGGCCAATGTTTATCGCCTTGCAGAAGTGAGTAACAGCATTATCGACCAGTGTGTGGCACAGGGAGTTCCTTTTGCCCGCGAATATGGCGGATATCTGGCAAACCGCTCTTTCGGCGGAGCTCAGGTAAGCCGTACATTCTATGCCAGAGGCCAGACCGGACAGCAGCTTTTGCTTGGTGCCTATCAGGCTCTGATGCGTCAGGTGAATGAAGGCAATGTTGATCTTCATACCCGTACCGAACTTGTTGAAATAGTTATTGTAGAAGGGAAGGCTCGTGGAATAATCACCCGTAATCTGATAACAGGAAAACTGGAACGTCATTTTGGTCATGCCGTTGTGATTGCTACCGGAGGTTATGGAAATACCTTCTTTCTTTCGACAAATGCCATGGGATCAAATGGTTCGGCTGCATGGAAAGCTTACCAGAATGGTGCTTATTTTGCCAACCCTGCTTATGTTCAGATACACCCGACATGTATTCCTGTTCACGGTGAGTTCCAAAGTAAGCTGACTTTGATGTCAGAATCACTTCGTAACGACGGACGTATCTGGGTGCCTAAGAAGAAAGAGGATGCGGAAGCTATCCGTGCAGGAAAACTTAAGCCGACAGCAATAGCGGAAGAAGATCGCGACTACTATCTTGAAAGAAGATATCCCGCTTTTGGTAACCTTGTGCCGCGTGATGTTGCTTCGCGTGCTGCTAAAGAGCGTTGTGATGCCGGTTACGGCGTGGGAGCTACAGGTCTTGCCGTTTACCTTGATTTTAAGGATGCCATTGATCGTCTTGGAAGGGATGCCATCGAGGCCCGTTACGGGAACCTTTTCCAGATGTACGAAAAAATCGTTGATGAAAATCCGTACGAGACACCGATGATGATCTATCCTGCCATCCACTACACAATGGGCGGTCTTTGGGTTGATTACGAACTTCAGACAAATATTCCGGGGTTGTTTGCCATTGGTGAGGCCAACTTCTCCGATCACGGTGCTAACCGTCTTGGTGCTTCTGCTCTGATGCAGGGACTGGCCGACGGATATTTCGTTCTGCCATTCACTATTCAGAATTATCTTGCCGATGACATTCGTACTCCGCGTATGAGTACCGATCTGCCGGAGTTCGAAGAGAAGGAAAAGATGGTTAAAGAGAAGTTTGAAAAGCTGCTTAGCATCAAAGGAGAACATTCTGTCGATCACATCCATAAAGAGCTTGGCCACGTAATGTGGGACTTTGTAGGAATGGCCCGTAACAAAGAGGGATTACAGAAAGCGCTTGACAGGATTCTGGAGATCAAAAAGGAGTTCTGGACGAATGTTCGTATCCCGGGTAAAGCTGATGGAATTAACCTGGAACTTGAAAAAGCAGGCCGTCTTGCCGATTTTATTGAAATAGGTGAACTAATGGCTCGTGATGCCCTGAATCGTGAAGAGTCGAGTGGAGGACACTTCCGCGAGGAATATCAGACCGAAGAGGGTGAAGCTTTACGTAGAGATGACGAATTTGCTTACGTTTCTTGCTGGGAATACAAAGGTGATGACAAAGAGCCGGTATTGAACAAGGAAGAGCTTAAGTTCGAATTCGTAGAGCTGAAAACACGTAATTACAAGTAATTAGTTCAAAAAAATTAAAGTAGATCAAAAATGGAAAAAACAATAAATCTCAAATTAAAAGTTTGGCGCCAGGATGGTCCAAAGGCGAAAGGCCATTTTGAAACGTATGAGGTTAAAAATATTTCTACCGACAGCTCATTCCTTGAAATGATGGATGTTCTTAACGAACAGCTAATTCAGGAAGGTAAAGAGCCGGTAGCTTTCGACCATGACTGCCGCGAAGGTATTTGCGGTATGTGTTCAATGTACATTAACGGTCATGCACACGGCCCCGATGAGGATGTTACAACATGCCAGTTGCACATGCGTAAATTCAAGGACGGTGAAACTGTAACAGTAGAGCCCTGGCGTTCTGCCGGTTTCCCGATAATAAAAGACCTTATGGTTAACCGTAATGCCTTTGACCAGATAATTGCTGCAGGAGGTTATGTTTCGGTAGGTACCGGTGGTGTTCCTGATGCAAATGCAATTCCTATTTCGAAAGAGGATGCTGACGAAGCTATGGATGCTGCATCATGTATCGGTTGCGGAGCATGTGTTGCTACCTGTAAAAACGGATCTGCTATGCTGTTCGTCTCGGCAAAAGTTAGTCAGTTGGCTCTTTTACCTCAGGGTAAGGTAGAGAGAGCACGACGTGCAAAACGAATGGTTGCAAAGATGGATGAACTTGGTTTTGGTAGCTGTACAAACACCGGTGCTTGTGAGGTTGAATGTCCGAAAGGAGTATCGATCACGAACATTGCACGAATGAACAGGGAATATCTCATGGCGAAGTTCAAAGATTAGAAGGAATAATCCCGATATTTGTAAGCCTGCCAAATCTTCATTTTTGGCAGGCTTTTTTATTTAACTACACGGAAAATATAACTTCCTCAAAAGGAATAAGTTGTATTTTTTAACATTTTGTTAGGTTATGATTTGTAAATAGTTACATTTTTTGCTATTTTGCCTGCGAATAGCCACCCTTTCAACCTGAAAGCATGCCATACAGACGTCTTCCAAATACAGATCAGGCCCGTCTTAGAGCTCTAAAAGCCGCTCTGCACAAGGGAAATCTAATGAGTCCCTGGGAGTTGGCATTTTCGCAAAACGTATATTTAAAGCTTAAAGCCTTTTTGCCCATATATGAGCAGGCTATCGATCAATACAATTTCAGTAAGAACAGACAGGCGAAGTATGGAAAGCTACTGAACGACCAGTTCAAGGTTGCAAGACTTTATGTTTCTCATTTTCTTCAGGTGCTTAATTTTTGCATCATCCGGGGTGAGATCAAACCGGAGGTACGAGTGAAGTTAGGCCTGGACATTGAAGAAAAGTCCGTGCCTGAAATGGGAACAGAGCAGCAGTTGATTTATTGGGGAGAAAAGGTAATTAAAGGAGAAGAGCAGCGAATGATGATGGGAGGGAACAGAATTTATAACCCTTCGATAGCCATAGTAAAGATCAAGTACGAAAAATTCCTCGATTACTACAACAATCATAAGAACCTTCAGGTTACAACTCAAAAAATGCACGAGAAGGTGACTGATCTAAGGGAAAAGGCCGATAATCTTATTTTGCACATCTGGAATGAGGTGGAAACGAAATTTGAGGAACTTCCCGGTGAAACAAGAAGAGATAAATGTACAGATTACGGAATAGTTTATGTTTTCCGTAAACATGAAAAGGAGGAGGTTTAACAGCCTGATATTTGTCCTCTGAAATAAACTAATTAAATATCTTTCTTTATGAAAAAGCTGCTTTCTTTAGTACTGACCTGCTTTGTACTGTTCAATCTCAATGCGCAGGAGACAATATCTGTTAAAGAGTTTAAGACCATTGTTGACCTGCCTGCCACATCGGTGAAGAATCAGGGCAGGACGGGTACATGCTGGTCATTTGCCACAACGTCTTACATTGAATCAGAGATCCTTCGTCTGGGCGGACCCGAACTTGATCTTTCCGAAATGTATTTTGTAAGATATACCTATCCCGAGAAAGCACAACAGTACATCATGCGTCATGGTCTGACTAATTTCAGTGAAGGCGGTCAGGCACATGATGTGATGAATGTGGTCAGGGAATACGGAATTGTCACGGAACATGCATATCCGGGTAAAAGGGATGAATCAAAGCCGCATAATCACAGTGAATTAGTGGCAGTTCAGAAAGCAGCTCTTGATAAACTTATCAATGAAAGGAATGCCGCACCGTCTGAAAAGTGGTATGAGATACTGGAATCGGTTCTGAACATTTACATGGGAGAATTACCCGCACAGGTTATGTACGACGGTAAAACTATGTCGCCGATGGAGTTCAGGGATGAAATGGGCATAAAGGCAGATGATTATGTTGAACTAACATCATACACACATCATCCCTGGTACAGCAGGTTCAACCTTGAGATTCCCGACAACTGGGCATTCGGCTTTTATTACAATGTGCCGATCGATGAGCTTGTGGAAGTTATGGATAATGCTTTGAAGAACGGGTACACGGTTTGCTGGGATGGTGATGTTAGTGAAAGCAGTTTCAGCCACAGGGAAGGCCTGGCTACTGTTCCTGAGAAAGATTCGGATACCGAGAAAGAGATCACTCAGTCGATGCGTCAGGAAGCATTTCTTTCATGGCATGCCACCGACGATCATCTGATGCATATCACAGGAATGGCAAAAGATAAGGATGGTACGGTCTTCTACAAAACTAAGAACAGTTGGGGTACTAAAGGTAATCCTTACGGCGGATATCTTTACATGAGCGAGAGTTATGTGAAGCTGAATACCATTGCTATCATGATACATAAAGATGCGATCCCGCAAAATATTGCAGAAAAGATCTTTAAGTAAGCAGGACTGTTGTTAAACGCAATGGCTCGGGTTTTTTATCGAGTAGCCAAAGGAAAATAATTCCCGGTTCGGGTATGGTTACAGATGTCTGTGTGAGCCGTCGCAGAAAGGGCCTTTCTCCGAATGCTTACAACCGCACCAGGCTACCTTCTTTGCTTCTTTGATCTCAACCTTTACGGGAGAAATGCCGGTACCTTTATGTGAACCGTCGCAATAAGGTTGGTTCTTACTTCTGCCGCATGCACACCAAAACTTTGTGCCGGGTTCTTCATGAATCACGTAAGGTTTTTTTTGAGCGATAACAGGCTTTTCCATATCTTTTTTTTGTAAAAGGTAACTCTTTTCGATCTAAACTTCAACAGAAATCAATATCTTTAAATTAAATACGATAAAACCATTTACCCTATGTGCGGCCGTTTTGTTCAGGTAATTAACATAAGAAAGGTGCAGAATACCTATGGCATAGAATTGCCTGACGGTATGGAACTTGAAGG
>JAOZOF010000065.1:8231-16066 GCA_029933425.1 Marinilabiliaceae bacterium
TATGTCATTGCCCGGAAGGATAAACAGTATTTGTCGCTTGCAGGAATATGGGATACATGGGTTGATAAAGATACGGGTGAGGAGATCAATTCTTTCGCCATCATCACTACGGTTGCAAATGAGATCACTTCAAAGATAGGCCATCCCCGGTCACCTGTGATAATTCCTCATGGTGACGAACGAAAATGGCTGAACAAAGATATTCCTCTTGTTGATGTGCTGAAATTCCTGAAGCCTTTTCCCGGAACATTCTTAGAGGCAATACCCGTATCGGTTAAAGTGAAGGATCCGAAAAATAAAAGCCGTGATATTCTTGTGCCCGTGGGTGAAAGAATAACGGTTGATGAAGATTTTGTTATAACCAAAGACCTGAAACTGCAGGGGATGGGTAACAGGAAAAAACATTGATCACCGGCTTAGAATAAACCGTTAAGTTCAGCTTCTACTTTGTCGATGACACTGCTCAGGTCGGATTTATTCCGGATAAAATCTATGTCGTTAGTGTTAATGATAAGAAGTTTTCCTTTGTTGTAACGCTCTATCCATGCTTCGTAACGTTCGTTCAGACGTTTTAAATAATCAAGTCTGATGTTGTTTTCATAGCTCCTTCCGCGTCGTTGTATCTGTTCAACAAGTGTAGGAACAGATGCTCTGAGGTATATCAAAAGGTCAGGGGGCTGAACGAAGCTGCTCATCAACTCGAAAAGAGAGAGGTATGTTTCATAATCGCGACGGCTCATAAGGCCCATGTCGTACAGGTTTGGCGCAAAGATGTATGCATCCTCATAAATAGTTCTGTCCTGTATCACGTCTTTCCCTGATTCCCGTATCTGCTGTACCGAGGCGAGGCGGCTTTTAAGAAAAAATATCTGAAGGCTGAATGCCCAGCGTGTCATATCTTCGTAAAAATCCTCAAGATAAGGATTGTCGTCCACCTCCTCGAAGTGTGGTTGCCATCCGTAGTGATGAGCCAGTAATTCTGTTAATGATGTTTTCCCTGAACCTATATTCCCTGCTATTGCAATATGCATTTTCCTCTATTTTAGATTTGGTTATTTTTTATTTAAAGCTATCAGTTCGTCAATGTACTTGCGGTCATTTGCCAGACGCGGTACTTTGTGCTGACCTCCCAGTTTGTTTTTCGATCCCAGCCAGTCGATGAAAAGATTATCCCTTGCAACAATTACTTCGAGCCGGTCGAGAGTAATGCCCTTGTACCGTTTGGCTTCGTAATCGGAATTCAGCGATTGAAGAGCCTCGTCAAGAGCATCAGCAAAGTTATCAATATTATCAGGCATTTTTTCAAACTCTATCATCCACTGGTGCCGGCCCTTGCTTTTTTGGCTCATGAAAACCGGTGCCGCACTATATTCCCTGATTATTGCCCCTGTTTTTTTGCACGCTATCTCAAGGCCTCTTTCGGCATTGTCCACTATCAGTTCTTCACCGAATGCATTGATGAAATGCTTTGTACGTCCCGTAATTATTATCCGGTGAGGATGCAAAGAGACAAATCTTACAGTGTCTCCAATAAGATAACGCCATAATCCCCCGTTTGTTGAAATTATTATGGCATAATCTTTATTTTTTTCCACCTCGTCGATGGTGCGGGTTTTCGGAAACTCTTTTCCTATTTCAGAAACAGGCATGAATTCATAAAATATACCATAGTCGAGCATTAAAAGCATTCCTTCTTTCGACAGGTCGTCCTGGATTGCAAAAAAGCCTTCGGAAGCATTATAGGTTTCCATGTAGCTCATAGTATCCGATGGTATGATCGCTTTATATTGTTCTCTGTAAGGGATGAAATTAATTCCTCCGTGAATGAACAGTTCAAGATTTGGCCATACTTCAAGCATGTTTGATTTTCCTGTTCTTTCAAGGATATATTTTAAAAGAACAAGGAACCAGCTTGGAACGCCGGCAATGGAAGTCACATTTTCATCGATGGTAGCTTCAGTCAGTTTTTCCATTTTCGATTCCCATTCCGACATCAGTGCAATTGAAGGATCGGGTGTTTTCAGGAATTGGGTCCAGAATGGCATGTTCTCGATCAGGATAGCTGAAAGGTCACCGTAGTAGGAATCAGAGTTGAAACTGTTTACCTGGTGACTGCCGCCGAGTACAAGACATTTCCCCGGAAACAACTCCGATTCGGGCTTGTTTTCAAGGTATAGTGTAATTACATCTTTCCCTCCGCGAAAATGACACTCTTCGAGCGAATCTTTACTTACAGGAATGAATTTACTCTTCGAGGAGGTGGTTCCTGATGACTTTGCAAACCATTTGATCTCACCCGGCCATAACAGGTCTTTTTCTCCCCGCTTTAATCGTTCCACAAAAGGCTTGACCCCTTCGTAATCTACAACGGGAACACGCTCTATGAAAGTGTCAACCGATGTAATGCTGTCGAAATCGTAAAGTCGTCCTATGTCTGTTTTTGCGGCAGTCTTTAACAGATACTCTAACTGTTTTTGCTGCGTTTCGGCAGGATTGTTTTTAAACGTCTCTATTTGCTTGACACGTTTGGAGTTAATTAGTGATATGATGGAGTTAAGTATGGGCATGTGTAATTTTTGTCCTGTTTCTTAATTAGGATAAAGATAAAAAAAAATTAGTTTTTTTAGCAAACGATCAGGTTTAATGTCAGTCACCGGGAAAGGCGGTTTTCGGGCTTTGCGGCTCTTAAACTTTTTATTACTTTTGAGATGACACTCCGGTTTGTGCACTTAATTGTATATGTATGAATTACTTTGATATAATTGTCGGACTTTTATTGGTATTTGCCCTGTTCAAAGGTTTTAAGAACGGGCTTGTAACAGAGCTGGCATCTCTTGCAGCGCTCATTCTAGGATTATTGGGCGCAATATTTTTTTCGGATGTAACAGAGCAGTATCTGTCACAGCATTTAAATTCTTCTCATATAGGTTTGATATCTTTTTTTGTGACTTTCATTCTGATAGTTATCATTGTTCATTTTATTGCAAAATTGGTCAACAAGCTTCTTGAGGCTGTAGCATTGGGATTCATCAACCGGATTCTCGGTGCTTTGTTCAGTGTGTTGAAATATGCATTTGTCATTAGTGTGTTCATTGCGATCATTAACGGTATTGACAAGGACAGTAATATTATTTCAGAAAAACTGAAAAAAGATTCAGTTCTTTACGACCCGGTTTCCGGGTTGGCACCTCAGCTATTCCCTTACCTTCATTTCGATGATCTGAAAAAGAAAGCTAAAGATGTAACCAAAGGGGTGAAGGTTTAGTTTTTTAGATACTTGTTTTTATTTGGACTTCCGTAATTGAAGGTTACAACCATCAAAAAAGATATAAAATTGAAGGTTGTAACCTTTAATTTTGTACTTTTGGCATTATGGAAACATTAAGAAAGAAATATTTAAGGTTGTTAAACAGTGTACCCAAATATCCCAAACGTTTTCTTTTTGACAAAATAGATTGGAATAACAGACTTATAATAATAAAAGGTCAAAGAGGTACGGGAAAAACCACTTTGATTTTGCAGCATATTAAATCTGCATTTGATAACCTGGATGATACATTGTATGTCTCACTAGATGATATTTATTTTTCTGGAAATACATTATCCGGACTGGCAGAAGAGTTTGTAACAAATGGAGGAAGATTCCTGTTTGTAGACGAAGTGCATAGGTATAAAGGCTGGTCACGGGAACTTAAAAATATTTATGATTTTTATCCTTCACTGCACATTGTGATAACAGGGTCTTCTGCTCTTTCTTTTTTTATTGGCAATGCTGATCTGGGACGGCGGGCTGTGGTATATCATCTTCCGGAGATGTCTTTAAGGGAGTTTATTTTATTTACCAAAAGAAAAGAAGTAAAGGCATATGATCTTGAGAATATTCTAAGCAATCATGAAACTATTGAAAGGGAAGTTAATGCGCAAATAATTAGTGTTAAATGTTTTAAGGAGTTTCTTCGGTTTGGAGCTTACCCATTTATCCTGGAGGGGAAAGAAAGTTATTTTGATAAAGTGCTGTCTGTAATAAATGCAGTTATCGACAATGATATTCCTGCAATAGAGAATATAAGTTACGATAGCAGGTTAAAAATGAAAAGGTTGATTTTTATGATTTCTACAACTTTCCCCTTTAAGGTAAACGTAAGTGAATTGAGTCGAAAGTTAGGAACCAGCAGAGATATGTTTGTCAAATATCTCAATCTTATGGAGCAATCGGGGGTGATAAAGCTTTTAATAACAGGTGGGAAGGGTCATACTGTATTACGTAAGCCGGATAAAATATATTTAAGTAATTCTAATATGTTATATGCAATAAATGAAAATGCTGATATTGGAACTGTAAGGGAAACATTCTTTTTGAATCAATTGTCGAGTAATTTCAATGTGAATTATCCTGGAGTAGGAGATTTTAGTGTCAATAATAAGTATATTTTTGAAATTGGAGGTAAAGGGAAAACCTTTGAACAGATAAAAAGATTTGATAATGCGTTTTTGGCAATTGATGATTCTGATTTTGGTTATAAAAATAAAATCCCTCTTTGGTTATTTGGCTTATTGTATTGATTTAGTCATTCTTTCCGGCAATTTAAATTAGTGAATTAATACAAGTGCTATTTAACTCTGAACTTTTCAGTATCAATTTTATAAACTTGAAAAAATTAAACTATTTTTGCGCTTCAATTATTTAACCTGTAAGAAAAGAAGAGATTATCATGGAAATCGTAGTTAGTGGCATACGTCCCACAGGAAATTTGCATCTCGGGAATTATTTCGGAGCGGTAAAGAATTTTTTAAAGATGCAGGAACAGTATAACTGTTTCTTTTTTATAGCCGATTATCATTCACTCACTACTCATCCCACTCCTGAAGATTTGCATGACAATGTGAAACAGGTGCTTGCAGAATATCTGGCATCAGGATTAGATCCGGAGAAAAGCACTTTGTATATTCAGAGTGATTTGCCTGAAGTTGCGGAGCTTAGTTTGTTGTTAAGTATGAATGCCTATCTCGGCGAGCTTGAGCGTACCACATCGTTCAAGGAGAAAGCCCGTAAACAGCCTGAGAACGTGAATGCAGGCCTTCTTACCTATCCTGTGCTGATGGCTGCTGACATAATTATTCATCAGGCTGCAAAGGTACCTGTGGGAAAAGATCAGGAGCAAAACCTTGAGATGACCCGTAAGTTTGCAAACCGGTTTAATCGCATGTACAATGTCGATTATTTTACCATACCGCAGCCTTTTAACTTCGGTGATAACCTGGTGAAGATCCCGGGGCTTGACGGAACGGGTAAGATGGGCAAGTCGGAAGGAAACGGTGTTTACCTTGCTGATGATCCAAAAGCAATACGTAAGAAAGTTATGCGTGCTGTTACTGATTCAGGGCCTACAGAGCCAAACTCTCAAATGTCCGAGCCGGTACAGAATCTTTTCACACTGCTTGATGTGGTTTCAACACCTGACACTGTTGAGTATTTCAGGGATAAGTACAACAGTTGTGAAATACGTTACGGGGACCTTAAAAAACAACTTGCCGAAGATATCATTAATTTCACAACTCCTATACGTGAAAGGATAAATGAGATAAAATCGGATGAGGCATATCTTGCTAAAGTTGTGAAGATGGGTAAAGAGAAAGCTCATGCAAGTGCTGCGAAAACTATAAAAGATGTAAGAGAGATCATCGGGATAAAACCGTTTTTTTGAGATCAAAAAATTTTGATAGAATAAATTAGTTATTACTTTTATTGGTTGAAACCAATTATTTACCCCCTTTGAGAGTAGTTCACATTAATAACAGTGATGTTAGGGGCGGTGCTGCTGTTGCGGCTAACCGTCTTAATGTTGCACTGCGTAATTTCGGGGTGGATTCATCTATGCTTGTACAGGAAGCTGTTTCTGATGCGGAAAATATTGTGCAGGCCGGAGATGGCAAATTATACAAAGGGAAGGCATTTACACGGTTCGTGCTAGAACGACTGACATTTTTACCTTATGAGCGTAATTCAGTTTTAAGGTTTGCATTTTCTCCTGCAAATACAGGCCTTGATATCACTAAGCACCCGCTGGTGCAGGAAGCGGACATTGTTCACCTTCACTGGATAAATCAGGGATATCTGTCTTTAAAAAGCCTGAAAAAGCTTTTTGATACCGGGAAACCGGTAGTCTGGACACTTCATGATATGTGGCCGTTTACGGGAGGGTGTCATTATTCTGGTACTTGTCTTGAGTTTCTTGAAAGATGTTCATTTTGTCCCTATCTCAGAAAGCCTTCAAAGAATGATCTCTCTTCGAGGCAGTTTGATCTTAAGAAAAAGTTGTACCGTGATGTGAAACTACATCCGGTAGCATGTAGTAAGTGGTTGCGTGCATTGTCGTCGGAGAGTTCGCTTTTCAGGAACAAGGAAGTGTCAGCCATTCCGAATCCTATTGATGTTGATGTATTCAAACCTTTAGACAGGGCTGAATGCAGGAAAAGTCTGGGACTACCTCAGGATAAGAAATTATTGTTGTTCGGTGCGGCAAATGTGAATGACATGAGGAAAGGTGCCCGTTATCTGTTTGAAGCATTGAATATTCTTATTGATAGTTTTCCTGTTTTTAAGGAAAAAGTGGAGGTGGTGGTATTCGGAAAAATGTCGCAGGATACCAAAGCCGGTATCCAACTAGGCATTCATAATCTTAAGTATGTGTCAAACATTGAAGAGCTTGTTAAGATATACAATGCGGCTGATATCTTTGTTTTACCATCGTTGCAGGATAATCTGCCTAATACCGTCATGGAGTCGATGGCATGCGGCACTCCCGTAGTTGCATTCAGCACAGGCGGTGTGCCGGAAATGGTAAAACATCTTCACACCGGTTTTCTGGCTGAATCAAAGAATGCCCTGAATCTGGCAACAGGGATCTATGAAACCATCTTTTTATCGGATATGGAGCAGATGAGAAAGAATGCACGCGAAAAAGTTCTTGCCGAATACACAAGTGACGTTGTTGCACGTCAGTATGTTGAAGTTTATGAAAAGTTATTGGGCAATGACTAAGTAATGATCTGAATACATTTTATCCTACCTTTAACGCATGGCGCATCTACCAAAGATATCAGTGATCACAGTTGTTTTTAACGGGAAAAACACCCTTGAGAAAACCATCAGAAGTGTTACTGACCAAACTTATTCGAATGTAGAGTATATTGTTGTTGACGGAGGTTCGGATGACGGTACGGTTGAAATTATCAGGAAATTCGACGACGTAATATCAAAATGGGTATCCGAACCTGATAATGGTATTTATGACGCCATGAATAAAGGTATCAGTCTTGCAACGGGAGAATACCTGTGGTTCATTAATTCGGGCGATGAGATTTATGATCCCGGGACGCTAGAGCGGATTTTCAATATCCATAACCTGCCTTTTTACGATGTGTACTACGGGGATACTGTGATGATCGATACTGAGGGGAATGAGATAGGCGGACGCAGGTTGAAACCGCCGGCGAACCTTACCTGGAAAGATCTGCGAAACGGGATGTTGGTGAGTCATCAATCGATAATTGTGTCTAAAAAGATCACTCCTCTTTACAATACAAAGTATAAATTATCTGCTGACTTCGAATGGGTTCTGCTTTCGCTGAAACGAGCCGACAGAGTGATCAATACACATCAGATACTTTCGCGTTTTCTTGAAGGGGGAATTACTTATCAGAATATTCCTGCCGGTTTGAATGAACGGTTCAGGATCATGATCAAATACTTTGGTTTTATGCCGACTTTGTTAAATCATGTGGTTATTGGTTCCCGATTCTTATATTTTTGGGTTAAAAACAAAAGATTTTAG
>JAOZOF010000066.1:0-14151 GCA_029933425.1 Marinilabiliaceae bacterium
GGTGAAAAGATAGGTGCATTCCTTCTGTCAGAACCCGGTGCAGGCTCTGATGCCACGTCACAGAAAACAACTGCCATCGACATGGGTGATCACTACCTGCTGAACGGTGTGAAGAACTGGATAACGAACGGAAGTTCAGCATCGACCTACATAGTGATAGCCCAGACACACAAAGAGAAAGGTCACAGAGGTATAAATGCTTTACTGGTTGATAAAAATTCTCCCGGCATTACCGTAGGTCCTCATGAGAACAAAATGGGAATGCGTAGCTCTGACACTCACTCGGTAAATTTCAACGATGTAAAAGTGCCTAAAGAGAACCTTCTCGGCGAGGACGGTTTCGGGTTCAAATTTGCCATGAAAACCCTTGAAGAGGGTCGGATAGGAATTGCCGCTCAGGCCTTGGGCATAGCATCAGGCGCTTACGAGCTTGCCGCTAAGTATGCACGTGAACGCAAAGCTTTCGGAACAGAGATCATCAACCATCAGGCCATAGGATTTAAACTTGCCGACATGGCCACCGAAATAGAAGCTGCAAGATTCCTCTGCCTGAAGGCTGCATGGATGAAAGACCAGGGACTCCCCTTCGGTCATGCCAGCGCAATGGCAAAACTGTATGCTGCCGAAACTGCAATGAAGGTAACCACTGAAGCTGTTCAGATACACGGCGGATACGGATACGTGAAAGAGTATCATGTTGAAAGGCTGATGCGCGAAGCAAAACTCACACAGATATACGAGGGTACATCGGAGATACAGCAGATAGTGATAAGCAGGGCCATAGCCAAAGATGACATGCGGCTTTGATCCCTCCCTTTCTGTTGAACGAAAATTTAATTTAAGAATAAACTAAATCTTAATATCATGAAACTATTGGTTTGTATCAGCAACGTTCCTGATACTACAACGAAAGTCAGATTCAAGGATAACAACACACTTTTTGATGATAACGGTGTTCAATGGGTCATCAATCCATGGGACGAACTTGCACTGACCCGTGCTGTCGAATTAAAGGATGACAGCTCATCACCTGTCAGTGAAGTGCATGTTATCAATGTGGGCACAGCTGTTACTGAACCCACGCTACGTAAGTGCCTTGCCATAGGAGCCGACAAGGCATTCAGGATCGATCTGGATCCGAAAGACTCATATTCCACTGCAGTTCAGATAGCAGAATTTGTAAAAGACAAAGATTACAGGTTCATCATCAACGGCATCAGCTCAGGTGATTACAACGGCTCATCAGTTGGCGGAATGATCGCAGAACTGACTGATCTCTCTTCTGTTTCATCAGTATCAAACATCCGGTTCGAAAATAACGAACCCATATTAGAGCGTGATGTGGCATCCGGAAAAGAGTACATCGCTACTTCAGGGACTACAGTACTCATTGTACAGAAAGGTTTTGCCATTGAGCCTAAAATACCGAACATGCGGGGCATAATGACAGCCCGCTCAAAACCGCTTGAGGTTATCCCCTCTGTTGATGCTGAGCCGCTGGTTGAGTATATCGACTTCCGTCTGCCTGAACCTAAAGGAAAGGTGAAAATGATAGAAAGCGACAACCTCGATGAACTGGTCAGATTATTAAGTACCGAAGCAAAAGTACTGTAATGCAGGCATTCTGCTAATGTTAAACCTCAAAAAGAAAAATCATGTCAGTTTTAGTATATGTACAAAATTTCGGCGGTAAACTTAAAAAACAGAATTTTGAGTTAGCATCGTATGCTTCAAAGATAGCAGAAGCAATGGGTACGGATGTTGCAGGAATAACCATAGGAGAGATAGATAACGAGGAGCTTCAGAAGTTATCGAAATATGGTGTTTCAAAATTACTGAAAGCCGGTGACCCGTCGTTTAACACACGGATCAACAAGATCTACACACAAATAGTTGAACAGGCAGTTGAAGCAGCCGGCGCAGATGTCGTTGTTTTCCCAAATACCAATGCAGGCAAAGCCGTTGCACCGAGGTTATCGGTAAGACTGAAGGCCGGCTATGTTCCCGGCGTTACGGAACTCCCGTCATCCTATGACCCGTTCATCGTATCCAAAGGTGTTTTTACCGGTAAAGCTTTTGCCAATGTTAAGGTCAACACCTCCGTTAAGATCGTTTCCTTGATGATCAACACGTTTGGTGTGTTCGAAAAAGAAACCGATCTCGTGATCGAGGACTTCGCACCTCAGATAGACACAACAGGAGTTACCTCCAAAGTGATCGATAAAAAATTGTCGAAAGAGGGACTTTCATTGTTCGATGCCGACATTGTAGTAAGCGGAGGACGCGGAATGAAATCGCCCGACAACTGGAAACCCCTTGAAGAGTTGGCAGAGGTACTCGGTGCTGCCCTTGCATGCAGCCGTCCCGTATCAGATGAAGGTTGGCGTTCTCACGAAGAACATGTGGGACAAACAGGAAAGATCATCGCTCCGAACCTTTACATTGCAGTAGGAATCTCAGGCGCAATACAGCACATTGCCGGAGTAAGCGGTGCCAAATGCATTGTAGCCCTTAACAATGACAGTGATGCTCCGATCTTTCAGGTTGCTGATTACGGCATTCTTGACGATGCCCATAAAGTACTGCCGAAGTTGGTAGAAGCATTCCGGGAGTTTAAGAAAGAATAAGAAGAAAGTCATTGCAATGAAAGAATGATAATGAATTCATCATTTTAGATATTGCTTCATCCCTGAATTGTAATTCGCAATAACGTTCAGAAAATATAAATAGTTATGTCATTGCGATGAGCGATAGCGAAGAAGCAATCACCGGTTAAATATATTGACAGTTTGATTTTTAGTAGAATGAAGTAAAATGGTACGAGGAGGTTTTATATACATAATAACGAACAAAAATAATTCAACTTTGTACGTAGGTGTTACCTCAAATTTAAAGGAAAGGATTTATGAGCACAAGATCGGGAAATACAAGAATTCTTTTTCTTACAGATACAATTTAAAGAAACTGGTTTATTACGAGGGTTTTACTTCAATAGAAGAGGCTATAATCAGAGAAAAAAAGATAAAAGGAGGTTCAAGAACTAAGAAAATAGAATTAATAAACTCATTTAATACTGAATGGAGAGACCTTTATGAAAAGATTGAGTTTAACATGTAATTGCCGGAGATTGCCTGCCCGACTAGGTCAGGCGGGCTTCGTCGTACCTCCTCGCAATGACGATTAGCATATACCTGTTGTCAGAACTCTAAAAGCATTAACCCAAAACATAAACTATGACCAAACAAATTGTTTTTGCCGTTACACTTTTAATAACTCTCGGAGTCTTTGCTTTCACCCTGAAACGGCTTATCGCACTTTTCAGGCTGACAAAGCCGGCAGAGCCTTTGGGACATTGGGGCGAAAGGATAAAACTCACACTTAAGGTTGCTTTCGGGCAGACCAAGATACTTCGCAAACCGGTGATCGGACTGATACATGCCCTTGTGTTCTGGGGGTTTCTGGTCATTACGGTAGGTAGTATCGAAATGGTTAACGACGGCCTTACAGGCAAAGAACGCTCCCTGGCGGACCTTGGCGGTTTTTATGATTTCATCAGTGCTTCAGGCGATGTGTTCGCATACATTGTGGGGATCGGCATTGTTATATTTCTGATCCGGAGGTTGTTTTTGCATATTAAACGGTTTTATGGAAAAGAGCTGACCAAAAAGAATAAAATGGATGCGAATTTTGCACTGTTGCTGATACTGTTGTTAATGATATCACTTGCAGGGATGAACATCTACTATGTAGCAGGCAATCATGGCGAATTGGCAGGCATTTACCCGGTATCGTCGCACATTGCCGGGAATGTTACTCCGTCGCATTTCATGCACGAATTTTTCTGGTGGATGCATATTCTGCTCATTTTCTTTTTTGCCAACTACCTGCCGTATTCAAAACATTTTCACGTCTTCCTGTCGATACCGAATGTTTTCATCAGCAATCTGAAACCTCTTACCCGTCTTCCGAATATAGAGTCGGTTACAAAAGAGGTTAAACTAATGCTGAGTGGCAATGCATTTCAGGAGACAGGTAACGAAGCTCCTGCTAGGTTCGGGGTGAAAGATGTTGAGGATGTGACGTGGATTAATTATTTCAATTCATTGACCTGTACGCAGTGCGGACGCTGTACCGAAGTTTGTCCGGCAAACATTACGGGTAAAGCCCTATCGCCACGTAAAATATTTGTCGATTTGCGTAACAGGATGAATGAGAAGGGGCTGAAAATGATCAAAGATAAAAAGTATGACGACGGCAAATCACTTGTGAATGATCATATCAGTTACGAGGAACTGTGGGCATGCACAACCTGCAATGCCTGTGCACAGGAATGCCCGTTGAACATCAGTCATCCGAACCTGATAATGGACATGCGACGTTTCCTTGTGCTTGAAGAAGGAAGAGCTCCCACAGGTATAAACTCGATGTTTGCCAATATTGAGAACAACGGTGCTCCCTGGCAATATTCGCCCGAAGACCGGCTCCTGTGGACGGAATTATGATCCCTTACTCTCCTGAGGGGAAGCAATTTGAGGAATGAAAATAATTCCCTCTTTAGGGGGTGATAAGAACAAGGGAGAGGAGAATACAAAGAAAGAAAGAATCCGGTTTGGCGCGTCTTTTTGAACAAAAATCCTGCCTGCTGCAGGCAGGCGTGACAAACACTCAAAATAAAAACAACCAATATGTCAAAAATAGAAGTTCCCGTAATGGCCGACCTTGCCGCACAGGGCAAAAAACCCGAATACCTTTATTGGGTGGGATGTGCCGGCGCTTTCGATGACCGTTACCAGAAAGTGACCCGCTCTTTTACCAAAATATTGAACCATTGCAAAGTGGATTATGCAGTTTTGGGTAAGGAGGAGTCATGCACAGGTGACCCTGCCAAACGGGCAGGCAATGAAATGCTGTTTCAGATGCAGGCATTGCAGAACATTGAAGTACTGAACGGATATGAGGTAAAAAAGATCGTATGTACCTGCCCGCATTGTTACAACATTCTCAAAAATGAATATGGTGAACTTGGAGGCAATTACGAAGTAGTACACTACACAACATTTCTGGAGAACCTGATGGATGAAGGAAAGCTTAATGTGGAAAAAAGTTCATTCAAAAACAAAAAAGTAACCTATCACGACCCGTGTTATCTCGGGCGGGGAAACAAGATCTATGATGCACCGCGAAACCTGATCAAAACAATGGATGTGGACCTTGTGGAGATGAAAAGGTCGAAAAGCAAAGCATTGTGTTGCGGTGCAGGAGGAGCCCAGATGTTCAAGGAGGCTGAAAAGGGCGACAAGGAAATATACGAAGAACGAACGGAAGATGTACTGGAATCAAAAGCCGAGATAGTTGCCACAGCTTGTCCTTTCTGCATGACAATGCTGACTGACGGCATAAAGTTCAAAGACAAACAGGAGGAAGTAAAAAACCTTGACATCGCCGAAATGATCGCCGATAGTCTGGGATTGTAGGGGTGAAGATATGCGATTAGCGAATTGAGATTTTTCTTCGCTAATCTCAATTCACTAATCGCCAATCAAAAAAGAACTCCGCAGGAGTTCAACAACAATAACCAAGGGCGCAGCCCTTGGAGGAAAAAGTGTAACAAACACAAAACCAAATTAGTGGAACCACAGGTTACTCAGATTAACATTCCGTGAAAATCAGTGTAATCTGTGGTTCCCCAAAAACCAAAGTCTATGAAACTCTTAAAACCATATAAAACAAAAAATAAGATACGAATAGTAACTGCAGCTTCACTCTTCGACGGACATGATGCATCGATAAACATAATGCGACGCATACTTCAGGCATCAGGTGCCGAGATAATTCACCTCGGTCATAACCGGTCGGTTACGGAAATTGTGGAGTGTGCCATACAGGAGGATGCTCATGCCATTGCTGTAACGTCGTACCAGGGAGGGCACATGGAATTTTTCAAATATATGCACGACCTGCTGCAGGAAAAAGGATGCGGACATATCAAAATATTCGGTGGCGGCGGAGGCGTTATTCTTCCCCATGAGATCGAGGAACTGCACAACTACGGAATAACACGTATCTTCTCTCCCGACGACGGACGAAAGCTGGGCCTTCAGGGAATGATAAACATGCTGTTAGAAATGAGCGACTTTGAACATCCTGTCAATGCATCTGATCTGAGCATGCTGCCATCCATTAATGAACCGCATAAAATAGCACGCTTCATCACCGTTCTTGAAAATGACCTTAATGGTGTTGACAGAATATCTGAACTTTTACGATCACAGAACAAAGATCAAAAAACACCCGTTTTAGGCATTACCGGAACAGGCGGAGCCGGAAAATCATCCCTTGTAGATGAGTTTGTACGCCGCTTTCTGATGGATTATCCTGACATCACGATCGGAATAATAAGTGTGGACCCCAGTAAAAGAAGGACCGGAGGAGCACTTTTAGGTGACCGGATCAGGATGAATTCCATACACAACGACCGTGTCTATATGCGGAGCATGGCCACCCGCGAAGCAAACCTCACGGTCTCAAGCCACCTGAATGAATCTATTCAGGTTCTGAAAACTGCAGGTTTTGACCTCATAATCCTTGAGACATCAGGTATCGGTCAGTCCGACACCCACATCATCGATTATTCCGATATTGCCACTTATGTCATGACTCCGGAATTCGGGGCTCCGTCACAGCTTGAAAAGATAGACATGCTCGACTTTGCCGATATTGTTGCCATAAATAAGTCGGACAAGAAAGGTGCTCCCGATGCATTACGTGATGTGAAAAAACAGTACCAAAGGAACCACGGTCTCTGGGATACCGATCCGGATGACCTCCCTGTGTACCTTACCCAGGCATCCCAGTTCTTCGACCCTGGAGTGAATAAGTTCTACTTTGCCCTGAAGAAAATCATCAACAATAAATTTTCCGGATTTTTCCCAGAAACAAATATTGACCTTTACTCATCAGAGAAAAACACCATAATCCCTCCCGAACGTGTTCGCTATTTGTCGGAGATCAGCGAAACCATTCGTAAATACAACAATGAAGCGAATGAACAGTCGGTCATTGCAGGAAAGATACAGGCACTGAAAGAAACAAAGAAACTGCTTCCGCCTGAGAATAAAGACAATATTGAAGCTATCGAAACACTTATCAGACATTGGACAGACAAACTCACCCCGGCAAACCGTGATCTGCTCAAAAACTGGGAGAAACAATGTAATGAATACAGAAATGAATATTTCATTTTTAAGGTCAGGGATAAGGAGATCAAAATAGAAACACATTCCGAATCTTTGTCGCACAGCAAGATCCCAAAAGTATCTGTGCCGAAATTATCATCCGATGCCGATAAATTGCGATGGCTGTTAAAAGAGAACTTTCCGGGTAAATTCCCGTTTGCAGCAGGTGTTTATTTCTTTAAACGCGAATACGAAGACCCCACCCGGATGTTTGCGGGTGAAGGCGGCCCCGAAAGAACCAACAAACGGTTCCATTATCTGTCGAAAGGCATTCCTGCAAAGCGACTTTCCACTGCATACGATTCGGTAACACTGTACGGTGAAGATCCTGATACGCGTCCGGACATTTACGGTAAAATAGGCAATGCAGGGGTTTCCATTGCCACTCTCGACGATTCCAAGAAACTGTATTCGGGTTTTGATCTGTGTCACGAACTGACCTCAGTAAGCATGACGATCAACGGACCGGCACCTGTACTAATGGCTATGTTCCTGAACACAGCTATCGACCAGCAATGCGAGAAGTACATAGGGGAACATGACCTTAAGGAAAAAGCAAAAGAGATCATCAGGGAAAAATTCGAAAAAGCAGGTGTTCCACTTCCCAAGTACGATTTTGAACTGCCCGAGAACAACAACGGACTTGGCCTTACTCTTCTTGGCATATCAGGCGATCAAATACTGGAACCTGATATTTACGAACAGATCAAAAAAGACACCCTTGCAAGAGTAAGAGGAACAGTACAGGCAGACATCCTGAAAGAAGACCAGGCTCAGAATACCTGCATCTTTTCTATTGATTTCTCACTCAAACTTATGGGTGATGTGCAAAACTACTTCATACTAAACAATGTGCACAACTTTTATTCTGTTTCCATCTCAGGTTATCACATTGCCGAGGCAGGTGCCAATCCAATCACCCAGCTTGCTTTCACTCTTGCTAATGGTTTTACTTACGTGGAATATTACCTGTCGAGAGGTATGGACATAAATGAATTTGCGCACAATCTTTCATTCTTCTTCAGTAACGGGATAGATCCCGAATTTGCAGTAATCGGCAGAGTGGCACGGCTGATATGGGCCAAGGCAATGAAATACAGATACAACGCCGGCACACGATCACAAAAATTAAAATACCACATTCAGACATCGGGCCGATCACTACATGCTCAGGAGATAGAATTCAATGATATCAGGACCACGCTGCAGGCACTTTATGCCATTTACGACAACTGTAACTCTTTGCACACAAATGCTTACGATGAAGCTATCACGACACCCACCGAGGAATCGGTGCGTAGGGCTATGGCCATTCAGATGATAATAAATCACGAACTCGGAATGACAAAGAACCAGAATCCGTTGCAAGGGTCTTTCATCATCGAAGAACTGACTGATCTTGTTGAAGAAGCTGTTCTTTCTGAATTCGACCGGTTGACCGAACGCGGAGGAGTACTTGGCGCTATGGAAACAAATTATCAGCGGAGCAAGATACAGGAAGAGTCATTGTACTACGAAACACTTAAGAGCAATGGAAAACTGCCGATCATGGGTGTTAACACATTTCTATCGAGCAACGGTTCGCCGATAAATATCCCCGGTGAAGTTATCAGATCGACAGAGGAAGAGAAGCAGAACCAATTAAGAAATCTCGGGAATTTTCATAAGGTAAACCGTGATGAAGCAGAAGAGTATCTGGAAAGAATTAAAAAGGCAGCATTGCAAAACTCCAATGTTTTTGAAGAGCTCATGGAAGCGGTTAAATACTGCTCTCTGGGTCAGATAACAGGAGCCCTTTTCGAAGTCGGCGGACAGTACAGGAGGAATCTGTAAAAGCAATATTTCTTTTTAAAACATATCCTTTTTAACATGTAGAACTATCTCAGAATGTGTTAAACCCAGAATTGTTAACCCGCATCCCTGCTTGCAGGCAAGGCAGGCCGAGTACTCGGGATTAGTTTAGCTCGTGCCTTGCTTCCTAACGGCCAATTTGGGTATTAAGCGATTTTCCTCCATTGCATAATTCTCACTGCAATTTATTCATCATATTTGCTATCTTTGAACGAAATCAAAAAAATAAACTCTCACCGTACCTAAGTTCAAAAAAATGAAAAAGATCCTTCTACTATTTTTAGTTATCCCTTTTATCTGGTCATGCAGCGATTACCAGAAACAATTTGTAAACAAGGAAACGATCAAATTATCCCCATCACCAATCAGTCACCGGGACCTTGATGCCGGAGATAATTACGCATCAAGTCCATGGCCGGCAGCACACAGGGATGCCCGAAACTCAGACTACACACCATTTTACACTGGGTCTGATATGACATTTTCCTGGATCGACCTGAAATATGCAGGATTCTTCATCGGTCCTACAATAGGGCCGGAAGGGAATGTTTACATGCCGACAGGGTTCGGAGCAGGTTACAGCAATCTACATTGCTACGACCGTTACGGGAATAAATTGTGGGAATCGGAAAAACTGGTTAAAGGCAAAGAACTTGAAGGATTAGACTGGGGGTGCGAAATAAATGCCCCGATAGTTGACAAAGACGGGAATGTTTATGAGGCAGACTGGAATCAGATATGGTCGTTCACAAACACAGGCAAGGTACGTTGGGTAGTAAATCTGCGGGAGCATGGCATTGAAGGAATGTTCATCTCTCCTTTTTTCCTGAAAGGTTATATCGGCGGATCATCAACAGACGGTTATGTTGCACTTTTCGATATGAAAACGGGGAAATTCTATGATAAGGTAAAGCTTCCCGGCACAAAAGGCCCTAAATCGCTTCCCATGTTCGACGGTTTATGGGAAACGCAGATGGCACCTGAGATGAGACAGTTTGCCTGGGATGCCGTATTCGGCTGCAACATGCAATGCTCTAACACTCCTGCAGTCGATCTTAACACAGGTCGCATTTTTGTTGTGGCAAACGGAAACACCGAGAATGAAGGTGTAATTCACGGCATTGACCTTACGGAGGATGGTTTAAAGATTGCTTTCACAAGCAGCACAGGATTTGGCGGAAGTGGCACATCTCCTTCCATCACATTTGATGGTAAGATAGTTGTACTAACCGACGGTGACGGTTATTTCAACGGTATTGACACCGAAACCGGAAAGGTAGTCTGGAGAATAAATACGGAGAGCGTTAACGGGGTATCTTCAACAACTGCACCTAATGGCATGACGATCAATTACAGCACAAACCTGCTTACTGCATACGATGCATTGACAGGAAAACGCCTCTGGGTGACAAATCTGGATTCCGTAGTTGCAGACAAAGACATGAAAGGATTGGTTGCACGTAAATCAACTCCCTCAGCTGTTGCTGCTTCTAATGTATTGGCAACACCTGATAAGATATGGGCAATAGTTCTGTCATGTGCCAAAATGGAACTCAGTGAGAAGCAAAAAAAGAAGAACAATATGAGAAAAATACCTGTAAGAGGTATACCTAAGGATTCGGTTAGAATACCGCAAAAGTATTATCTCTGTTCTTTCGACTACAACGGGAAACTCCTTTCAAAGACACCCGCACCCGGTGACGGAGCTATAATCTCTGCAGGTCTTGACGGCCGTATTTACGTATCAGGGCTAAGTGTTGTTAGTGAGATCGTGTACAATCAAACACCCGCATTTTTCCGCACAACACCAAAGCCTACAGGAGGCATTTGGGGATATGAACCAAGATCATTCAGGAATTACGCAAAAGAAACTCTTCAATATCTTGTAAAATATTGCACCAATGATCCTTCATTGAGCACAACACACCATTTATCAGATCTACATAAAAAGAATATAGCTCTGGAACAACTTGACGGAGTTCGACTGGCACTTGAGGAGGCGGTCATCAGAAAAGATATTGATGAAAACAAGGCGGAAAAAATTACAGAACAATTAAATGGTCCGTATCGTTACTTAAAAGAAGAAAAATATTCGGAAGCAGCTTCAGCGATCAAGGCTGTTATTGAACTTTTTTAAGTAGAAGAAATACTTTATGCCATGCAAACAATAAAAAACAATAATTTTAAAGTTTCGGTAAAAGAAACCGGTGCAGAACTTTGCAGTTTCAAATCACTGAAAAGTGGTAAAGAGTATATATGGCAGGCAGACCCTAATGTTTGGGCGGCTCATGCACCAAACCTTTTTCCTGTGATCGGCTGCCTGAAAGGTGACGGTCTTATTTACAAAGGGAAAGAGTACAAAACTCCAAAGCATGGATTTTTCAGGAAAAATAATGATGTAAAGCTTCTTGAACAAACCGGTAACAGTCTGACTTACGGCTTAAAATACAATGATAAATATCTGAAGATATATCCTTTCAAATTCGAGTTCAGGATCAAATTCATGCTTAACGATAATGAGCTGACACTCGAACACATTGTTATTAATCACGGCGATGAGGATATGCTTTTTTCTGTCGGCGGACACCCGGGTTTTACCTGTCCGTTAAATGAAAATGAAATATACGAAGATTACTATCTTGAATTTGAGAAGAACGAAACAGCACCTACATGGCAGGTCGACAAAGAAGGCCTGATCGCCGATGAAACCCTGCCGTTCTTCGATAACAACAACATCATAAATCTGCATCCTCATATTTTCGAAAACGATGCTTTGGTTTTCAAAAACCTGAACTCCCGAAAGGTCAGTTTGAAAAGTAAAAAGTCGGATCAGATGCTTACTGTGAGTTTCCCCGACTTTAACTACCTCGGCATCTGGGCAAAGCCAAACGCAAAATTCGTCTGCATTGAACCCTGGCTCGGCATTGCCGACAGTGTAAACAGTGACAGAAATTTTGAACACAAAGAGGCGCTGATCAGACTTGAACCCAAAGGAACATTTACGGCAAAGTATTTCATCACAATTGACGAATAGTTTCCGGTACTATTGGGGGCGCGACTTTGAGTCGCACCCCCAATAATCACTTAAGTTTGTAGATATGCACATCAAGAGGTTTAAAGCTGTCTTTCAAAACTCCATTGTCTATTTTAACCCTCCTGTTTTCACCGTACACCTCAACATTTTCCGAATACCTTTTTCCCACAAAAACATCCGGTGTATGCATATCTGTTTTAGAAATATTTACAGCAATAAAGTAAGTTCCCTTTGGCGATGATTTTATCACTGCCTGAACATCATCGTTACTTGTCTTAACTTCCTCTCCAATACCGGGAGCAAGAAATACAGGTGCAAGATCATTCAGCTCTTTCAGGAATTTCAACTGAGCTGACCACAGGTCCGGATCATCCTCAGGCATGTACTGGCCATAACCTTTGTATGTGTACCACAACATACCTTTCGCTCCGTTCATCAAAGCATGATACGACATAAACCTGTGCTCCTGCGGTGTAGGACGGCGCTGCTCCGGCCACCTGAACATCTGACCGCAATGCCAAACAGGCAGCTCTGCATCCAGATCTTTATATGCTTTTTTGATGTTGGCCCCGACCTCCTCTATCACTCCCTTGGATATGGGATAAGTGTCAACTGCTAGCACATCGCACAACCGGCCGAAAGTAGTATAGAACCTGTTGTTTGTGATCACAAGATACGATGGATGTACCTGATCAGCTTTGTATGCTGCCTGATAAATATTGTTAATAAAAAGAATATCGGCCTTGTTGTAGCCAGGCTCATCGTAAAGCATCCAGCACAGAATGGCAGGATGATCTTTGTACTTACTGATGAAATCATAATATTCCTCAGGTGTCTTACCATGAACGGGAACAGCAGCAAAGAGTCCGGCCTCATGCACTGCATCAAGGTCTTCTTCCGATGCAACCACGAAATTGTATCCTGCCTTTTTCAGCTTTTTGTAATCCTCCACAGGTGCGCCGTAAGTTCCAATAGGAAAAAACGGCCTGCCATTAGCATCCACAATGGTCAAATCCTTCCTCAGCCTTTTAACCCTTGGGTGACGAGGCAGTTTGCCTTTGTATATTCTTGTTTCCGAAATTATAGTCTTCCCGTATGTGATTGGAAATTCAGCCTTAACAGTCAAAAATCCGTCAGGGATATCACCGGTAAGGAACGTAGCATCGAAACCCGGCCTAACACTCTTTTCAGATAAAATCTTTTCTGCTTCATCAAGCAACTCTAACTTCACTTCACCCGAAGGATTCAGTACCGATATTTTATAATCAGACCCGAATTTCGCGATCAGAGTATCACTGTATGAAACAACTTTCAGTGTTTTATATTTGTCGATATTCTCTTTGATGTCAGAAACAATGGAATCATAATCGAGGAATCGTACCACATACCCGAAATCACCCGTACCCTGATCAATTTTCAGCATCAGGTTGTTGATCCCTTTTTTAAGTATTACCGGAACGTAATCATCATTGGGTTGCAGCCATCGGCCCTGCTTCAAATGTATCTCATGCACTTTTTCACCATTCAGGAATACCTTGACTCCGTCGTTGCTGCCAACCGATAAAATTACCTTTTGCTCTTTTGGTGATTTGATTTTGCAAAATGCATAACCGACAACCATATCTTTCGGATTCATCAGTTGTGACAGATGAACGACCCCGTCATCACTATGATATCTGAACCACTTTACAACTGTATCCTCAAAAGCCACGGTCTCCCCTTCATCAGGTACAGCATCTGCCTCTCCTCCCATACCTTTAAGAAAATCAGTATAAAACCCCGTACAATTCTCCCCATGCTTAAAATTCACCTCCGAACAACCTTCACAATTCGGAAAAGGTCCTGCGATCAGCCAGTCCTTGATGTATTCATTGGTCTTAAACTCAAACACAGGAGCATTGCTTTCTTTACAGGAATTGAAAAAAAATGATAATGCCGTCAGGGCAAGTATAACTATCGGTCTCATAACTTAACAGATTTAAACAAAGATCTCCGTAAACCTTAACTTGAATTAAAGCAACGGAGATCTTC
>JAOZOF010000066.1:14251-15983 GCA_029933425.1 Marinilabiliaceae bacterium
ATTTAAACAAAGATCTCCGTAAACCTTAACTTGAATTAAAGCAACGGAGATCTTCTATTTTATTTCTTATTTCAAACTAAACTCTCAGGAATATTTTATTCTTATACAGATAATAGAGAAATGCCCACTCAAGAGCTATGTATGTAGCCATCAATATCACACCGCTGAAATCTCCGAATACCGGACGAGTCCAACCCATGAGAAACACTGAAGCATGCATAAAGTCGATCACCCTTTTACCCATGTAAATTGTAATCGAGTTCAGGCCGATAACCTGAAAGAAGAGTATCCAGTTCCTTTTCTGCTTTACATCAATAATAAAGTAAAAAACACCTAGAAGAACAGCACTTATCCCGGCTGCCAGAATATTGAAAGGAACAGTCCATAACTTTTTGATAATGGGATAAACAGGCGAAAGAGCCAGTGCTATGATTATCAAACCGGCACCTGCCGTAAGCAAAATTGTGGTTTTCCGCATCATATCAACCTCTTTTCTGCGAATGATGGTCCCGAAGATCGCTCCCATAAGTGTTACAGAAGTTGCGGAAACAATGCAAAGCAACCCTTCGGGGTCAGTGATCTTTTGATGCAAACGTCCTGGAAGAAAATGCTGATCGATCCAGGAATTAACACTTCCTTCGGCTGTTAAAACTCCGGCACCATGTCCCGGAACAGGTACAAGAAGCTGTATTGCTGCAATTCCTGCAAGAATTCCAACAGCCCAATAAATACGAGTCTTAACAGAATGGGTATTAATGACAATCAGCGCAGCAAAGAAATATGCTATACCGATCTGTCCGAGAACACTTGCATATCTTAGGTTTTCCCAGCCGTCACGCAGCATTCCGTTATAAATAAATCCAAATACAACAAGCAATACCATACGCCTGAAGATCTTTTTGTAAAGATCTGTTTTTGCGACCCCTTTCTCTTTCTTGCTGATCAGTGCATATGGAATTGCAACTCCCGATATGAACATAAAAAGCGGGAATATCAAATCCTCGAAATGAAAACCAACCCAACTTGAATGGTGCATCTGGTTAGCAAACGGCTCTAACCAACCCCAGCCTGTGTATTCGGAAAGTTTTTCTATTAAAGCTCCACCACCGATTATCCAAAGCATATCGAAGCCACGGAGTGTATCGAGCGAATATAAACGCTCTTTAAGTTTTGTTTTTGGTATGTCACTCATTGTATTTAAAATTTAGGTTTGAGTCTGTATAATTTATCAGCCTGATCAATCACTGTTTATTCTTTTTTATAATCATTCGTGCTTTAATCATCATACCCCCGCCAATACCCGTAAGAACAAGACCTGCAATAAGATTGGTCAGGGCATCTGCCGTATTCTCTGTATGATTTATCGCAATAAGAACCACGACTCCAAAACTAAGAATGAACACTCCGAGGGCATTGTTTATCTTTGCTGATTTTATATTATTCTTTTTTTCTATTTCAAGCTTATCCATCTCAAATATTATTAAATTAAAATATGTAATAAACAGTAAAAAGCATGGCAACAGCGCCCACTCCCCAAAGTTTCAGGTTATTATACCATTTGCGCCTTTCCGGCTCAATCCCTTTAAATGCATAATCGTTAGGGATCATTATGATCATAAGGGCAATTAATGCAAACAAAATAAAGAACACCATACGAGCTGTTTCGTGTGATACATCTGCAAGCCAATTAAAATTAAGCATATCTTATTTCCTCCTTTTTAAATTCATTAAA
>JAOZOF010000295.1:0-2623 GCA_029933425.1 Marinilabiliaceae bacterium
TCTCCTTGAGGAGAGCCTGCCTGCCCGATGTTCAGGCGGGCCTGCCGTCAGGCAGGGGGCGGGGTGAGGTGATTCCGGAGCAAAGCGATGGACATTAAATCGTCAAAGTGATCTTTGGGGAGGAGAAAAAGAGTTACAGAGGAACTTTGGAGAATGGTTATGTTCAGTGTTTCGCCCTATGCAGTTTTAGAAAAACCTTCAGCATTCTGAAAATACCTTTTGTGAAGAATTTTTTCAGAAGTAATCCGGCAACGACAAAAGTGCCTGTAACGCCAAATCTTGTAAGGGGATCATCCACGGGGATCAAAAAAGAGAGAAAAAACGACACAACACCGGCAAACCATGCAATATGTTGTTTGAGTATCTCAAGCGTATCTATTTTATCTTCGATATATTTCTGATGTTGTGCCAGTTTTTTAGGATAGTGTTCAACAAGCAGTTGATATTCATTCCGGTATAAAATACTCAGAACGTCCCCGTCGGCATATATCATTGTTGATATCAACGGGGTCTTGTTGTCTTTCAGGTATGTGGTATGCCTGTAACATCCCTTTTCGGTCAGTACACCAATAAAGGAGATGTATTTCAGGCTCAGGTATTTTTTGATCTTTTCAGTCATGGAAAATTATTCCTTTAGCAATCTCTATCAGACTTTTCCAGTAATTCACCGAAAGGTTGGTATGCTCGTTGTGTATGTCTAGAACCAGTTTTTTCGGGCTGCCTGAAAAGTCTTCTTCGATCCGTGTTACCACATCGCCGTCGATGCCGAAACGTGTCTGCATAACAATGCGTTCATCCGCGAGGTCGTAATACCTGTTTATCTTTACCCTGTCGCGTGTTCCCGTAAAGATCTTCAGATCTTTGGTACTGTACAGATCGGTTTCGTACAATGTTTTGCCTGTTACCGGAGGATTGATGACTTTCATGGCATGTGCATCATCGGTAGATCGTTCACGAATGAAATTACAGAAGTAGAGCATCCTGTTTATCCTCGTATAGTCGATGTCTTCAATGCGCACACCACTCTTGCCTCTCTCATCCAGCTTGTGTTTACACTCTTTCAGATGGTCATGGAATTCTTTGTACGACCGGTGCTCCGAAAATTCTTTTTCCGTATCGTCATATTGGTCGAACACGTCGAAGTTGTGATAAACGATCCTGTTCATGCGTATCTTGTAACGATCGAGCAACATTTTAAGGGTCTCAGCAATATCTTCCGGCGGGGATGCGGCATTCATCCCCTTTTTAATGATAGTGTTTACCTCAAGGGTTGTAAGATCGTCGAGTATTTTAGCAAAAACAGTTTCCTTATGACCGGTACTGTTCGTGTTTTTTTTTCTTCGCAGCCAGTTCATTTTTTATTCGGTAAACAGATTATCTCTTAATGCCGAAATCATTTTAACTACTGTGAGGATGTTACTCTCAACTATCTCGTTGCCTTTTGCCTCACGCGACTGATGCCACTGAACAAGTTCGGGGTAATTTTTGTAGAATTCCTCATTGATCATTGTGGTGATGTCGCCGTCAATAAGATCTATTTTGCTTGTTATACCTTTTACAGATTCTCCTTCGGGAATTGTTATGTCCTCGTTTGATCCCATAACCATGTTTCCCATGAGTGTTTTTATCTCTAACGTTGTCAGGTCGTCAACTGCGTCCTCAATTCTTTTTAAAAGAGTTTCAATAGTCTTGTTCATTTTTTTAAGTTTTAAGTTGTTATAAATTCAATTCTTTTGTATGATTCTGAAATGTTTCTGTATATCCTGATTATCGAAAAAAGTATCATCGGCCAGCTTATCACACTTAGTGCTTTTAGTACAATGTTGATCACTCCTCCCACTATGGAAAGAGAAAATATCATGCTTGTTGTGTGGTAACGTATCTTTTGTAAATGCTCGTGCATTAACTCCGTGGCATTTTGTGACACGAAGCTTATGGAGTCGCCGTCGATGCGGATAACGGAGCTGATCACTTTGTCTTCTTTAACTGTTACAGTACTTTTTTTGCCGAATAAATACTTTATTCCTTCGATGAAAGCTTTGATTCCTTTTGCCAGGTTGCTGAAGAAATGACCGAATATCTTTTTCAGTATCCCCATGAATGATCTGCTTAACTGCACGATCCAGTGAAAAATCTTTTTCGAGAAACGAACAACTTTCCTGAAAAATCTTCTGATGCCGAAATAAACTCTTTTCAGAAAACCCTTTTTCTCTTCGGGTTTTTGTGCCGATGCTATGGTGATCTCGGTCTTCAGTATCTCAAGGTTCAGCTGAAAGGCATTTAAAGATTGAGGATCGGCATCTTTTGTTGCTTCCGTGATGTCAGAGAGTATCCTTCCTTCGGCATCTTCAGATGATCCGGACTGGTGATCTTCTGTCATGTACTCCTGCAGGAAGAACAAAGCGTTGAAAAGAAAGTAACCGTCGTACACGTAAGTTAAAACCCGGTACAGTTGGATATTCTTTCTGTCGGTTATGTTGTAAAGATGTACTGCATTTATGATGCTGCTGAGCGTAACTTCACCGATGTCGCTGTCGAGCAGGCCGTCATACAATCCTTCCTGCCACTGATGCACCTGTATCAGGCGCAGAATGAATCTTTTGAACGGATCAAGAGCCTCTTT
>JAOZOF010000295.1:2723-4386 GCA_029933425.1 Marinilabiliaceae bacterium
AGGTTAACAGCTTCAAGTGGACTGCAGTCTGCGTAGCCTGCTATCTCTTTTAGTCCGGCAAGGGTCATCGCGTTAAAAGGATTGCTCACCGGAAATTCCCACATGCCGAAAAGGTCCAGTCTGTAATGAATTATGCGTGTGATCAGGTTTTGTTCACCGTGTTCAGGCAGCCTGCCGAAAATGAATCCCTCATCGATGTCAACAGCCTGCCCCAGCATATCAGCAAGAGTATCTTCATCTTCAGGTATAAAACTATCTGGCAACAATTCCGGATAAAGACCTGATGATTCTGCATCTTTCAGAAATTCAGATTTGGCCGTTTTTATCTCATGCGGGAATAATGTGTTTACCCTTGTCAACGGGATATACCCCAGCTCTGTCAGGTGCTGAATGCAACGGTTCTTTTGTGTAGGAAGAGTTGTCAGTTCCCGAGTCAAATGCTCAATGATATATCCGGTGTCATCGGTCATCCTTTAATCAGATTGGTTACCATGTTGATGGTGGCTTTCCTTGCCTCTCTTGACGATTGCATCATCTCGGTGTGCAGCTTAAGCAGTTCTGTGTCACTCTCCGAAAGGTCGCTTTTAACAATGGTCGATACGTCTGCATCAATGTTGATTATGGTGTAGGCAATCAGCTTGATGTTTGTCTGGTTCTCTATCGCCATGCCTTTCAATACATTGTTTATCTCGAACTTGTCCACTCCGCTTCTGACTATTTGCCGTGTTTTAAAAGTGAAATCACCTGTAAAGGTGGTTACTTCCAATGATGCGGCATCTTCTATCACATCTCCTATTTTAGCCATGAAGCGTTGAAATCCGTTCTTGAGTTTTTCTTTGCCTTCATTAATGTTTTCTGCCATGATATTCTGGATTTAAGATTGAAAAATAGATTCGATAAAGTTTTTGGTGTTCTTTCCGTAAATGCCGTCCACCTCCAAACCTGAATGTCTTTGGAAAGCCCTGAGTTGTTTGTCTGTTTCTTCGTCAAAGATGCCATTGACATCGCAACTGTATTCAAGTTCACGAAGAACGGTCTGTAGTTTGGTTACCTCGTCTCCTTTGCTTCCGAGTTTAAGGTTAGGGCTGCTCTTAGGCAGTTTGGTCATTTTTTCGTTTGTCAGCCGGCGAAAGCCAAGCACCTTGGACGCATCATATCCTTGTATGGATACAGAGTTCCGCTGATTGCCGCCGAGAGTGAATATCCGGGAACGGTCTTTTGAAAATCCGAGGAATATCCCTACGTGTCCCTTCCATGACGTTTTCGGGTTTTCCCGCCAGTAAATAACTATGTCACCCGGCATGGGATCGTTCACAGGCATCCCAACGGCTAACCAACTGCGTGCATTAGCACGATGTGATCGTTGTAATCCTGCTTTCTGTGAGCACCAGTTTACAAAGATGCTGCACCATGGCGTTTCGTCATCGGTAATGTTGTTGAAGCCTGCTTCCTTTGCATAGTCAACAATTCTTTTTTCGTTCTTTACACCGGGAATTTCTTTAATACCCAACTCTCCTGTGGCGATTTTAATAAGTGATTGCATCAGGATAATGTTTTAAATGAATTATGAGATTTTAATAAAACTCTTTCCTTGCAGGTGGGCTCATGAATATTTGATGATACAATTTACGAAACGGCTTGACCAAAAGCAATAAATATTTAA
>JAOZOF010000296.1 GCA_029933425.1 Marinilabiliaceae bacterium
TGTCGTTTTGCGGCGGTGTTGATGCGCAGAACCTGTTAGTGAACGGGACTCCGGATGATGTAAGTAAAAAGGTTACGGAGCTGAAAGAGCTGTTTCCCACTGGTCTGATCATTTCTCCAAGCCACGAAGCTATTTTAACCGATATTCCCCCGGAAAACATTTCGGCGCTGTTCAGTTCTATCTGATCGTGTTATAAATTTAAAATCATAAAAGAGAAAGAACTTTTTTTAATTATTTTCTTGGTTTCTATATTTCTCACAAAAAATAAAAAACAGATACAATGCAACGATACGGACAAATAATAAAATTAAAACCCGACAGGGTTGAGGAATACAAAAAACTTCATGCGGAAGTCTGGCCTGATGTAACAAAGGCAATTGCAAAAAGCAACATAAGAAATTACTCTATTTATTTAAAAGATGTAATGTTGTTTGCCTACTTTGAATATCACGGGCAACACTTTGAAAAAGATATGGCTGAAATGGCAGCTAACCCGGTAATACAGGAATGGTGGGGTGTTTGCAAACCCTGCATGATACCTGTCGAAAACCGCGAAGAAGGTGAGTGGTGGGCAAATATGGAGGAAATATTTCATCAAGATTAAACCTGTACGATGAACTTATTACTCCATCAAAATAAAACAAAAATTAAAATGAAAGAAACAAACAGAAAATCGAATTTGATAGTGATACTGGGGTTAGTATTATTTATGAGTATTTCATATAGTTGCAGCAAAACTGAAAAATCCTGGACCATAAATGTTAACATTGAAGTTCCCGGTATTACGAGAGCATATCTCTATAAAGCAAGTGCTGACAGGAGTGATAGCTTAATAGATTCTACAAATGTTTCTCAACACAAATTCAGTTTTCACGGCCTCAATGGCTCTGACAGTCTGGGAGTATATTTTATTAAATTCTCGAAAGGTCATGGCTCCGGCTTAACTTGTTTTGTAAATAATGGAGACGAAATAAATATTGATATACTTGAAGGGGGGAAGGTTGTTTATTCAGGTAATGATATCCAGTCTGATTATTCCAGATATCTGCAGGCGAAACAGCAAGAGGTGGCTTTAATGCAAGAATTGATGACCCGGATGGATCCAAAAGCTTCAAAAGAGGAACTTGAGGCAGTCAGAAAATGGTATACCGATAAAACTAATGCAATAAATAGAGAAAAAGCGGATATAATATCGAAGATAAAAGATCCGGAACTAAACGGATATTTAGCTCTCGAAGAGATCCTAATATCGAGTACAGCTGATAAAAATAAATTTGAATTGTATGCCAATTCGTTAACTGATAAAGGACGTGAAACGACATACGGCAAGAAAGTTTTGGAAATTTTACAATACTTCGATGCCTATGATCTTCTCTTTAACTCTGTGCTTATGAACTATGAGGAACTGCACAAAAAATACGAGGAACTGGATAAAACTGATAAAAAATCAAAATTCGGTGTGGAAGTTTATAACAAATTGGCTGCCTTAGAGGCGTTGAACTTTGGAAAGGTGCCTCCTCCGCTTGTTGCAAGAACATTGGAAGGTAAAGAGTTCAATTTAAAGCAGGTAAAGGCTAAGATTATTTTACTTGATTTCTGGGCTTCTTGGTGCGGGCCATGCAGAAAGGAAAACAAACATTATGTAGAGCTGTATAACCGGTTTAAGGATAAAAGTTTTGAGATAGTAAGTTATTCTCTGGATACTGATCCGGACAGTTGGAAGAAAGCGGTAAAAGAAGATGGCTTGCATTGGATCAATATTTCAAATCTTAAAAAGCAAAAAGATGACAATATTATAAAGAGTTATCAGATAGATGCAGTCCCGTCGAATATAATATTAAAGAACGGGAAGGTAGTAGGCAGGAACCTTTTCGGGTATGAGCTGGATGACTTCCTGAATTCTAACTTAAAATAAGAGTATGAAGAAAACAATAAAATGGCTGATAATTGGCATAGTGTCTATTTTTATAATTGTAATAATTGCCGGGATGTATAAGTTTAACTATCTGGCAAATCAGCCGGGGTATGATTGTGACGGGAACAAAATAGAAGTAACATCTGAATAGGAGGTTTTATTCGACTGGTTTTAGATGTCTTAAAACTATAAACACATGAAAAACAGCATGATTTTAAAAATCACATTAATAGCATTAACGGTTTTAAGTGTGTTTTTTACCGTAAAAGCACAATCAATTTACACACAGGAGAGTATCAAAAAGGTTATGGACAAGGTAAATACTTACCAGCTTAATCATCCATGGACTGAATTTGATGACAACTGGATACGGGGTACTTATTACGCCGGTGTTATGTCCTGCTACTTTGCAACCGGCGACGAAACTTATTTAGATCAAAGCGAAAAAATGTGCAGTTCACTAAACTGGACTCTTCCTGCTGTACCCGCCGGTCCTTCGAGCAGCGGGGGCAATATGCTTACCATGGGGCAGACTATGATCCAATGTTATATGGTAAGGCCTGAGAAATATAAAATACGATCGATCATTGATCATCTTGAAGATCCGAAAATTAAAAATCCCGTTTCTGATCCTTACAGCTGGTATTGGGAAGGAGGAGTGCGTTTTGTTGACGGTTTGTTTACCGGGCCACCTGCTCTGGCAATGCTATACTCAGTAACAAAAAATGAAAAATATTTACAATGGATGGAAGCATATTTTTGGGATGTATATGGGAAATTATATGATCCAACAGAAGATCTGTTCTTTCGCGATAAAACTATGTTTCCGGAGAAATTAGAAGAACGTAAAAATGATCCTGAGTGGAAAGGCAACAAACAGGTAACAGCTAACGGTAAAAAAGTGATGTGGTCGAGAGGGAATGGCTGGGCAATTGCCGGATTAGTGAGAATATTAGAATATTTACCAATGGATCACGGGAATTACAAAAGATATGAACTCTTACTTCAACGGATGGCAAAGTCGCTTAAGGAGAGACAATCAGAAGAAGGGTTCTGGTATCCTAATCTCGCTGATCCTGATGATGCCCATGTTAAAGAGACAAGCGGAACCGGTTTTATTACTTATGGATTGGCATATGGAATAAACAATAGGATTTTAGATAAAGAAGAATACCTGCCTGTGGTAAAAAAGGCATGGAAGTCCCTAACAGATGCTGTCAGTGAAGAGGGGAAAGTACAATGGGGCCAATTGGTAGGAGACAGGCCTTCAGATGTGACAAAAGATGATTCGCACGAATATGTTTCCGGCACATTCTTACTGGCAGCCGGCGAAATGTATAAAATGAACCTGAAAGATGATAAGGCTCAAAAGAAAATGGATATAGCTGATGTTCGTAAAGATGTTATGGATTACATCGAAAAAGAACTTCAGGGTGTAGATAAACCTTATGGTTATTACAGACAATATCCTGGTGATGGAGAGAAATACGGATTATACGGTTCGTTGGATATTGCACTGATCAGAACCATTATGGGTGAGGATTTTAAAACTTCATTAACAGATAAACAACGCCGGGAGTGGATAGACCATATCAATTCATTTGCTCTGAAAGATGGTTCGTACAAGTCAACGTGGCACAATGTTCCTCATCGGAATGGTATGGTGATAAGTGCATTAGGGCCGTTGGGGGGAAAGAAAAAATACCCGACAAAGTTTTACGAAGATTTTAATACTGTTGATAAGCTTGTTTTGTATTTGGATAACGAAGTGGATTGGGCTCAATTATGGGGAGGATCGCTACAGATATGGGGAGGAATAATTCCATATAGCCTAAGTCAGCAGGCTACTAAAAAGTGGAAAAGGGCGGTTTTTAACTACTTGAATGAAAATCTTGATCCAACTACAGGGTGGTGGAAAAAAGGCGTAAAACACACCAATTCATTCCAACCGGTAGGAGGCGGTGCCCATATGTGGCCCATTTATCAGTTGCATAATAAACCCTTCCCATATCCCAAAAATGTGATTGACGGAATACTGTCATTGCAGTTAGAAGATAATACCTGGTATGGAGCAAATGAAAATATCAGGGATGGTGCTTATTTGGATTTGGACAATCTGTACGGATATGCTTACATGAAAACACTTGCGCCGGGTTACAGGGAAAAAGAAATTGAAGAATCGGTAACACGATATGGCGACTATTTCCTGGAAGACTTTTACCCCAATTTTTATTCGAACAAACCAAATGGACATAAATTATTAGCACTGGTAAGTATAGTTGGTTTGCTCCAGGAACTCGATCCGGACAGATTTTATGATAGCGAAGGTATCGATTGGACGGATATTTTTAGTGATCCGAGACTCTACATGGTAAAAGAGACAGAGTGTTTACAGCCGGAATGTGGTAAGTAGACTGAAAAGCATCAGATAAAATATTTTCAATTGATAAATCCGAATTTAGTTAACTCG